>DATDLS010000269.1:0-29237 GCA_036519195.1 Occallatibacter sp. | reverse complement strand
GCCGGGAATTCCGGTGCGCGTCCCTTCGCTGACCGACAAGGACAGCCATGACCTCGAATTCGCGCTGCGCGCCGGTGTCGATGCCATTGCAGTGTCGTTTGTGCGTACTGCGGAAGACGTGCGACTGGTGCGCAATCGCGTGTCGGCGTACGGCGGTGAAACGTGGATTATCGCCAAGCTGGAGAAGCCGCAGGCCATTGAGCACCTGGATGCGATTCTGACCGTTGCTGACGGCATCATGGTGGCCCGTGGCGATCTCGGCGTCGAAGTGCCGCCTGAGAAAGTCCCCGCCATTCAGAAACACATTATTCGCCGCGCGGCCGAGTTCCGCAAGCCGGTGATCACCGCCACGCAGATGCTGGAATCGATGATCGAAAATCCGCGCCCCACACGCGCCGAAGTTTCCGACGTGGCCAATGCAGTCTACGATGGCACGGATGCGGTGATGCTTTCCGGCGAGTCGGCGGTGGGCAAGTATCCGGTCGGCACAGTGGCCATGATGGCGCGCATTGTTGCCGACGCCGAACGCCACATCAAGGAACAGAGATATACCGAACCGCGGGAACGCGGCAGCCATCTCTCGATTGCCGAAACCATCTGCGAAGCAACCGCCCACGCGGCAGACGATCTGGACCTGCGCGGCATCGCCCTGTTCACCGAGTCTGGCGTCACGGCGCGGCAGCTTTCCAAGTACCATCCTACTTCGCCGATCTTCGCCATGAGCCCGATTGAAGTGACTGTCAATCGGTTGAACCTGCTCTGGGGCACAACCCCCATCCGCTGCCCCAAGGTGAACTCGACCGAAGCGCTCGTCGATGTGGCCGAAAGCCTGCTCGAACAGGGCGGCTATGTGCGGCCGCGCGAGGTCATCGCCATTGTCGCCGGAACGCGCACCAAGTCCGGCTCAACGAACTTTCTGCGCCTGCATGTGATGGGCGAGCACAACCTGGAAGGCGTAAAGTTCCTGGGCACCAGGGAAGACGAGACGACTCTTGTTCCGGCCGCGGTCGGCCTGGAAAAAGCCAAGCGGCCTGCAACCAAGATCCCCCTAAAAAAGAAGTAAACGTGGTCTGCTCTCGATCGAAAACGCCACTCCGGGTTGGGGTGGCGTTTTTCATGCTTCTTTCATTGCCAGTCTTTTTTCAGAAACGGCAAGAATCCTGGAGCAAGAGCATCGCTCAGATGCCTGCGCGGGCCACTTTAGGCAACGCTTGAAAAGATCGGGAAAGCGTGGGCAGGATCTTCACGACAATTATTTCTTACGACTCGATATCTCGGGCGCGGACAAGGACCGAATTGTCAGCTTCCAGTCTCCCGGAAAGATATTTACGCGTGATCTGCTCAATCGCCCGCCGGTGCGCCCTCAACAGTTCCAGCCCGAGCGCAATAGGCGCGCGCCGCCTTGCTGAAGGGTCTTCAGCACTTCAAGGGATTCAGCCAGTTTTTCGTTCGGTGCCGCCATGGATGCTCCAGAGTTGCTCGTGTGAATGCAAGCTCAAAGCGCCGTGCAAACGCACGGCATATCACGCTGTTTGATCGCAAGCAATTTATGCTGTTCGATTACAAGCATATGATGCTATTGTCTGATAACTATCTCTAATAACAATAACTTATGCGATCACCTAAGACAGGAATTCGCACGCTGTATACACTTCCGCACCGTACGGCCCACCGGCAGTTGAGAAGCCTAACCTTCGCCAGTCATATCGACGACGCCTATTCCGCCAGGGATCAACGGTTTTTCTCACTCGTTGCGGATAAGATTGCGCTTGCCATGGACGGCTCCCAAGAAGGGGAAAATCAGGTGCAACGTTGCCGAGAACGTCAGACAGCACCCCCGATGGTCTCAGCAGTAGCTGGTATAAGGTCTGCCGCAGTCACAAGATAGATGTGAGCAATCATAGAACTGGGAGGATTTCATGAGACCGTCGGAGGCTCTGCATCGGGAAGAGATTCGCCACATCGTGGAGGCTCGACACGCCAAGAACCCCCGCGTCTTCGGGTCAGTTGTTCATGGAGACGATACCGAAGATAGCGATCTCGATATTCTGGTCGACCCAACGCCGGAGACATCGATGTTCGACATTGGGGAGATTCGCTACCAATTACGAAAGCTCCTCGGCGTGTCGGTGGACGTTCTCACGCCCCGGGTGCTCCATGCCCGCTTGCGGCATCAGGTCGTTTCCGAGGCCCAACCCGTGTCAACAACCCCTCCATAAATGGAGGAGCTTTTAAGAGCTCATGTTGACCAGGGTAAGTGCTTAGCGGTTCACCCGCTCGGCATGTGACATGCGAAATGCCCTGTCGCACGGATACTTTGGGGTGGACCTCGAAGTCGTGTGGAAGACCTGAGTTGATTCCGCAAAACTGCGGTATCGATCGGCCTTCCCCACGGCCAGCTTCGAGTCCTCTCCCCCTTTCCCCAGAAGGAGGCGGAAGGGGGGCGGAAATAAAACAGAGAAACCTACTTTGCCGCCAACTGCCGCAGCACGTACTGCAGAATGCCGCCGTGCTCGAAGTACTCGATCTCCTGCGGCGTATCGATGCGAACTTTGGCGTCGAACTCCTTCACCGTGCCGTCGGCCGCCGTAGCCTTCACAGGCAGCAGGCGACCGGCGGCGAACTTCGTGCCAAGCATCGCCTTCAGGCCAGCGAAGTCATAGATCTCCTCGCCGGTCAGGCCCAGCGATTCGGTACTGTCGCCGTCGGCAAACTGCAGCGGGAGGATGCCCATGCCAACAAGATTCGACCGGTGGATGCGCTCGAAACTCTCCGCGATCACCGCCTTGACGCCGAGCAGGTTCGGCCCCTTGGCAGCCCAGTCCCGGGAGGATCCCGACCCGTATTCCTTTCCGGCCAGGATCACTAGAGGCACTCCGCGCTCGGCGTACTTCACGCTGGCGTCGAAGATCGACATCCCTTCGCCTTCCGGCAGCAGACGGGTCACGCCGCCCTCGGTGCCCGGCGCCAGCTTGTTGCGCAGGCGCACGTTGGCAAAGGTGCCGCGCACCATCACTTCATGATTGCCGCGGCGCGAGCCGTAGCTATTGAAGTCGACCGGCTTCACGCCATGCTCGGCAAGATATTTGCCCGCCGGTCCGTTGGCCTTGATGTTGCCGGCAGGAGAGATGTGGTCGGTTGTGACCGAGTCGCCCAGAACGGCCAGCACGCGCGCACCGAGAATGTCAGTCAGCGGCGCCGGAGTTTTTGTGATGCCGTCAAAATAAGGCGCCTGGCGAATGTAGGTCGAGTCCGGTTCCCACTGGTAGACGTCGCCGGTAGGGAAGCTGAGGCCCTGCCAGTTAGCGTCCCCCAGGCTCACCGTCGCGTACTCCTTGCGGAAGCTCTCGCTCGACAGGCCTTTTTGAATGGCCGCGGCCACCTCAGCCTGCGAGGGCCAGATGTCCTTCAGATAAACGGGCTGCCCGGCTTCATCCGTGCCCAGCGGATCGGTGTCAAAGTTGTGGCCAATCTTTCCGGCCAGCGCATAAGCCACCACCAGCGGCGGGCTCATCAGGTAGTTGGCGCGGACATCCACGTTCACGCGGCCTTCGAAGTTGCGATTGCCGCTCAACACCGAGACCGCCACCAGGCCGTGCTCGTCGATGCTCTTGGAAACATCCGTAGGCAGCGGGCCGGAGTTGCCGATGCACGTGGTGCATCCATATCCCACCACGTTGAAGCGCAGCTTTTCAAGGTACGGCAGCAGGCCGGCCTTGGCATAGTAGTCGGTCACGACGCGCGAGCCGGGCGCCAGAGAGGTTTTCACCCACGGTGGAACGGTGAGGCCTTTTTCGACTGCCTTCTTGGCCAGGATTCCAGCCGCCACCATCACCGATGGATTCGACGTATTGGTGCAGCTGGTGATCGCGGCAATGACCACCGAACCATGATCGAGATACGTGTCAGGATCGATACCGAACCGCTCTTTGACGGTGGTTGTCAGATGAACGGGAACGTTCTCGGCAACGCCCTCATCCGTGACGCTTCCCCGCTTCCAGGCGACGGCCGTGCGCGTGCCCAGCGGCTTGGCCGTGGGCGAAAGCAGCGCGGGAAGCTGCTCGGCAAAGCTGGCCGCCGCGTCCTTCAGCAACACGCGATCCTGGGGGCGCTTGGGTCCGGCGACACTGGGCTCGACGGTGGCCAGATCGAGCTCGAGCGATTGAGTGTAGACAGCTTCGGGCGAGCCGGGGGTGTGGAACAGACCCTGTTCTTTGTAGTAGGCCTCAACCAGGGCAATCTGCTCTTCGCTGCGGCCGGTGAGGCGCAGGTAACGCAGCGTCTCACTGTCGACCGGAAAGATGCCGCAGGTAGCACCGTATTCCGGAGCCATGTTGCTGATGGTGGCGCGATCCGCCAGCGGCAGTTCTGCAACTCCCGGGCCATAGAACTCGACGAATTTCCCCACCACGCCCAGCTTGCGCAGCGCCTGGGTCACGGTGAGCACCAGGTCGGTCGCGGTGGCGCCTTCGCGCAGCTTGCCGGTGAGCTTGTAGCCCACCACCTGCGGCACCAGCATGGAGACCGGCTGGCCCAACATGGCTGCCTCTGCCTCGATACCGCCGACGCCCCAGCCCAGCACGCCCAGACCGTTGATCATGGTGGTGTGGGAGTCGGTGCCGACCAGCGTGTCAGGATACGCGATCAGCTCGCCGTTGACCTCCGTCGTAAAAACGACGCGTGCCAGGTATTCCAGATTCACCTGATGGCAGATGCCCATGCCCGGCGGAACGGCGCTGAAATTGCGGAACGCAGTCTGGCCCCATTTCAGGAAGGCATAGCGCTCGCGGTTGCGCTGGAACTCGAGCAGCGCGTTGGCGTCGTAGGCGTTGGCCGTCCCGAACTCGTCCACCTGCACGGAGTGATCGATCACCAGTTCGGCAGGAATGAGCGGATTCACACGCTCCGGATCGCCGCCCAGCGCTTTGACCGCATCGCGCATGGCGCCCAGGTCAACGATGGCCGGCACTCCGGTAAAGTCCTGCATAAGCACGCGCGCCGGCATGTACGCGATTTCGCGGCTCGGCTCGGCCTTGGCGTCCCAGTTGGCCAAAAAGCAGATGTCGCCGGCAGTCACGTTCACGCCGTCTTCGCGGCGCAGCAGGTTTTCGAGCAGAATCTTCAGGCTAAACGGCAGCCGGCTCAGGTCGAAACCCTTTTGCGCCAACGCCGGCAGGCGATACACGGTGTACTTGTTCCGGCCGGAAGTCAACACGGCCTTGCTGTCAAAGCTATTCATCTCCAACAAACCTTTCTATCCGCGATCATCGCGGATGAACCTCTCCAATTCAGCGCCAGAGTCTCCCCAGAAGGAATTCTCACGGACATGGGTACCCCAGGTCCCGATTCTGGGACCTGGGAAAGCACGAACCAACAAAGCGTCAATCAACGGGAATAGATTACTCAGCAGGAAAGGTGCCGTCCACGGTCCGGCCGGCCGCGGCGAAAGCGCCGAAGCAGAGGCATCGCGGGGATGGAGGGGCGGATGCGCATCGCTTACGGGTAGATTTTAGCGCGGACAGGCAAGGCTTGGAAACAGGCCGGAGGGTGACTGCGCCATTTTTCCCTGATCTAGAGATGGGCGTTCTTCACGACCGGGGTGACCAGATCGTCGGGGACGCTTGCCCGGGCAAGCCATTCTTTTGCCGCTTTGCTGATCGAAAACATTGTGCTCACGAGCGGTGTTTCTCTTTCGTAGGCAGGATTTTCTTCCTGCTGACCGCGTGTCCCTCCAGGATCGCGTGTCCCTCCAGGATCGCGTGTCCCTCCAGGATCGCGTGTCCCTCCAGGATTAGGAACCGAGGAGGAGTTTCGCCCTTCCGAAGCGGCAGAGATAGGTCAGCGACAGCGATCCATCCGGACGGCACGGGGTGGTCAATCTCACCGTGTCGTTGGTTTGGACGGCTCCTGAACTCTCCGGCCGGAACTTGAGAGCGAGGGGGAGAAGAGAGATTCGCGGCTCGCGGCGACTGCGCGAAACCGCCGGCGGATAGAAACAGCAGACCCGATGCAAGGAATATGAGGGCACTTCTGTATCCTTTTCACGGAGCAGATTGCTATGTTTCCCGGAGGAGACTTTATGAAATCCCGTGCCGTATTTGTCTTGCTCGCCCTGTCCGCCTGTTTTGCCGCCGGCCAGAGCAATTCCGCAGCCCCGGCCAGCCCGGCTGCCTCTCGGTTTCCAGCCAGCAAATGGTCCCCCACGGATGGAACGGTCGTACTGAACAACTTCAAGTTCGGAACCGGCGAAACCCTCCCTGCACTCAAGCTCCACTACCTCACCCTAGGCAAGCCCCACCGCAACGGCTCCGGCCACGTCGACAATGCCGTCCTCCTGCTCCACGGCACTGGCGGTGACGCGCATTCGCTCCTTAATCCTGTCTTCTCCAACGTCCTCTTCGTCCCCGGTGGAGTCCTCGACATCACCAAGTACTTCATCATCCTGCCCGACGACATCGGCCACGGCCAAAGCTCCAAACCCTCCGACGGGCTTCACGCCCACTTCCCCGCATACGATTACGACGACATGGTGCGCAGCCAGCACATGATGCTCGATGAAATGAAGATCGACCACCTGCGCCTCATTCTGGGCACATCCATGGGCTGCATGCAGTCGTTTGTGTGGGGAGAAACCTACCCCGGGTTCATGGACGCGCTTGCGCCCTTCGCCTGCCTTCCCGTGCAGATCGCCGGGCGTAACCGCATGATGCGCTACATGGCCATTGAAGCCATCAAACAGGACCCGGCCTGGATGGAAGGCGAATATAAGACCGAACCTGTTCAAGGTCTGCGTGACGCCAACGAGATGCTTCTCATCATGGGCTCCAGCCCGCTCCAGATGCAGAAGCAGGCTCCGACGCGCGATGCGGCGGAGGCGTATGTCGACAAGGCACTGGCCCGAACCGTAGCCGCAACGGATGCCAACGACCTGATCTTCTACGCCAACGCCAGCCGTAATTACGACCCCAGTCCGAGTCTTGAAAAAATCACCACCCCGGTGCTGTGGATCAACTCCGCAGACGACTTCATCAACCCCCCGGAGCTCGGCATCGCGGAGAGAGAAGTCAAGCGGCTGCCCCACGCGCGCTTCATCCTTCTGCCCATTTCTGACGCCACGCGCGGCCATGGAACCCATACGGTCGCCGCGGTGTGGAAGGACTATCTGGCCGAATTCATGCAGTCTACCGAGCCCCCGCACTAGAATGGCGACGAGGCTGACGCGCTTTGGCTCTGGCTCCGATCCGTCGGCTGACTGCTGATTCAGCGTCCGGATCGTCAGCGCCGATTGGTTGTCGTCGACCGCGACAAAGATCGACCGGTCCCCGGAAATATTCACCGGCAAACCGAACGAATCTCCCGGTGCCGGATCGACCGACGGCTCCTTGACGAAGCTCTCGCACGGCACGGAATGAAACATCATGAAGGTGAAGCAACTGCCGAATGAACAGAATTTGATCGGGGTCCGGTAATCTGTTCCTCTATGCATGCCTCAGGCCCAGAAGTTCGCGGAGTCGATCTGGATGCAGAAACGCGCTGCGCTCACTATCGGACCGTTTTCGACGTCATCGCGATAAAGATGAAATGCTGCGGCGTCTATTACGCCTGCAAGGATTGCCACCAGACTCTTGCCGATCATCCAATCGAAGTCTGGCCGCAGTCGGAGTGGACTCAGCGCGCGGTCCTGTGCGGCGCCTGTGGATATGAGATGAGCATCGAGCAGTACCTGGCCAGCGGCTACCAGTGCCCTGCCTGCAACGTTCGGTTCAACCCCGGCTGCCGCAAACACTCTCAGTTTTATTTTGCCGCCGTGGATTGAAGAAATCTGAATTGTGATCACAGATATCAGTGACGAAAGACGTCCTTACTTCTCCAGATACTCCGTGAGAATCTCGGCCGATTCCTCCAGAAAGCGGCGATCGTCCGCGCCGAATGCGTTGAGAGCATGGCTGTCGATATCGATCTCGCCGACGATCCTTCCGTAGGCCCGGATGGGAACAACGATCTCCGATTTCGTTTCGATGGAGCAGGCGAGATACCGTGGATCCGCGGCGACGTCTTCGACGATCACCGTTTCTCCCTGCGCTACAGCTGCCCCGCAGATTCCCTCGGTGACGGGAATACGAGTATGTTCCGTTGCAGCGCCTCGAAACGGCCCGAGAACAAGAACGTTCTCGTCCCTGGGGTCCAACATGTAGAACCCGACCCAGTTGTAATAAGGCAGTCGCTCGGCGATCAGATCGACCAAGGACTTCTGGAGTGATGCGAAGTCTTTAGCTGTCTCGGCGAAACGCCGGGTCTCCGAGACGATCTCATGGAAGGCAGGGTTTGTCATTGCTCTATTTTCAATCATCAAGGTCAGCAGAATTTGACAAAATGAAGTGCGGGCGAATTCATGCAGAAACAGAGCTCCGTTGGCCTGGTTTCTTCATCGAAGAGGCGGCCGAGTTCGGCGTCGCCTAACCGGCACGCATCTGCAGTCGGAATCATGTTGAGGGAAAAGTCGGTGCTCTGGCGGACATTTTCCTTCGCAATCGGCTGCCAGAAGCTGGGCCATCTGTTGCCCGACTCGAATCTGGTTTCAGAAATGAACAGTGCCGAAATTAAGCGGTAGAGACCCTTGCCGTGATTGCGCCAATCTTGACCGGAAAGTGAGCGTTTCTTGGCTGAATGACGCGTCACGACATACCCAGCGGGTGATCGTTGCGGCTTCGACATCGGCTTGACGATGAAAGTCGAAGTTGGCATATCCTGGCGCTATCCCCGCTCAGCGAAATGCGCGCTCTTCACCTCTTTTGGAACATTTCCTTTGGTTCCGACCACTTCAATTCCATACCGAGGCGCAGGCTTCGCAACCCGAGCCCGGCCCGCGACAAGCAAAGTTCGGCGAGTCCTTCGGCTCGTATCGCGAACCGATTTCTGAACCATGATTCGCTCCCACGGATTCGTTCATCCAAAGGTGAACGAAAAGGCCTCGACTCCTGGATCCTCAAACTCGATTGCGAAGACGTGGTCGGTGACGGCGCCCTTCTGCCTCACCAGTTGATACAAGCGATTTTCTGTCACGATGCCATTGCCCTCAGCATCGGTGTCCACACCATGATTCTCGCCCGGCGCCTGGCCGTCAATGGTCACTCGATACCGGACCGGCTTCCCGTCGGCCGTCGGGCCGAGCACCAGATGCAGGTCGCGAGCATGAAAGTGAAAGACGATCTTTCCTCCGGCCAACTTCAGCACCGCGATCTGTTGGTGATCGACCCATTTGCCCGAGAATCCCCACTTGTTTAAGGCAGGTTGGGCCGGAGCAGTATAGACCTTGTCCGCGTCCTCTCTGATACCGCCCGGCGACGCAAAGTGTTCGGCACGCGCATAGCCGATATAGGTCTCCGGTGACCGCACATCACTCATGTCGGCAGCCGCCTCTACTCCCTGTGCCTGAACGCTGACCGTGCTCTCCGGCATCGGGCTCGAGGCCCGCTCCTCTAAGAGCTTCTGAATCCAGCGCTCAGATTGATCGTAGTTGCCCTCGCCGAAGTGCTCATAACGCACTTTTCCTTTCGCATCGATGAAGTAGTGAGCCGGCCAGGACGCGTTGTAGAACGCGTCCCAGATCGCGTGCTTGTTGTCCAGCGCGACGGGATAGGTAATTCCAAACTTCTGAACGGCCTTTTGCACGTTGGGCTGTTCTTTTTCGAAGTCAAATTCCGGGGTGTGCACGCCGACGACGACCAGCCCGCTGTCCTTATACTTGTCCGCCCAGGCTCGGATGTAGGGCAGCGAGCGCAGGCAGTTGATGCACGAATAGGTCCAGAAATCGACCAGGACGACCTTGCCTTTGAGCTCCTTGGCGGTCAGGGGCTTGGAATTGATCCACCCGGTCGCGCCCGACAGACCGTAGAGCGGCGAAAGCCCAATGATACTGGGCGGCTGCTGAGCTTCGGCTCCTGCCTGGCCGGCAATCGTGCTCCAGGGGACAGCGGCAACGAGCGCCAGCACACCGAAGATTCGTCTCGGCTCCTTAAAACAAGTCTCCATATTGGCTCCAGTCCCCCATGGACACTATAAATAAAGTGAGGTGCAGCCCCTTTGACAGATGCCAGCCTCCCTCTAGACGCTCTCGAAGAGCAACGAGTTAGAGAACTCCGCATCGCCCAGAACAAAGCGGAGCGGCTCTTCGGCGAGATTGAGCAACGTGGCCTGATTCGCGCCGGTCTGAGCGAGAGCCGGCTGAATGAGGATATCTACAAGCTGGCCAAGGAGATGTTCGGTATTACAACCTACTGGCACAAGCGGATCGTCCGCGCGGGCGCAAACACGCTTGCGCCCTATGACGAGAATCCGCCCGACCTGATGATCGGCGAAGATGACATTCTCTTTCTTGATCTGGGGCCCGTCTTTGAGGACTGGGAAGCCGACTTCGGGCGGACATTCGTCATCGGGTCCGACCCGCTGAAACTCAAATTACGGGATGACGTCGGCAAGGCGTTTGCGGAGGGGAAGCGATACTTCGACGAGACTCCCGATATCACCGCATGCCAGCTCTTTCGCTATGCAGTCACTCTTGCAAACAAATTTGATTGGGAATTCGGCGGCTCGATTGCCGGCCACCTGATCGGGCAGTTCCCGCATGACCGTATCGCAGGCGATAAAGTTACCCTCTACGTTCACCCTGAAAGTCACTTGCCGATGCGATCGCTCAACGAGAAAGGCCAGAAGCGCCATTGGATTCTAGAGATCCACTTTGTGGACCGCGAACACCAGATCGGCGGCTTTTTCGAAGAACTGCTAACAGTCAGTTGAGCGTCCGAAGACAAGGGACCTGGAAACCATCCCACCGGAAGCCGCGCGCGCACACGTCCATCGAAGCAAGCAGCTCTCATCACTCATCGACCACCGCGCGCGTTCATCGAATCGGGTCTCCGACGAACGGCCACGGCAGAGGTGTCTGAGGATCGAGGGGAACGAGGGGATCGAACATAGAGAAATCAGTCCCGTTGGAATAGGCGAGGCGCCAGGAGATGACTTCCACGATTCTTTGCTCAAAAGAATTCGGGAGACGGCACACCCGAGGCCCTGCGACGCACCGCGGCTATAAGGGGTATTCGGATCAAAACTGCTCTATCCATCGGGCTCGTCCCTCGCCAAAATTCGATCTGAACGTAAAGCCGGACACTACCTGCACGCCAGCAAAGATTGAAATGCAGGAACTCGGTCCGGAATGCAATGTCGAAAGACGAGTTCGCTGATTGAGGCAGCCCAAAACAGCTGATTCGAGGAAGTCAGATCGAGTTCTCCCGAGCTTTCACCAGAACCGCTACAACCTGAAGCGTCCATGAGCCGGGAACGGATTCGAATTCGTTCCACATTGACAACAGGCGGAGGCGGCGCGGTTGTTCCTGAGCCCTCGAGCCTGCTGCTTATGGGCAGTGGACCGGTGAGTTTGGCGGGCTGATCGGCCAGAAGCCGAATGTTTGGTCATCGGGCGATAAACCCCAACCTCGCAAGAGAGGGCGGTCCCCTCTCACAGTGGGACTGTTCTCGGTTGGGGTCGTTTGACAGGGTTCTTACACGAGCGACAAGCTATTCAGGATCAGAGTTTAACCTGATAGGTACGGTGCCAGGCAATAAAGCAAAAACTATTTTATGGCTCATAAAAATAATTAACTCTGCCGTCTAGTTGCTTATGCTATCAGTGATAGTAAGATGGTGTTGATAGGGCCAGCGCTGACAGCCCGACCTGACGCGGGCCGCGCGGACGTCATAGTAGGTCTCGATTGAAGTGAGTTCCTCGACGACAGAACGCCACGCTTGCACCTGGATGAGTCTAGCCTTGCTAGGTCTAGCTCTTTCTGTCCTTGGCTGGGGAACCGAATACAAGCTTTCTCTTTACCGCCCATCCGATGACAGCTCCCGGCTGATGCCGCAAGCCAAGCTTCTATCGAAGGACGAGCAGAACTCGCCAACAGATAAAACTCTGATCAGCAAAATCAAGGATACAACCGAGCAGCAAGAGTTGCGGACATCGCTGACTTTGCTCTTTTTGGCGTATCTAGTTTCCGTCACTGTTCCGTTCCAAGCGCTTGCTCTCAGCCATGGAGCCCGCGGTGAAAGTCGTCACTGGCATCTACGTCTGCTCGACGGCCTGACTTTCTTCTTTGCCCTCCCTCCTCCAGTCCTCGCCTAGCTTCATTTTCTTGTTCAAATTCTGATCAACTCATTAGGGGCGAAGTGGCCCTGCCGCGCCGGCAGTGTCGGCTCTGTTTGGGAATGTCAACATTCAGCGCCGGCTATCGTCGGCCCAAAATCCATAGCGAAGGATTTGACCTCTATGCGAAAGCAATTTATCACCATTCTTGCGACTGGGCTGACTTTGCCCGCAGCATTGGCTTTGGTCTCCTGCAGGTCGGAAGGAAAAAGCCAGGATACAAGCGCCTCTGAGCTCCCTATGGCCACTGTGGCTGAGGTGAAACGAGGCAACATCGCTCACACTCTCAGTCTTGCCGGGCAGTTTCAGCCCTACCAGGTGGTTGACGTACACCCTAAGGTCAGCGGGTTCATGGTGAAAATCAACGTGGACATCGGAGACAAGGTGCGCGCGGGGGACACGCTGGCGGTTCTTGAGGTCCCTGAACTCCAGGCTCAGTTGGAGGGAAGCAAGTTTGAACTGGAACAGGCGAAAGCAGAGATTGTGCGCGCCCAGCATGAGATTGCGCGAGCAGACGCCATCCATGTCGCAGAACATCTCGATTATCAGCGCCTTCTGGATACCTCCAAGGCGCAGCCTGGGCTGGTTGCGCAGCAGGAACTGGATGACGCACAAAGCAAGGATCTTTCCTCAGCCTCACAGGTCGACGCTGCTAAAGCTGCAGAGGATGCGGCCCATCAGCATGCCGAAGCAGCCCGTTCGAACAATGAGCGGGTGCAGGCGATCCAGAACTATACCAATGTCGTCGCTCCGATCGCTGGAGTTGTCGTATGGCGTTATGCCGATACCGGCGCGCTGATCCAGAGCGGAACAAACTCCAATCAACAGGACCTTCCCATCGTGAGGCTCGCACAAAGTACCCTGCTGCGTCTTCGCATGCCGATCCCCGAAGACGACGTGCAATACGTGCATGAAGGGGATCCGATGCAGATACGTATCGACTCTCTGAACCGCTCCATCACCGGCAAAATCGTTCGATTTACCAGGAGCGTGAATTTCGAGACACGGACCATGGAGACCGAAGTCGACGTGGAGAATCGCAATCTCTCGATCTCCCCCGGCATGTATGCAAACACGAGACTCCAGATGGCGAGCGCCAACAATATCCTTACTATGCCCGTCGAAGCGCTGGTCATCCGCGGAGATAAACAGGTTGTCTACGTTGTCGACGCGAACAATCGCGTTCAGATTCGTGATGTGGTCGTGGGTCTTCGCGGCACGAAGCTGGCGGAGATCAAGAGCGGCCTTCATCAGGGAGATCATGTGATCGTGGGTGGCCAGGAAAAGTACAACGATGGCGAGCAGGTCTCGCCGATGATGACCGGGACGGATTCGTCCGAAGAGACCAAGGAGTCAGGCGGCGTTATCGACATGAAGTCGGAAGACAACAATGGAGGCGCACACTAATGCCCAAATTTGCGCTGAGTTATCCGTTCTTCATCATCATGCTCTGCCTGATGGTGGCGCTGGTGGGATTCGTGGGCATTTCCAGCATGCCGGTCGACCTGTTCCCCAAGATCGATATGCCGGTCGTAGTCGTAGCCACTTTCTATAACGGCATGCCGCCCCAGCAGATCGAAGCCGACATCACCAACACTTTCGAGCGATTCTTTACTCTCGCGGCCAACGTCGACCACAGTGAATCGCGCTCTCTGACCGGGGTGAGCCTGATCAAGCTCTACTTCAAGCCGGGCACCAATGCCGATGCGGCGCTGAGCAACGTAGCCAACCTGGCTATGGCCGACCTGCGCCGCCTTCCACCCGGCACCTTGCCTCCGGTCGTGCTGGGAATGGATGCTTCGACACTGCCGGTCTGTCTGGTGACGCTGAAAGGACAAGGGTTGAACGAGACGAACCTGAAAGATCTGGCCCAGTTTCAGGTACGCAATCAGATATCGAACGTTCAGGGTGCTTCGGTCCCTCAGCCTTTCGGTGGAACGTATCGACAGATCCAGGTCTATGTCGACCCTCTCAAGATGGAAGCTCGCAATCTGAGCCTCAACGACGTAGTGAAGGCGGTCAACAGCTCCAATCTCATTCTTCCTGCGGGCGATGTTCGCATTGGAACCAAGGACTTCAACATCTATGCCAACAGCCAGTTCCCCGACGCCAATTCGATGAATGAGATGCCGCTGAAGTCCGTTGGCAACTCCTCAGTGCTGGTGGCGGATATCGGTAAGGCTGTAGACGCCGGCGCGCTGCAATACAACATTGTGCGGATCGATGGCCAGCGGTCGGTATATGTGCCGGTGTTCAAGCAGGGCGGTGACAGCAATACCATCACCATCGTGAACGGAATGAAGGACGCCATCAAACACCTGGTGGACATCCCTGCCGCCTTGAAAACGGAGGTGGTCTTCGATCAGTCGATCTTCGTGAAGTTGGCGGTCAAAAACCTGATCAAGGAAGCAAGCATAGGCCTGGTTTTGACCGGGTTGATGATCCTGGTCTTTTTGGGCAGCCCCCGAGCTACCTTCGCAGTATTGCTCTCGATTCCGCTCTCAGCGATGGTCTGTCTGCTTTTGACCAAGACCATGGGTGGTTCGATCAATACCATGATCCTCGGCGGACTGGCGCTTGCCTTCTCGCGGTTGATCGACGACTCAGTGGTTGTACTTGAAAACATCTTCCGGTTTATGGAGATGGGAGAACCGCCAAAGATTGCCGCAGAAAAGGGCGGCATGGAGGTATCCCTGGCGGTGCTTGCGGCAACGTCCACGACATCGATCGTCTTCTTCCCGGTTACCTTTCTTTCCGGCATCAGCAAGTACATTTTCACCCCCCTTGCGTTGGGCGTTGTGCTTTCGATCTTCGCGTCCTACTTCTTTGCCATGACCGTTGTTCCGTTGTTCTGCGCAACGTTTATCAAGCTGAAACACGAAGAACACGGGGCAGAAAAGACCGGCTTCTTTGCCCGCTTTGAGCGCAAATTCAACGAAATGTTCCAGACCATGCTCGATTGGTACGAAGCTCTGGCGAAGCGGGCCATGAAGCGCCCCGGCTTTACTGCCGGGGCCATCCTCGGAGGCGTCGCCCTTGTTCTGGCACTTCTGTTCCCATTCCTTGGGCGCGCGTATTTTCCGCGAACGGATCCCGGCCAGTTCGTGATCGACGTGCGCATGCCCAGCGGCACTCGTCTGGAGGACAGCAACGACTACATTGCGAAGGTTGAGAAAGTGATCCGCAGCGTAGTGAAGCCGTCAGACCTGGATATGATCGTCTCGAACATCGGCGTCTATCCTGACCTGTCGTCGATCTACACCACGAACGCTTCGATGGATACAGCCTTTGTTCAGACCAGCCTCAAGGAAGACCACAGCGAGGGCAGCTACGAATACATGCAGCAGGTTCGGGAAAAGCTCTCCAAACAGATGCCCGAGCTCACCACCTATTTTCAGGCAGGTGGTCTGGTTGACGGCGTGATCAACCAGGGTCTGGCCGCTCCTATCGACATCCAGATCAGTTCGAACAATATGGACGGAGCGTACGCGCTGGCCAAGCAGATGGCAACGAAGATCAAGGCCATGCCGAACGTGAGCGATGTCTATATTCCCCAGGATCTGGATTATCCCGGAATTGCGCTGAACATCGATCGCGAGAAGGCCAGCCTGATTGGACTCTCTGCCCAGGATGTCGTCGATAACGTAATCACCGCCATGACATCGGACGGGATGATTGCACCGAGCTACTGGATCGATCCGAAGAGTGGCAACAATTACATGGTCACAGTCCAGTATGAAGACCACACCCTCAACAACATGTCGATGGACAATTTCGAGAACATTCCTCTACGGGGCAACCGGCCGGCAGGCTATACGCCGGCCCAGGAGGCGCACCAGTCGGGAGTTATGGCGCCGCAGGACTGGGTGGGTGACCATACGGCCGGCTACACGCCGCTTCGTTCGGTGGCTGATATCAAACTCATCAATACTCCCACCGAAGTCGATCACTATCAAATCCGGCGTGTGATCGACATTTATGTCGCGACGAAAGGTGAGGCGCTTCAGGGAGTCGGCAGCAATGTAGACAAGCTGATTTCGAACACGAAGACTGACAAAAACACGGTGCTCAAAGTACGGGGAGCTGTGATCAGCATGAACCGCTCGTTTGAGGAATTCGGAATCGGACTCATTATTTCGGTGCTGCTGGTCTATTTGATCCTTATGGCACAGTTCACCTCTTTCGTCGATCCGTTCATCATCCTCATGGCCATACCTCCAGGACTGGCCGGCGTGGTGATGATCCTGTTTGTGACCGGCAGCACGCTGAACATCATGTCGCTGATGGGAGTGATTATGATGACCGGCATCGTGGTCTCGAACAGCATTCTCATCGTCGAGTTCGCAGGCATTCTGCACAAAGAGGGCCTACCGCTTCTCGAAGCGGTGATTCGGTCATGTCGGGTGCGCCTGCGCCCGATTCTGATGACCTCGCTGGCCACACTGCTGGGCATGATCCCGATGGCTCTTGGCTTCGAGGCCGGTAGCGAACAGTATGCTCCACTCGCCCGAGCCGTCATCGGCGGGCTGGGAGTCTCGGTGCTTGTAACCGTCTTTCTCGTTCCCGCGGTTTATCTGCTGATCCATGGCAGACGGGAACAGACACTCGCTGTTCGAAAGGAGGCGCACTAATGGTCAGAAAAGGAACTGAGCTGTCCGGCATCGCCCTGTTGGTCGTCCTTGCAACAGGCAGATGCAACACGCTAGCTGCCCAGACAAGCGTGCCCCCTCCACTGCCGGAAGCGCCGAAGGTTCGCTTACTCGCACAGAGCGACCTGGCGCAAAGCGCGTCTCCGCCAGAACCCCAAGCTGTGGCGCCCCCGGGTGCCGCAGCGGGCCAGCCCCAGCGGCTGACCCGCACGGATGCCGAACAGATGGCTATCAAGAACAATCCGCGCATCAGCGTTGGGCGCCTGGTCGCTCTTGCACAACACCAGGTCGTTCGCGAGACAACAGCAGCGGAGCTGCCGACAGCTCTTGCCAGTTTTACCGCTGAGGATGCCGAGCAAGCAACCCGCATTTCGGCCGGAACCCTTACCGCCTCACGACTCTTCGAACATGCGGGGGCCGGTAGTAGCGCAACTCAGCTCATCACTGACTTCGGCAGGACAAGAAATCTCGTTCTCTCCTCGAAGTTGCAGGAGAAGGCGCAAAATGCGAGCGCGCTTGCGACGGTGGAGGACATTGTTCTGGCAACCGATCAGGCCTTCTACAACGCATTGCAGGCCGAGGCCCTGCTCAACGTCGCGAAACAGAACGTCGAGACACGGCAGACAACCGACGACCAGATCAGCGTCATGACGAAGAACAAACTCAAATCGACACTGGATCTGAGTTTTGCCGACGTCAATCTATCCCAGGCAAAGCTCTTGCTTCTCGATGCTGAGAACAATTCCGATTCCACGATGGCGGCGTTGGACGATGTACTGGGACTGGACAAGAAGGTGAACTTCGATCTGGAGGGAGGTACGGACGCTTTACAGGCTCCTCCGGTGGATGAAGATCAGCTTCTCAAGCTTGCTCTCCAACAGCGCCCCGACTTGCAGGCCCTCGACTACCAGGATCAAGCCGCGGTCAAGTTCAGTCGCGCGCAGCGAGACCAGTTGTTGCCAAGCATCAGCGCCTTAGGTACCATCGGCATCGTGCCCACGCGTCCCGGCTCGCAGTACTACGTGGCGAACTGGTGGGGCGCCGTCGGGGTCAACATGAATATCCCCATCTTCAACGGTTTCCTCTATACGGCTGAAGCCAAGGAAGCCACCATTCGGGCTCAGGCCGCAGCAGATCAAACCCGCGACCTTCGGGACCATATCGTCCGCGACGTACGCACCTCCTGGCTGTCAGCCAACACCGCCTACCAGCGAGTCCAAGTGACCGAAGAACTCCTTAAAGAGGCAAATCTTGCGCTCCAACTTGCGCAGTCGCGGTATCAGCTGGGGCTAAGTTCGATCGTCGAACTCAGTCAGGCCCAGTTTCAGCAAACGGATGCGGCGATTGGAAATACCAACGCACAGTATCAGTACCGTCTCTCACTGTCGGCGCTCAACTTTGAGATCGGAGCGACGCCATGATGGAAAATTTCAAACTTAAGGTGTTCCGCGTCGTCGCCGACACCCTCAACTTTCGCAGGGCTGCCGAAGAGCTTCATCTGACGCAGCCCGCGATTACCTCGCAGATCAAGTCTCTGGAGCAAAGCCTTGGCATCGCGCTCTTTGATCGTATCTCGCGCGAGATCAAGCTGACTCCGGCAGGAACGACGCTTCTGCGATATGTACGGCGAATCGAGGCGGTGACCAATGAAGCGGTCGCCGCTCTGGCTCCGTTCGGAGGCCAGGAGGGCATCGAGATAAGCATCGGCGCTTCGCATACCATCGCCGTCTATCTTCTTCCGCAGCTCCTTCCGCCATTGCTCAAGGAATGGGCGAAGCTTCGGATTCATATTATGAGCGGTAGTACGAACGAGATCCTTCATGCATTGACCATGCACCAGATCGCGATCGGACTGATCGAAGCGCCCGCATTTCGCCCTGATCTGAAGATTGAAGTCTTCGCCGAAGACGAACTGACGCTCATCGTGCGGCCTGACCATCGTTGGGCCGAGAAGCCGGTGCTTCGCGCCGCAGAACTTGTGCAAGAGTCAATCCTGCTGCGCGAAGCCGGTTCCGGGATGCGGAAGTTTGTTGAAGAGTATCTGGAGAGGAACGGTGTTCTTCCACAACAGCTTCGAACTGCGATCGACATGAACAGCTCCGAGGGCATCCTCGCTGCGGTCGAAGCCGGGCTCGGAGTGGGGTTTGTCCCCTGTGCTGCTCTTAAGAAGGCCCTAGAGACTGGAAGCGTAAAGGCTGTTCCCCTTGCCAATGGCCCGATCCGGCGTGAGTTCAGCATCGTGTTGCTCAATGGTCCGGAACCGAAAGGACCAGTCGGGCAGCTGTTCACCCTTCTTCGAGCTCATCAGCCGGGCATGAACCATAGAGCAGCAAAGAGTCAGCAGAGCGCGGTCCCGACGAAAGGGACTTCTGGGCAAAGTGGGCGGGCGGTGAGGGTCAGGAAAGCGGTGCCCTGAATGCACGTCTTTGCCTTCTCTCTGATCGTCTGTGTTGCTTCAATCTTCGCCGGACTTCTCGGTGCGCTCACAGGGCTCGGAGGAGGCGTGGTCATTGTTCCGGTTCTGTGTCTGCTGTTCAGAGTCGATCTCCATTATGCGATCGGCGCATCGCTCGTCTCTGTCATTGCGACCTCGTCCGGAGCAGCGGCGGTGTATGTGCGGGACGGTTACTCGAATATCCGTATCGGAATGTTTCTTGAAGTTGCCACAACACTCGGAGCGCTGTTAGGCTCATATCTCACAGCCATCGTCGCAGCCCGTTGGATTGGAATCGTCTTCGGTCTGGTCCTTCTTTATTCAGCCTGGGCTTCACTCTGTGGCCGGTCGGCGCATCCGCATTCCTCTCAGGACAACTGGCTCGCAATCAGGCTTAACCTGCGAGGTTCTTACCCCGTGGGTAGTAGCCGCGAATCATACGTTGCCGATCGCGTCCCGGCGGGATTCGGGATCATGTTCGTTGCCGGCACCTTATCGGGATTGCTTGGAATTGGGTCAGGTGCGGTCAAGGTCCTTGCGATGGACCAGGTCATGAAGCTGCCATTCAAGGTTTCGACGACCACGAGCAACTTCATGATTGGCGTCACTGCTGCGGCGAGCTCAGGGCTGTACTTGAGCCGCGGCTACATCGTTCCCGGACTCGCCATGCCGGTGGTGCTGGGGGTTCTCGCTGGTTCGCTTGTTGGGTCCCGCATCCTCATGAATGCACAGGTAAATGTATTGCGGCTGGTCTTTAGCCTCGTCATTGTCAGCCTTGGAGTCGAGATGATCTACAGCGGCCTGTCAGGGAGACTTTGAATGACATCGAGTCAGGATCTACAACTCGAAACTGCAATGGGCCGGATGCTGAGGGTCGGAGTGACAGCCGCAGCCATCGTGGTGCTCACCGGAGGCGTCCTGTTTTTCTGGCAATTCCGCGATTCCGTGTCGAACTATCAGCACTTCGACGGCGCCCCGCAGACATCCCTGAGTATTGCCGCAATTCTGTTCGGAGTCCGCCATCTCGACAGCCGGAGCGTCATCTCGGCTGGACTCCTTCTGCTGATCGCGACGCCAGTATGCCGGGTGATTTCAGGTGTTGTGGGATTTGCATTGCAACGGGACCGGATCTACACCATTGTGAGCGCCATCGTTCTGATCGTCCTGTTGATGAGTTTCTTTGTGAGAAAGTAGCAAGCGCTTCCTACAAGAGGTCCAACGGTGCCCATGATGGACAAGACAAACGATCTGAACCTGAACTCGATTGTGTATGCAGCCGACTTCTCCCTGTGCTAGCGTCTATCTCGCCGGAGGCTGTGCCCTCTGAACGAATTCTCCATGCATCCGACTTCAGTTCTGCCCTCGCTCATGAGGTTGCCTGCGCGGTCTCACTTGCGGCCGCTTATCCGATCCCGCGACTCGTTCTCATACTGGTCTGGACGCGGGGCAGTACCAACGCGGGCCAGGGAATTCTGCCATCCGAGTGCCTCTGTCGGAATGGGGAAGGCCCATGATCAGATCCTCAGACATATCAGGGAACATTCGATCGACCTTCTCGTTCTGGGAGTACATAAGACGGCTCATCTGCGTACGGACATAAGGCTGTCAGTCGCTTTCCGCTCATCCTGGATGCCACATGTCCGGCCCTGACGATTGCCGCGGCGAATCAGCTCCACCCTGAACGAAGACTTCGATACGTCAAAGAAAACAGATGCGGCCCCGTTCACCGGAGCGGACCCGGATTGCGTTTGGAATCGAATGCCTCGCAAGCGCAGACATCGCGTATCTTTTCCAAGCCAGGTACGGCTACATGATCGATACTGGCTAGGAGTTGCCAGAACTACCCAGTTAAGGTGCTCACTTGGGTACCGCATGTCTGGGATTGTTCGTGTTTACGTTGACCTTCGATCTATCTTCTCGAAGTAATCGGAAGAGAGTCAAAAATTCCGCCTGGCGAGCCAGCTCACTCTGGCTTCCGCTGGTAGACCTTGTGGCAGCCGCTACGGTGGTCCTCATGCCGGCCTACGTTGTGATCGTGGTCAGTCTGCTTTATGCCGCTGGGGCGCTTCACCGCATGCGCTCAATGCGTTGGGGATAGGCGATGTCATTTCCATCGAAGACAAGAACGGCGGTCAATAAGTCCGATCTATCTTTCATAAGGTGAGCAATTGCCCGTTCGCCATCGATTAGTCTATCGATGACTTATCGAACATCTCAAGTACCGGGGTGTATGGGGACTCGTACTTCTTGATTGCCATCAATTTAATTTCGTCTCAGGAAGCAAGTGTTTCACTTATAATCATGCATCTAGTTAACTACCGGCTTCTACTGTAACGCCGCAGTGAAAGTGGAGAGTCAACTGTTGAGAATATCATCGATCGCCGTAACGATTTGCCTGGCGCTCACAGCCAGTAGCCGGACGACTGCGCCAGCTCAGAACGGAATGACAGTATCTGTGCCTGCGCTGGTCGAAGAGCAGTCGGGAGGAATTGCCTACGGCCTCTCAGTAACTGATTTTACAATCAAAGACGACGGCGTCGAGCAGCGAGTGAGCCTGGATCGCGGATCGAATGTTCGGCCCATTTCTCTTATGCTTGTCATCCAGACAGGGCATAATGCCAAGACCCAGCTACCAAAGATCTCGCGCCTGCCCAATATGCTCGACAGTATCCTTACTAACCCCGAGGATCAGGCCGCGATTGTCACATTCGACAGCAGTCCCCACCTGCTGCAGGCGTTTACGACGGACCAGGACGCCATCTCCAACGCTCTATCCTCCATAACCTCAGGAAACTCAGCCTCGGCGCTGTTCGACGCTATGAACCTGGCTATCCTCACGCTGCGCAAGGCCCCACCCAATAGCCAGAAGGTGATTGTGCTGATTTCAGGCGAGCACGACCATGGCAGCGTCGGATCCGATAGCCGGTCTCTGGTCCAAGAGGTTGCTTCCACGAATGCTTCGGTATACGCCATCTCATTTCGGCCTGGCAAGTCGGAGATCTTTCGAAGACTTGGTGCTCTCAATCCAATGGAATTGACCGGAAGCGCCATGCAAAGGAACGTTAGCCAGGCTCTTGCCGACCTCACAGGCGGAGACTTCTCTCGTTTCGACAGCGAGCGCGAATTCGAAGACCGCATGAGCGGAGTCGCGAATCATGTTCATAACCGATACAACCTCGTCTTTCAACCGGCCAATCCTCGCCCAGGTCTCCATGCTCTTTCGGTCGAGGTAGCACGGTCGAAAGCAAGTGTTGTCGCGGCGCGAGGTGTTTATTGGGTTGAGGATAACCGTACTGCTGGGAGCGGAGGCGGCTCGGAATGAATCGGCAATCGCTCTGTCCGATCGACGGCTTGCCATCACTTCCCGTTGCGGCTTCGCCGACCCCGACAGAAGCTCAAAGTGCTGATCCGAGACTTTCCGGATTGCGGTCCGTGTTTCGTCCGGCCAGCATCCTTCCGGTCGTTTTAGCCGTCGCAGTCGTCTTATGGGGCCTTGCCTACAAATTGTCTTTGTACCATGCCCATCAGGACCATGTTGGCCGAACAATGGTTGCAAAGCTGTGGACCGGTCCGCCCAAGGCTTCCTTACGGGTCGACAATGCCAGGCACAGTGAGTGGCCTACGGTTCAATTTCAAATACAAACGTTCGCCACCGACTACCCGTCGCACACTGGCGTCGAACTTCTCTTATCTTTGGTCCGGGTTCGCAGCAGATCACACTCTCGGCTGGGCATGCTGCGCTCACCTCCTGCACAATTGCTTTAGTCAGCGCTTCAAGTGAATGTGGAGTGACCATCGCCGGGGCTTCGGCGATGTCATTCCCTTGCTTGCTATTGCAACCGTACCTTTGGAGGAATCGCCATGAACCTTTTTGGGATTTTGATTGCCATGCCTTTGATCGGCCTTGCCTATTTTGTCTTCGTCATTATCCGAAGAGGCGACGTCAGGTTACCGAAGTCTGTCACCCCGCTTCCCGATGCACATCCTGAAGCAATGCGTATGTTCGACAACCGAACACCTAAACGTAAGGTGAAAAGAATCTCGGACAAGGAGTGCGAGCAACTGCTACGCGAATCGAACGACGTAGTTTTCCTCGACCTGCGATCAGAGAGCAAAGCTCCCATTCCATTTGCCGTGCCTGAAGTGTTGGTCCTTAGCCCAAGCCAAATTTTCGATATGTTACGTTGGCTTCCGGCGTCGACCAGTGTTGTGCTCTACGGAACGTCCAGCCTGTGCACCTCGGTTGCGTGGTCGGCTCGCAATACTTGCGGATGGGCCCCCATTTATGTGCTCGATCCGAGGTCGACCATTGTTGAGGCGGAAATGAAATGTTCCGCATGAGCGAATTCGAGATGTCATTCCCATGAACGGTACGATTCATGTTCTATCAGTCGGGATCGAAGAACCGGTTCACGGTGCCTCCATGGTCGGTTTCGAACAGCACCACTGTGCCGTGTCTGTTTTCAGGGATTTTTGCGTCTTCTTTCGACTTCCCGCATATCGAGGCTGGCTCCTCGGGGTCCTTCAAGCGGCACCCTCTGGGAGAGAACCTCAGCAGACCGCGCGGATGATCTCCAACTGTCGGCCGAGAGTGAGAATCCTGATCATTCGGCCGGGAGGGACGTGGACTGAGCCATACAGGAACGCACGGCTTCTGTGCGATCAAGTTTCTGAGATGGATCGAGAGAGGAGGACAACAAACTGACGGGTAAGCCGGGATTGCAGGTTCGAAAGAGGACATCCACGGTGCAATTTGCGTCATTTCTCTTTCTTCGGCGCAACTTTAGACGGAAGAACGCGGCACGGACCGAAGCGAGGTGAACAACCTACTGTCCAGTGGATCGGGATGAAGAGGAAATAGAGAACGCCCCGTGGAGGCGCCTCAGTTCTTCGGGTCCGCGGACCACACCATGTTGTATCGGAGGGAAGACTATGAATACCCAACTAAGTACTTTCTCCAGGGCTCTTGCACTTTCCATTCTCGGCGGCACACTCCTTGCTGTCACTGCAGAAGCCAAGATCGTATCTCAGTCGAAGGATATTGTGATCGAGCAGCCAACGGATTTACCTGAGCTTGCTCGGAGAATGGGCATCGCTCTTCAACTCTATTCCGAAACCGGCGACGGAAGCACATATCTCTATGTCGAGCAACATCAGGGACAGCGGCTTCTTGTGCTCAACGTTACCGACCCTACGCGCATTAAGATGATCGCCGCTGTGCCCCTTTCCGCTCCAGCTCCTTTCGATTTCGTGGGGCCGGTTGGAGGCTCATCTCTACTGGTCCGGTTCCGTAACAATGAGGGAAGGGCCGTTCTCGATCTCAAACACGCAAGACTTCCCGTGCTCAGCAAGGTCAATGGTCTTCAGTCTTCAGGCCCAGTCGAACCTCTCGGGGAGAGCGCCTTTCTGACAAGGAGCGAGAACCTGATGGAGCAACCAGAGTATCCGCGTGATTATCAGGTCGTGGATACGTCACATCCAAACTCTCCGGTCCTGCTGGATACCGTAAGGCTGGTCAGTTGCAAGCTGGCGCGGGAAGAGACCGGAACAATGTTTCTCCTTGGCTCAGAAGGCTTGACGATCATCCGCCGGCCGCACGTAGAGCTTCAATATCAGGACAAGCAGCATCCATAAAAAACCAGAGATGCGTTGATCGGATGGAAGATAACCGTTTCTCACGGGAAGTTGCTGCCAGGCCAAGGTGGAGCTATCGGCTTGGCAGCATACCATCAGGCCTCGGTCGCTGAAATTTCTCGTCGTATTAGGTTTGGAACGCCGACAGCCCCTTGGCCATCTGGGCCATGAAGGTGGAGATGCCGGCGCCCGGGGCCCTACCGTGCGACTCGGACTCCGGAGGCTGGGTCACGAGGGTCGGATGCGGCCGGTCGGCGTCGCTACGCGGGAAGGCGAGCTCCGGCTCCACAACAGGGACCTCTCTCACGACTGGATTAGCAAACAGAGCGGCGGCAAAGATCGTTCGCAGGATGCGCTGGACGTGCTCGTTCAGCTCGTCTTGCGAGAGTTCGAGGCCCTCGACCACCTTTTTCAAGGCCTCTCCGTAGACGTTCTCGCCCGGATGCTCCCGGTCGAGTCCCGCATGGGAAGCTTGGTTGGTGGAGTAGGTGCCTCCCCAATCGGAGAGAACAAATCCCAGGAAGTGAAAGTCCTTGCGAAGAACATCATTCAGCAGATACGGATTCTCGCAGGCATATTCGCCGTTGACGCGATTGTAAGAACACATCACGCCGCCGGCATCAGAGATGCCAAGCGCAACCTCGAACGCCCGCAGATCGGTCCTTGCATCGACCGCTTGTCGATGTTGGCGTTCACCGCGTTGCGTCCGCTTTCCTGATCGTTCCCCGCGTAGTGCTTGAGGTCACCGATGATGTGCTGCGACTGTATTCCCTTTTCGACGTATCCATCGAGTGTGCCGGCCAACAGCGGGTGCTCGCCCTGATACCCGAAGGTGCGGCCGTTGCGTGGTTCACGAGGCAAGTTAACGCCGCCGCCCCAAGACATGCTGTAGCCCTGATGACGGAGTTCGCTGCCGATCAGTACACCGCAGTCGAAGGCCGCTTGCGGGTACCACGCCGACGCCGCGGCGAGGTTGCTGGGCAGCGCAGTGGAGTAGCGCCCATGTACGCTCCGCGTCTGACACCGTAGGCCGAATTGGCCATCTGAATGCCGGGAACTCCCACTCGGGGAATGGCAATCGAGAAACCTGCTCCTCCGTTCGAGCCGCTGGGTGCTTACACCGCGCATGGAGGGCCGAACGCCCCGCGGTTTCCTTGAAGGATCGAGATCTTCTCCTCAAGGGTCATCTCCTTGAGCACCAGGTCGGCCCGCGCATCGGGCGAGAAGGTCTGATTCGACCATGCGTAGTGCGGGGGCGCCGGTACTCCCGGCATCTGGCCAGAGGCCAGCGAAGTTGTCGCAAGAACAGCCGCAAGCAGGGCCTTAAACACGCTCGTCCGCAGATCCAGTTTTTCGATCACCTCAAGTTCTCCTCTTCTGCGAGTCTCAGGTGTACAGGGGTTCCGGAGCCGGTGCGAGGAATCGGCTTCGCTTATCTGGGGGCGCAACTCTCGCGAAATCAATCACAGCTTGTCAATTCCGGGGCAGCGTTGGACCTCTTGGGAGGCGGAGTTGCAGGGCAAGATGTTTGACGGGACGAGGCAATCGTCGCATCAACTTCTCAAGGGAGGGAGGAGGATGTCCCCGATTTTTTCATCTTCGCGGCGCGAGTTGCATCTCTTAAGTGGAGATACTTTGCCGAAGACTGAGAACCAATCTTATCCTGCTGCGGGAACGGCGAGCGGTGTTGCCGTTGATGCTACAAAATATACTTCCCATCCCAACCTGATCCTTGCTATTTGTTGCATGAGCCTGCTGATCGTGGGCATGGACGTGACGATTGTAAATGTTGCGCTGCCGGCGATCCAGACCGACCTCCATGCACGGCTGGCTGGACTGCAATGGATCCTGGACGCCTATACGCTGGTGGTGGCTAGCTTTCTGATGCTGGCCGGATCGATCTCGGACCGCTTCGGGCGTCGGAGGGTGTTCCAAATTGGGCTGGGCGTGTTCACGCTCGGATCGCTGCTGTGCAGCCAGGCGGGTACGATCGGACAGCTGATCTGGTTTCGCGCGCTGCAGGGTCTCGGGGCCTCGATGCTGAACCCGGTGGCGCTGTCGATTATCGCCAATGCGTTTCCGGAACCGAAGGCGCGGGCGCGGGCAGTGGGCATCTGGGGCGCGGTGGCGGGCGTTTCGCTGGGAGTCGGACCACTGATCGGCGGGGCGCTGACGGAAACAATCGGTTGGCGTTCGATTTTCTGGATCAATGTGCCCATCGGAATCGTCGCGGCGCTGCTGGCGGCGCGGTTTGTACCGGAGTCGAAGGCGGGGAGGGCGCGGGCCTTCGACCCGGTGGGACAGATGCTGGTGCTAACCGGGCTGGGGACGCTTACATGGGGCGTCATTGAGGGGCCACATGCGGGCTGGGGATCGGGGCTGATTCTGGGTCTATTTGTTACCGCCGGGATGGCATTTGTGGCGTTCGTTCTGTACGAGCCGCGACGGCGCGATCCGCTGCTGGACTTGCGTTTCTTTCGCAGTGTGCCATTCTCAAGCGCAACGGTTCTGGCGCTGTGCGCTTTTTCCTGCTTTGCGGGTTTTCTTTTTCTGAACGCGCTTTACCTCCAGCAAGTGCGCGGGTTTTCCGCCCTTCACACCGGGCTATTTACGCTCCCGCTGGCGCTGACGATGATCGTGTGTGCACCGTGGTCGGGGCGGCTGGTCGCGAACTACGGAACCCGGCCTTCTCTGCTGGCCGCGGGCGCGGGATTTCTGCTGAGCACGCTGCTGCTGACCGGACTAAGCCAGCAGACATCGGTGGGCTGGCTGCTGGCAGCTTACGCGTTGTTCGGTGTGGGGCTGGGGATGGTGAATCCAGCAATCACGAACAGCGCAGTGGCCGGAATGCCATTGTCACAAGCGGGTGTGGCGGCGGCGATCGCGTCGACCAGCCGCCAGGTCGGCGCAGCGCTGGGAGTAGCAGTAGCCGGAACGGTGGTGGTAGCAGGCCATGGGCGGGGTACGGATTTCACCACGGCGACGCACGCAATCTGGTGGGTAATGACGGCATGCGGTGCGGCGACACTGGTGCTGGGGTTTGCGTCGAGCTCGGCCTGGGCGCGGGCAAGCGCAGAACGGGTGGCGCATCTGCTCGAAGAACGACACTGATTCGCTCCAGGCGGCTCCTGCGCAAAGATCTTGAGCGCACAGCCAACACCATGGCAACACCGGAATGGAGGCGCTGGGGGATCGAAGCCCGCTGCGAATTCCGACTCGCCCAACAGAGTCGCTGCTCCGGTTGACCAACGAGATCTGGAACCGCTTCACAGCGGGACTCAGAGAGCACCCAGGTGCATCGGACAATCTCCACTCTTTGAGCTCGCGCTCGAAGATCTGGCCATCTGGAAGGCAGGAAGGCAGTCCGATCCTCCGCTTATCTCCTGATCAACTCTCCGCTATTTGCTTCAGCACACCATCCCACAATCTGAGCCGCGCACCAAGTGCTTGCTCTGCCGCTTCGGAGGCGTCCTCCCAGAGCGCCAGATCGTCACCGCACAGATCGGCAACCATTTTCAGTGAAAGAGGGCCATGATCGTCGCCATCAACCTCTATATGCCTCTCCAGATACCAGACAAACTGGTCCAGTTCGCCACTCGTCTCGTGGCTCAGATGTCGTACCAGCGATCGAAAAAGATCCGGAATTGCATCCTCGCGGCCGAACGCGAAGGCTGCTGCCTGTGCAGCCGGCGAGCCCCCATGAATCACTCCGAAGGTAGTCTCGACGAATTCCTTCGCCGCCCTAGGAACCCCCTCAAAACTTAATCTGTCAAAGCCCTGAGGAGCGCAGCTAACCAGTCGCCGAATCGCTGTTGTGTCTGCTTTCAGCCGATCCATCGCATCGAGATAGATCTCAAAATGGCTGATCACGCGCCCCTGATACTCATCACTCTCTTCGACCAGGACAATCTCGTTGATAAAGCCTCGGCAGGAAAGGACTTCGGGACCCAAGTCCGTTCCACGCACGTCAAAGCCCGCTGGAGCACTTTGAGCAGGCTCATGAAATCCCAGACAGCGAAGACGTGCGACTCCATGAAAAGGCGCACGTGGGGGAGCGTACGAATGCTTGGGTAGAACGGATGCGTGGCCAATCTCTGGCGCAACGGCGTCGGACGCAACTCGATCGTGTCGATTGAATTGGTTGCCGTGGCAGTGTTCACGTTCTCTTATTATCGCCTCTGGAGAGAGGCCTCTTGCGGAAGCGGCCCCGTCGCCCGATCGATGACGGCATGCACCCGCGACGCGAATGAGAGTCAACATCAGGGCTCAATGAGCCAGCTCTGTCTATCCGCCTCGGTTGAGGAGTTCTGGAACATCC
>DATDLS010000268.1:0-2099 GCA_036519195.1 Occallatibacter sp. | reverse complement strand
TGATTCTCCTCTTGGCATTAGAAGAGGCAAAACCGCTAAAAGACGCAAATCGACTTCGTGTGAGAGACCTGTCTCAAACTCTCAATTCGCCTGAAGCTGCGAGCAACCAGTTCATCGAATTGCAACTAAAGAAGTCGCGCCAAAGCTTAGCGTGGCAACTACGGCCGAAAGTGCCGGGCACCTTAGTTAAGCAGGTGCGATCGAACGGCACCTCGTTGAGCGGGTGCCTCATTATTTTCCCTTGCTGATCAATCCGGACAGGCGCCGATTGCGTCGGCCATGTTCAGCCCTCGACCAGGTCGCGAGATTCCCATGCTGTCTGGCCGAGGCCAGTTGCACGCTTGTCGGGACTGATCTTTCCAGGCGGGACTGGCCCCCACCGAGTTGCCGCCCAAGCATTGACTTCCGGTTGGCAGCCATACGTCTAGCAAGAAAAGACTTGGTGACATACGGATTTGAGCGTCGCTTCTATGAGGATGCCCGTCTCTTCTAGGCCGCTACCGAAGAGTCTTTGCGGTCCCGTGAGCTTGCGAATTGTCAATTCAGCCGAAGGCATCTCCGATGATATTTATAAGCGGCGATAGAAACGTAGTTTCAACGAGTTACGGGGCCTGATCGGGAGCCCTAAGCAGCTGTAATGCATTGAAAGTAGGTAGGACGAATTCTTGTTTGGGGTTGAAATGGGATTGAAAACCCTACTTTGCCCCATTGCCTTCAACCCCACAATGAAACTTGGACGGTACGTTTTCGATACTTTGACGCGCCATGCGGGTAACTTTATCATGCTTATAGAGGTGACCTCCATGTCGGCTACCCTTGCGTTCCTGAGTGCTGATCCCGCTCTGTTCAATCGCGAATCTGGCCGGCTCGACGCGGCACGTATCGCCCGTGAACTCAATCTTCCGGTTGGGACGATCGCGGAAGCGATTGGCCGCAAGGCTCCTGGTGTTCGTAAACACCCGGACGCTTCTAGCCTCCAGGCTGAGCTCCGGCGCGTCTACCGGATTTGGGTTTCCGTCGTGGACCTCTACGCCGGAAACAAAACTAATGCACGCATCTTCTTGAATGCACCGAACAGGCATCTTGAAAATCACGCCCCAGTCGAGTTCATCGAAAAGGGCGACTTGGCTCCCCTGGAAGCTTTCGTGGACCAACTTCTACACCTACATCGCGAGCAACAACGAACGCAACAGCCTGGCCCAGCGGGGACGCAACAAGCAAGGACGTCATAATCTGCGCCAGGTGGGATTGAGCTACGATCTGGATGGTGATAACGGCCTCAGCCTCTGTCACCACCTGTATCGCGGCAACGTAGCCGACGCGGAGGAATTTCCCGATGCGTTACATCGCATCGTAACTTTGCTTGAGCGCAATCAGATTGCTCCCGAGACCGTCACTTTGGTCCTCGACAAGGGTTCGGCCGCATTGGCCAATACGCTGGAGCTGGAACAGGCCGGCGTGGGATGGATCTCGGCGCTTCCCTGGACGCAGGCGCCGGCGGAGTTTCGCTCCAGCCAGAAGCTGACTCTGCTCAGCAGCCAGGAGCCGGGCGTATCAGCAGCCGTGGAGACGATGCTCGTCCACGGCAAAGAGTATCGTTGTGTGCTCAAGTACTCGGCCCCCTTTGCCAGCGAACAACTGCACAGCCTGACGACCAGTCTGAGCAAAGCCATGCAGTCCATGCGCAGGCTGGCGCGGGAGCTGGCCACCTCGCCGGCATCCTTCACCGAGCCCGGGCTGCGCAACAAGATCGAGCGCTGGCTGGCGCCGCAATTCGTGGATGAGCTGGTCAGCTACACCCTGGAGCTACGCGATGGCCGCTGGCATTTGCAGTTCGACTTCGATTACCAGGCTCTGGACCGATTGATGAAGCAAAGACTGGGGCGGACCGTCCTGATATCCAACCGCTTCGATTGGACCCCAGAGCAGATCATCTCTGCCTATTCCGGTCAACAGCATATTGAGCAGGTCTTTCGCGGACTCAAGGATGGCGACTGGCTGGGATGGGGACCGATGTATCACTGGACCGATCAGAAGATCCGTGTTCACGCTTTCTACTGCATGCTCGGTATCTCGCTGTTGCAGTACGTACGCCGGCA
>DATDLS010000267.1:0-34234 GCA_036519195.1 Occallatibacter sp. | reverse complement strand
CCAAAACTAACGGGCAGCTAATGTCTCATGGAACCATTTTCCATGACATGAACATTTATAGCTAGGTGAAACGTTGAAGTCAAAACCGTGCAATCAAGCCTCAATGCAGGTTTTAGACCGAATACCGCCTGCGCTCCCGTCTCGCCCTGAGGATTCGACGAAGTGCGTTCGGATGCGCAGGAAAAAGTGGTGCCCCTCGGGAAGATTCGAAGTTCCGAACTCCGCATCAGGCCGTGCCAGAGGTCACTTTCGACAGAGTAGCATACCCCCCGCTTTGCGTTTATATTTGGCTTATTTTCAGTCACATACCTTATGTTCGTTTTTGTATTCCGTTCGGGGATTGACCTTGTCCCAAAGTCCAACCTGAACGGCCGCCAAGCCTTCTCCACAGTCCCGTGGGCTTTTGACGCGTCGAGGGCATCTTGCTTCCGCTCCCCACCGAACACGGGCGCTGCCGACTCCAGATCGTCGGCCACGGTAATGAACTTTTGCCGCCTGCCAAGGTAGACCTCGTCCACAGCGATCTGTCGCAGGGCAAATTTCTTTCTCGACTCCGCCGCCGAGCGAGCCAGAGAACCGGGATCAGTGCCTCGCACCGTGCTCGCCAGACAGACCAAACTGAGGAGCCACGAGACTCGCCGCTGCCACTCTTAACGCCGCTGGCACTTCTGACAATCTATTGACAAACTTAGGACATTCAGATGACACATGTCTTGGTTGCCGAAAGATAGGATTCCTCGTCACCAAAAGAGAGAATTCCTCGTTGCCGAAAGATATTAGATTTCACGCAGCGTGTTGGGTCCAATCTCCGGAGGCAAAGAAAGAGTCGATGTTAGGCCAAAGTCAGGTGATCCCATAAGTTTTGGATCTTTACGTTTCAGAAACCCTTCGGAGGGAACAGTGAGAACTCTTGGATGTCGAATTACGGGTCAGATTGGTCCATATGACTGTAGTCGGATTGAGGGTCCGACGAGCAAAACCATGAAAATGAAGGTCTTAATGGTCGTGTTAATTACCGGTTACCTGCTGGCTGGTAGCGGCGCAGTAGCGCAGACGAGTAAGGGAATCCTGGTTGGTGTCGCCCGTGACGCTTCCGGTGCCGTGGTTCCTAACGCTAGAGTAACGATCATTGGTAACGCCGATGGTGATACCCGCACCATTGTGACCAAATCAGATGGCAGCTACCGCCTGGAAGCGTTGAATCCTGAGACCTACACGGTTACCGTGCAAGTGCCGGGATTTGAAGGATTCAAGGCAAGTAATGTCATCGTGGAACCATCGTTGGTGACAACCTATGACGTCAAGCTCGTCGTTGGATCGGTCCAAGAAACCGTGAGCGTGGCAGCAGACTCGATGTCGATTAATACGGAAAATGGTCAGTTGGCTAGCACTATCGGTCAGACCGATATGGCGAAGCTGCCTATCTTTTCAGTCAGCCCATATGAGCTTGCGACGACCCTTCCCGGCGTCCAGATCGTCGACGCCAACATGCCCGGTGGCCAAGAATCCGGCTTCAGCAACGGTATCAATATCCAGGTCAATGGTGCACGCCCTCGCTCCAACAACTTCCTCCTCGACGGGCAGGAGATCAATGACGTGTCGATTGGCGGTCAGGCGTTTCAGCCTAACATCCCCGACATGTACGAGTCGCTTGCGGTGCTGACGAGTTCCTCTTCGGCCGAATTTGGACGCGCCGGTGGTGGCGTGGTGAATCTGGTGACCAAGGCAGGATCGAACCAGTTCCATGGCGAGGGCTTCGAGCGTTATACCGGCTCCGGGTTGAATGCGCTGGGTGGCGATGAACGCGGAACGGGTGCAATCAAGGCGCGCGAGGATGCTCATCAGTACGGATTCACAGTGGGTGGCCCCGTTCTCAAGGACAAGATCTTTGCCTTCGGTGGCCTCTCGCTCACCCGCGTGTACGGCCAGGAAACACCTGGCTTCAATGAGTTGCCTGATGCAGCCGGCTATGCGTTGTTGCAGCAGATTGGGGGCCCCCAGGTTGCTCTGCTGGATCAGTATCTGAGCAACGGCAGCTATCTGACGACCGATACCAATCTGAATCGCGCTACTGTTACCACTCAGGTGGGTCCACAGGGACCAGCATGCCCGCCGGCCGGTTGCACCATCACAGAGAACTTCTTCGAGCGGCCGAATGCAACCGAAAGCAATCCTGACACGCAGTGGACTTATCGGGTCGATTACAAGCCATGGGACAAGGACAGTTTCTCGGCCCGCTATATCCATGATCGCAGCTCCTTCAGCCCCGACTTTTTAAACAGTCCCAATGCTTTGGCTGGCTTCGATACGCAGCAGGGCGGTCCGAGCGAGCTTGGCGCGGGTACCTGGACACACATCTTTACCCCCAACTTGTTGAATGAGTTCCGGGTGGGAGAAGTACGGCTCAGCTTCGCGTTTGCGCCTACTCCGCAGACTGCGGCGAATCCCCTTAATTCGGACGAGACCATTTCCTTCGGCGACAACTCTCTCCCACCGCTGGGTCCCAACCAGAACTTTCCCCAGGGGCGTGGTGAAGACCTATACCAGTTTCAGGACACGGTAGGGTGGACGAAGGGCAGACAGTCGCTCCGTATCGGAGCCGATGTTGGCCGTCAGATTGAGACGGACCTTGTTTCTCAAAATGCGCTGGGCACGCTCGGCTTTCTAAGTGGTGGGACAAACGTGGCAGGAGTAAGCTACGTCAGCGCACTCGGTAACTTCCTTCAGAATCAGCTGGGACCATCGGGCAGTGCGACCAAGACATTCGGAAGCACCCGTGTCAATCCACACAACTGGCGCATCGGTTTCTTTGGACAGGATGACATCAAGATCAATCCCGACCTGACGATTAACGCTGGAGTCCGGTATGACTACCTATCTAACCCGGAGAACTCGCTTAATTTTCCGGGTTTGGATCCAAATAATCCAACTTCAATCGTCACCCTTAATTCCTCCGGAGTGCCAACGGCAAATGTTATCAAAGTTGGCAACGATCTACATGATGTTTCGCCTCGTTTGGGATTTGCATATGCTCCTCACAAGGGCCGTTTCCTTGCCGACGGAAAGTCCGTCATTCGCGGCGGCTTCGGCATTTTCTATGACAGCGCCTTCAGCAACTTTGTCGACAACGCTGCTCAGTCTTCACCAAACGCAGTTGCAGGACAGTTAATTCAGACAACGGGTGCGGGGCTTACGAATGCAACCTCGTTGGTGCCAACAATCACCCCACAACTCTCTTTGCTCTCCAGTATCCAGGCCGTCGTCAGTAACATGGTGAACCCCATCACTTACCAGTACAACCTGGGAGTGGAGCGCCAGCTACCTGGAAATATGTTCCTGGCCATTCGCTATGTTGGCACAAACTCAACCAAGTTATTTTCAACTCAGCTATACAACTACTTCTCAGGGACAACCGGCCAACGATTGAATCCGAACTATGGTTCGATTGCTGCAACTGGCAATTATGGGAGATCGAACTACAATGGTTTACAAGTAGAAGCTTCCCACGGGTTTTCGCACGGCTTTCAGATCCGTGGGAACTATACTTACTCGAAGGATCTCGATGATGTCTCGGAGATCTTCGCGACCTTCTCTTCCCCCACGCCAGTTGCCGCCAATCTTGCGCCGGGCGGCGTTAGCGGGGACTACGGTCCTTCCTCCTATGACCACCGTAACTACCTGGGCATCACCTATGTATGGTCGCCGGCAGGCTTTCATGCGAACAATGCATTTGCAAATTCTGCTCTTGGCGCCCTCACCCGTCACTGGACACTCTCTGGAATCGAGACCTTTCAATCTGGACCCTATAGCACATTCAATACCAACGTCGACACCAATGGTGACGGCGTTGCAGGCAATGACCGACCAATCATAGGGAGTGCCTCCGCACCGATAACCACTGCAGGCATTGATGGTCAGTTCGTCGGTGGAACTACCGGGACCTACTATGATGAATCTGCATTCAATTCAACCGGGGCTTTAAATCCAGTGGCCTCTGGGAGCGTCCACTGGCTGATTCCCTATGGCCCCAACAATCAGTTTCTCCATCAGGAGATTGGTCGCAACAGCTTTCCGGATCCCGGCCTTCAATTCCACAATCTGGCTTTGGAAAAGGGGTTCGGGCTATCTTATCTCCACTTGGAGCGCGGTCAGCTAATCCTGCGTGCAGAGGTTCAGGATATTGGCAATCACAACAATATCGGTCCGCTTGACACCTCTGTAACCGATATCGGCAATGGTAACTTCCTGAATCGGAAGAACGGTCTTGAGGATCCAGGACGCAACATGGTGCTGTGGGTAAAGATGGCTTTCTAACCGCAACTCCCCAGTTTGCTGGCAAGTGTGATGGTTTTGCTTCAAGATGAAGTGAAGAGGCCGCAGAGCTTTATTCAGCGGCCTCTTTCTGTTTTCGCTTGCAGGAGATCGAGGAGTGAGTAGCGATGCGTGTGTTTTGGCGGAAAAAGCAAATGTAGTGACGACCAAGACTCTTGCGTGCAGGTGGTGGATTCGTACGATCAAAGCAATATACATATGTCGCAGCTATCTGGAGAAGGAAGGCAAGCTTCACACCTACTGGACGCTGGTGGAAGGCTATCGCACCGGGCGGCCCGCGGCAACGGGTGGTGGATGACCGTGTGTGCGATGGAAGACAGTGGGAGTCTGGGAGTCAAGCGCTATGCCGCAGCGCAGGATGGCGAACAAGCCAATTGGTTCGCTGGGCCAGGAGAGCCTGAGCCGGTAGAGTCCGACGTGAAGGGAGGGCAGGTACGGCGGACGCGGAATTTCGGGGGCCCGCGGTCATAGCAGCATCTCAATTGGTATAGACAAAAGCACCGTGGATCCGCTGTGAATCATCATTGACACAAATTTTGGTTCCATGGTAGATGGTTCAGTCTTGGAAAGTAGGCCTATCAGAAAAGTTCTCGAAAGGACTGAAGCGCTCTCCAGTCCTGGCCGCTGCAAAATCTGCATGATATAGGCTGCGGCGCCATTTCCGGCCTTGGGCAATGCTCCCATTGGATCCCCGAAGATACGGACTGGGCTCCATCGAAATTTCACTTCGGTTTGGCGACTCAAACTCGTTCACGCATTTCGCGCTGGCCTTGGTGAAGCTCTTTCATGATGAGTCGATTGGATGGCGGTTTGCATTGGCACTCTTGATCAAGCAAGTCTCGGCGCGGCGAAGCTCAAACGGTCACAGCGCGCCGAAATAGGCATACCGGATTTGCCGGACGCTAGAGATCAACGATGCGAATCTTCCCCGCCGGTTCAAGCGGCCTATAACGCTCATTCAAGTACGCGGCGTTCACGAAGCGAGTGGCTCCATTTTCAAATGTTCCAGCGCCCCCGTGGATATGACCGAACAGATGAACTCGGGGCTTCTTCTCTTCGATCGCATTGAGTAATTGCTCGCAACCAAGATGTGGTTCGCCTAGTGCAGTTTGGTCGAGGATTCCCAAAGGCGGCCCGTGCGTGATGAGAACGTCGAGGTTATATGGGATCAGATCCCAGTACCGAAGTGCGGATAAACCGCGAGGATACATGAAAGCCCAATTGAGGAATTCAGGGGTGTACGGCGAACCCCAAAACGTGAGGCCGTCAATCGTGATCCCGGTGTTCTCTAAGTAGATCGCATTGGTCAGAAGCGTTCTGGCTTGCTGCGGTGCGGCTTCGAAATACCTGTCGTGATTTCCCCCGCAGACCACCCGACGCTTGAAACTTTGCTCTCCAAGCCAGCGATTGAACGACAAAACTTCCTGTACGTCGTACCCGGAGTTCATAAAGTCGCCAGCATGAACCAGGACATCCCCGTCGGGCAGGCCCTCAATTCTGTCGTGGAGACCGTGCGTATCGGAAATCACTACGAGGCGCAATGCATCACTCCCTTTTAAAGTATGATCGCATGTCCGTCTGCTGCTCTAAGAATCCTATCTTCTCTCAGAACTTCTAGACAAAGTTGACGCGCGCCGGATTAAATTCCCGCATGGCGAAACAAGAATGCACGCTCAATCGCTGAGGAGGACTGCGTAATGTCAGCGGTCTTTGCTCACGGAGTTCCGGTCCATGCTATCGACAATGAACCTGCCTTCGACCGGGAGCGGGGGCGGAGCCGCATGGGGTCGCGGCAATCCGGCCGAGGCGCTGCACTGGGAATTGGGTTGGACTTCCTCTGCGGCCTCAAAAACTGAGAGCGGCCAATGGCAGCCGCTCTCGATGCTTTTGTTGGGATGTGCGGAGACCTCGAGCAAGTTCAGGCGAAAGGATTCGGGGGGCGGACCCGGCTGCTTCAGAGCAAAGAGTGAGCCGGGCCGTTGCAGTTGACCTTCCTTCCGAGACAGAGGGCGAAGCCGTACAGCAGCAAAAAAGTCCAGCAACTGAATCTGAACCTGCAGTGCCTGGCTCGCTACCAGGTCCGCCAAGGTTTAAGTCACCTACGTTGCCTCTGGTCCTGCGGTGGCGTGTTGGCTTCCAGGTCCGCCAGCGTATAGGTCACTTTCGTTGTCAGATGTCCCTGCGCATTGAATACGAGCACGAATGTGCTTTGCGCCGGAATGGTGTCGAAATATTCCCGAGCGACGCCTGCTGGAATATTGATTTGGGTGTCGCCCGATCCTTGCACTGGGTCGCTATTCATACGTAACGAAAACGAGTGGCCGTTGCTTTGGTCCTCGTTGAGTACCATGACCGCCAGTTGTGCTCCATGATCACTGGTTGTGGCCACGGCAAGCATTCCGATCGCGGCTTGACTGGAAATGGGCGCCAGATAGCTGGGGTCCCGACCGCTCAGCAGATATTTGGACACCAATTGCATGTGGTAATAGCTGGAACGTGGAGTCACAGAGACAGATGGAGTGGCCCCGCTCAGGAAGCCGAGATCGCCTGCGGCGCACTCTCCTCCGCCCTCGTTCACGCTCCAGCTATTCATGTTGTGGATGCTCTGCCCTGCCGCAGTGGTCGTGCCCATGCCCGATCCATAAAGCGAGGCAAAAAACTGACCATTCAGGAAGCTGCAAACCCCATCGCCCGTTGCGTTGTTCGGAGCGAAATTGTTGAAAGTAATATTAAATTCCGTAAGTCCCCAGGTCAGAGCGTGCGCGCCTGTCCGGTTGTTGAGGGCATTCGCGGTGTTGATCTGGCTGGTCAATTGCTGAAACGTCTGCGGGAAGTAATCTGTCTCTCGATTGATCACATCGGATAGGGCATAGGCGGCCCCACCGAAAGGATAGCTGTGCACCGTAATCTCATCGACGTAATAGCGGCCCTGACTGTCGGTACCGGTAATGTCCGATGCTCCGCCGAGCAGGGGGCCATAAATGCCGGCTTGATAAAACGACAATTCCGGTGCAAGGATGGTGATGTTCGGATCGACATCCCGCATAGCGGGAGCGACCGCGGTGATATAACCCGCGATCAAGGCCGCGATCTGAGCGTCGGTGTCGCTACTGTAGGTTCCGTCGGGTTCATTGCCGATAGACCAATACTTAACCGGATAGGCAAGGTTCCGGTTGTTGACATTTGTGATGTTGACGCACTTCACCATGGCGGCCGCGGCGGCTGCGAGACTGGCCGGAACGGCATTGTCGATGACATTGGAGACCTGGATGATTGGCTCCGCGCCGATCCTGCGAATCTCCTGAATCTGCTGGATCAGTTGCCCCTGCGCTGTGGTGCAGGCCAAGGGGCTGGAGTTATCTGCCGAACCGCCAATGCGAACCAGTTTGACACCGGCAGCCCCCACCACGGGCCACACCGAATTGGGCAGGTCAAACCAGTAGCTCTGGCCGATAAGCAGGGGGCTAATCGGAGTTCCTGCCTTGAAACCCTGGGAGAAGGCGGTCAGCGTGAGGATGCTAGCGAAGGCGAACATTGCAGAAAACCTGGCGAGGTACTTTGAGACGACCATGAAGTTGCTCCTTTGAGGGCTAAAATCTGCACGAACACCCCGCAAGCCGGCAGGGACGGAGGTTCTCGTTCTGTCATCGATCCGCAGTCAAGAACACCTCGGCAACCCTACTCGCACGGGGGACACCGCGCAATGTGAATTGAGGTGAAAATCACCTTGGCCTCATGTAGCGTTAACACCCAGCCGGCCAGGCCCCGCGGGCCAGGGCAGAACGCTCAAGTTGGATGGGAGCAACGAGCCCGGTTATTTTCGATGAGCGATTCGCCCCCTGCCGCAGCTCAGCAATGAGTGTCCGACGGCTGTCGCTCCGCGGGGAACGCGATTTGATTCGAGTTGCGAACTGCTTGAAAACATAGCCGCATGGCAACCGCCGTCAAGGCAAATCGGCCTAAGGTCGGAGCGAGTGTTTGAGATCCCGGCACCCGATGAGGACTTGATCACAACAGAACGGGGGAACTGAATCTCGTTCAACTGTGATTCTCCTCCAAGTCGACTTCCCGCAGCTCGATTTGATGAAAATTGCGCATGGTCTCTAAACACAACCGAAAGAAGAAACACTGCCGTTAACACCCAAGCAGGGATTTCGAGAGCTGATGAAAGAGTACGTACACATCAACCGGAACGAACAAGATGGCTACTCAACTGCCGAATTTAGGAGAATAGGATTGCTCTCCGATGCACTTGCCTGGCCTGTGCGGCCGACCGGTCGTTGTCCCGTCCAGTGTTAGAATTCGTGGTGAAGGTCCGAGGCAGGAGGGAGGGATGGGCGCCCGAGAAGAAGCAAAAATTCAGGCGCGGGAGTGTGCTCAGGTTCAGTTATATGAACAAAGGCAAGAAGTTGCAAGGCTCCTGTCCCTTCCGGAAATCGCCCGTTCCAACAACCTGGTCCGCCTGCTTTCGTTCATCTGCGACAAGTATTTTGCCGGAGAGATCGACGACATCCGGGAGTACACAATCGCCGTCGAGGCGTTTGGGCGCAAGCCAAATTTCGACCCCCATGCCGACTCAATCGTCCGCGTCACTGCGCGACTTCTCAGGAAGAGAATTGCGGACGCGTATGCAACCGGAGGAGCGCCGAACTTTCAGCTCGTACTGCCTCTCGGCCAATACGTTCCAAGCTTTATCCGCCTAGGCTCTGGTCACCCGGCATCTCAAAAAGCTACGCCTGAAAACGACAATACCCTCGGTGCTATCTCCAGCGCCCTCCCGGTACCTTCATCCAGCGGTCTAGAGGAAACGGACGATGATCCCTTTCCACTTGACAGGTGTCGGGCTGCAAATGAGGAGCTGACCGGGCGAGCAGCCGGTGGTATCCCGCGCCCGGCTGTTCTCCAAGGAATCGATGTTCTAGGTTCTAACCCGAGTCATCAGCCGCTAATCCTTCGCCGATCTTCCTTGATTGCCGTCACGGTTCTGGTGGCGGCGCTCAGCTTTTGGCTGGGCCGTCAGACCATCATTCCCCGAGAACTCTCCGCCGGCCCGAGGGCAGTCAGCCCCCACCCATTTGAGGCCAGCGCGTTGATCATCCCTGCCGGCCAGGCTTTCTACTATCACGCATCAGACGGTCCGGTATACACCGACCAATCGGGGACACTCTGGCAGCCGCTCCCCGGGTGCAACGGAGGAGAGATGTTCCACCGGCCGGACCGCGAGATTTCCGGTTATCGCGATTCGAGTCTCTTTCAAGACGGCCGATCCGGCCAATTCCAATGCAAAGTGCCCGTCCCCGCTGGGAAGTACGAGTTGCAGTTCCTGTTTGCGCAAACCTCTCATTTTGCCGAAGCTGGACACGATGTGGAGCTTCGAATTAACGGCGAGGACCACCAGATCATCAACGTTGCGGATGAAGCTGCCGGTCAGGCACGAGTCACAGCCCGCATCGTGACCGATGTAGAGCCAGAAGCCGACGGCTCAATCCACATCGAGTCACTGACCAATGACTCGTTCTTGAATGTGCTGGTGATCCTCCCCGGTATTCCGGCCCACATGCGCCCGATTCGATTTATAGCAGCTCCAAAGCCCTATCTCGATCGCCTCGGGCGGCTCTGGCTTCCGGATGAGTTCTTTTTCAGCGGTACGGCCGACCGCCGTGCCTTCCCAACCGCAGGCGCGCCTGATTCGGGCCTTTTCCTCTGGGAGCGTTATGGCCACTTCTCCTATCTCTTGCCCGTGGTGCCAGGCTACCGCTACACGTTGCGGCTCTATTTTTCCGAAGGCTGGTTCGGTCCAAACAAGTGGCATCCTGGAGGAGCGGGGAGCCGTGTCTTCGATGTCTACTGCAATGGGGAATCATTACTCAAAGATTTCGACATCTCCAAGGAAGCTTCCCGGAACAACGAAGCCGTGATCAAAGAGTTTCACAACATCGTCCCCACGGCTCAAGGCAAGATTGAACTGTCGTTCATCCCTATCAAGGACTTTCCATTGATCAATGCCGTCGAACTGGAACAGGAACCGCCGGACACCCAACGCTGATCCTTGCCTCCAGATCTGTGCCCTAACATCGATAAGGAACTTCTAAGAGTCAAGGATTCGGGAAAGCCTCTGCTTCGTAAAATTGTCCTCGTCAATGAAGGAGCAGTCCTTCGAGGCCGGCGGTTGTAGAAGGATGCTCAATCTTTGACCGAACAAAATAGATTGACGGGTTCGTAGCGAGTCGGGGGGAGCGAGTGCCAGCAAGTGATCTGACCCGTGATGGCAAAGAAGCGTTAGCCCCTCGGGGCAGTAAAGGCACTGCCGATATTCCTAGCCATGGGCTTATCAGCAGCTGATCATACGGCATCGCTTACATTGAACTTGCGGGCCGGTTGGAGCAGCGGAACCTCGTAATATTCAACCGTCGCCGAGGACCCGCTGAGCGTCATCATGGCGAAGCAATTGTTATACATGTTGAGCGGGTTTTCGAGGACGCCGTTTGGATCCCAGGTGGGCATGTCACCACCGTCGAGTACTTCCAAGCCGGAAGCCGTTGCATACGACTGCTATAGCACTCATCTCTCCAAGGACTCCGTAATGGTACTATGAACCAGCTCTGGAAAAGTCGGCACGAACACCGGTTGGAGTCCGGCGAATTAAGCGGGCTCATTAAACGGGCTACGGACAATTGATCCACGACTCCTCGGAATCTAGAAGCACTTGATCTTTCTATTATCTTTGAGTAAATGGGACTGCGCGCTCCCTACCGTATCCAGCGCCGACCGCGGCCGCACTAAGCTCCTCGATCACCTGTGATGACAGCAGCGATCTGACAGACCCCAAGGGTACTATTCGCTTGAAATCTGCAATGGCAGCAGGGTCAACTGCGTCCTTTTCTTTCCGGTTTCGATGACGCAATTCAGTTGTCCGCGATTGCAGATGGAGGGGATAACGCTAGATTGGACTCGAGCAGATTCTCTTAACCATTAAGGCTTTCAAGAATTCGGTCCGGATGGAATATTGTCCAAGCACAGCCCTAGAAACGTCTGCCAATTCCTGCGCAAATGATTTCTCGGTACACTCGAACCAAAAACGAAACGTTCGGTCGCTCAAATTCACAAATAGGTAGGTAGCAAGGACTGCGGGGGTTCGCGACTCCAAGTGGTCTCTTATCGACAGTACAAGTCTGTGGGCAGCAGGAGCCTCTTATTGGCTTTTTCGAAGGTTATTTATTGAACGGCACTCGAACATCGCCGGGTGCTGCACCGAGTTTCGCCCCGTGGCTTAACACCCCCAAAGGAAAGAGGAAACCCATGTCTAGCACCGCGACGCCAGTCTTAGATCCAACCGACGGCACCATCCCCGTTACCCTGCCTACCCAAGACCCATGCTGCCAGAGCCCTTGTGATCCGCCATGGCGCACCGGGCCGAACTGCATCACGTTCACTGAGACCAAGACCTTGGTCGTGCCTATCACCGGCTCGCCCACCGTGGGAGACTTTGGCCGTGGCGTCGTCACCATCGTCGTGACTTATACTCACACGTTGTGCCTCATCGCCAAGCAGCGCGGCTCGCTGGCCTATACGCTCACGCTTCTTCCCGGCGAGAAGATGAATCTCTACCAAAGCGACCGTTATCGCCGCACCACCTCGGAGACAGAGCGCTTCTCAGTCCAGACCACCTTCTCTCAGTTCGTCTCCGCGGTCCACCAGCAGCAGACTTCCAATGACTCGAGCGCGCTGCTTCAGGTCCTCAACAGCCAGACGCAGAGCTCCAGCGCAGGGGGAGGTGGCGGAATCAACCTGGGCATCTTCAGCATTGGTGGTAGCGGCGGCGAAAGCAGCTCTTCAGGCTCCAGTTCGGCCGCCGACCTGTCGGTGCAGAACAGCGCCAACCAGTTCCAGTCGGTGACCCAGCAGGCATCGCAATACACTGACTTGCAGCGCTCCATAACCATCAGCAGCTACGAGGACTCCGAGACCGTCTCCACCACGCAGCGTACGCTCGTCAATAACAACGCCTGTTACGCCGTGACCTACTTCGTGCGTAAGGTTCTCGACGTCTATGTCCTCACTACCAAGGTCATCGCAGTTACGGTACAGGTGACAGTCGACAACTATGTCTCCCCCGTCCTGACTCCGGCCCAGATCGATCAGCTTCCGCAACAATACCAGAAGGCTGTCGAAGCAGCTCTCAAGGGCTTGCCTGTGGTCGGCGACTCCGTCGAGCAAACGTCGGTTATCACTGTCCCCACAGACGGCGTGGTCTACGATCCCGAACTCGCCCATTGCTGCGCCCAAGATCCCGCCCTCGATCAGGCAGAAATGATCAAACTCGAGCGCGCCCAGGCCGAAGCGCAGAAGATCGGGCTGGAGATCCAACTTATGGCCTTGGAGGTCCAGCGCCGCCAGGCTCTGCTGGCAGCAGGCACGCTCACCCCATTCGAAGCCCCACCCACTGAAACCATTGTCGCATGATGCGGGTAGCCCAGATCTCGGAAGCGAGACCTGGGCCACCCGGGTTGGTAACGAATCCCAAATCCGTCTTGAAGACTACCTGGTGGTTCTCGTTGCAACGCTCTCTGTTCCAGTTTGTCTCATCATCGCCGATACACAATTTGCAGGGCATTCCACGCGCCGCCATTGTCGTGGCACACCGATCCCAACGCGAAATCCGAGAAATCCAAACACTCATCTGTTACTGATTGGCGGCCGCTCTTCCCGGAAGATTACTATCTCATCCAATAAATTTGCCCATGGGAGTGTCTGGTAACAATGCCGGAAGATGGCTCCAGGCAATGTTCAGATCGCCCGAAGGTGCGCTGACCCGACATAGACTGCGTTCAATCCGCTCCCTCGCATGGCTTGCGCCTCCAGCGAATCCGGAGGCGCTGCACGCAGTTTGTGAACGTCGCGGCGGCCCTGGCTCTAAGAACCGGTAAGAGCTGAAAACCCGAGAGAGAAGGCACGTGCGCCCTACTCCTCAAGCACATACGAACCAAACTTTTTCCCTGTGTAGCTCTTCACTTTTTTGACGCGTTCTTCATTATTTTCCTTAAACTTGCTTCCCTTGTATCGCGATTGACGCCATTTGTTGACCTCAATCCCGAATTGGAGAATCCATCGATACTTGACCGCTCGCCAGCTACCGATCCGACCAATCACCGCACGGAGATTTCCGGGCCAGCGCTCAACTCAGGGCCCAGCGCAATGCTTGGTTCGGCGCACTTTGTCCGGTCACCACAATCGCCCCATTTGCCTGTCTCCTCGGCCGCGAGCGCGTTCCGTTCACCTCAACCTGAGACACCGATCTGGCCTCTTCTTCTGGCAGTGCAATCTCCACGGTCCAGGTCCCAGAACGCGCAGGTGCATACCAGCCCTCATACCGTCGGAACTTCTTAACAACGCCCACCAGCGGCGAATCGAATCGATATGAATCTGCTGGCAGTCCCAGACTGATCTTCATCCCGGCTGCTGTGAATTCAATCCCGAGAAGCTTGCTCGCGCCATAGAGGGAACAAGCATGAGCGTGTAGATTCAGCACGGGAAAATCTGTGCCATGAAAGAACGGTTGGTTGGCCGCTCCCCCCGGATGTTTGTTCAACGGGGAGTTGTAGGAATCATTGCCACTCCAGACCCCATACCAGATGTCCGGATAAGCCGCCGCATGATGCGCGAGCGTGTTCCTCTTCCATTCATCCCACGCCATCGCCGGATTGACAGTCGCCAACGCCCAGACGAGCGTCTGATTCAGCGACGGCCAGATCGCGCCCAGTTCCAGGGTTCCGAGATCGTTCCCACCGGCCTCCCTCATGTCCGGGCCATTGCCCATCTGGGTAGCTCCCAGAGGCCCGCGGCGAAGTTGCTCGTCCATCGTCTGTAAAAGTTCGCGGCATTGGGCATCTGTTGTAGCGCCCGCCAGGATGGCCCATGGTTGCGGCTCGATCCACAACGTGGTGTCTCCAAGCCAGCCCAGCTTTGGCCCCAGCCAAGCACGCCTGAACCATCTACCATTCCACTGTGCGCGCGTGGCCTCGCGCTGACGATCCGCGCTTTGGCGTGCATCGTGGGCTGGCACCGAACTATCCCCAGCAAAGTCGAGCAGGCGCGCATACTCGTCGAAAACCCAGGCCGCCATCGCGGAGTTCAGAACGCTCTCACTGTCTTCAATGCACTCCTTCATTGCCGATCGGGCCCAGGTATAAATCAGCCCATCGTTCCAGTCGTCGACAAGCATGCGCATCACGCCGTGCTCTCCAACTCCGACGTCAGAAATCTGGTGACGATAGCAGCGCTCCAGCAGCATGCGAACGCTCTCGGTCCGTCCGGCCGTTGCTGAGAATCGCGATGGGACCTGCTCATTCAAAAACTCCACGTCGCGCGTCGCCAGCACGTACTCGCTCGCCGTCCATAACAACCACATCGGCAAATCGCTGGCCTTGTCGGAGAGCATGGGTGCAACCACACCGTGGCCGACAATCGCATAAGGAAGTGACCCGTCGTCCCGCACCTCCTTCAAGGTGTAGCGCAGAACGCTCCTCACAATCTCCGGGTCGCTGAACAAAAACGGCAGACAATGTTGCAGCGGATCACGCGCAGCACCCTGAAAGCCCATGGTGTATTGGTAGAAGCCGTTCTGATTCAGGATGTGCTCATCAAAGAATTCGTCGTATGTCTGGCTGCTTCTCAGGTAATAGTAGTTCCACGTTGACTCGCGTTTCACCCAAGGCTCAGCGAACACGTCAAACCGCATCCCGTGTTGCTTCCACTCCCGGCTCGACTGCTCTAGCACCGAGCCTCTGGTTCGCTCATACTTGGCAATCAATTCACTCAGCACAAACCCCTGCGGAAGATACCCATAGACAAAACTCAGCGTGCGCGACTCCTTGGGCTCGAGACGCAGTTTTCGCTCCAGCAGCAGTCCCGCATGCGGTGTGCTGTCTTCGAGCTTGCCGTCAAGGCCGTGCTTCAGGCCAGTCGGATTTGCCGGTCCACCCGAACCGAAGAAGGAAGCCGCATCGCAACTGTATCCGTCGACTGGCCCATCCAACGAGACAAGGAACGTCTGCGGCAGATCAACACTTTCGAAGTAGGTTCCAGGCCGCAGATCTTCGACGGGCGAGTTGAACCCATACGGATTCGCCCGCAACAGTGCCTTCGCATGCTCCCATTCGGCTTCTTCTTCGGTGGAACGCCCCGCAAAGTGCTTTGATTCAAGCAGTCCCTTTCTTCCCGCAGTCTGCGATATGTGATGTCTGAACCGGCGCCCCAGATCGCGGCGCCACTCCGTTTCCGTGCGCTTCCCGGCCATTGCTTCGATCGCTGCGCGAAAAGAGAACTGGAAGGGTTGGCATCCCCAGTACTCCACCCAGCGCGCCGTCGCTGCGGCATCGCCGTGATTGATGATCGTAACCTGCGAGATCAGGACAGGATCATCCCCGAAAGGAGCCGAGATCACCTGGTCCGCAGAGTAGCTCTTTCCGGTAACCTTTTTTCTGAAATATCCGACACCGAAGATACGCGCGACCTCTTGATTGCTGCCGTCGAAGTAGGTGTTCAGTGTCTCCTCGCCGTCTGTCAGATATCCGAGGCCGCCACCAAATTGGCTGGTTTCGGCGTCGATGTCATTGAGAAACTTCGGGCATCCTTCATCCTGACGCACACGCACCTGTCCATAGTTCGAAGCAAGAGCGGTAATCCGATCATTTCCTACCTGGTGCACGTGCTCAGTGGGAGCTAATATGCCTGGACGAACGTCGGTGACCGCATTCGGATCGGTCGACTGATTCGCCGTGTAGCGAAACGCCGTCAGGCCATACTCATCTTCGATCCATGTTCCAAAGTTACTGGATCCGAAGTTTGCACTTGGGTCCTCGTCGGTCTCCGATGCAACCCCCTCGCGCCAGACTGTGCTTCCTTCCATCTTGCGGACCATAGCCAATCCGAGAGTCCCTTGCAAAAATGCTCTTCGCGTCGCGCCCATATGCCGTCCTCTCCTTACGCATCGATGGTCGTGATGCAATGTTACACATCATATGCTTGCTCTATATGCGCGCGAAAATAATTCGGGATCCAATTCACAAAATCTGAAGAAGGCCTTGGATCTGTTGCGGACACACTCGTACGGAATCGAAGGTGCGAAAAAGTGCATTGCAAAGGTATTGAGGTTGTTCATAGAAGCGATTGTGATTGACGTGCTTACGCGTGTAGTTCCAGATGCGCTCGGTCGCATTGAGTTCTGGCCAGTAGGGCGGAAGCTGAAATACTTCTACATAACTGCGGTTAGCGGCGAACCGCTGATGGGTTTTTCTTTTATTCAACCGCGGGCTTGTAAAGTGGCGCTAAAAGAAGGCTGCGGCTGGCGCGAAGGCCGATTGGAAGAAGCTGCTGGCAATCGCCCCAACTTCGAGCAAGCAGATAAAGTCGAACACATGCTGGCTGAAGTGAACAGCCGGTAAGTCCGGCCTTAAGGCGCAAGCCCGGTCCTGCAGCGGACGTCTCTCCACTTGCATCCTGATTATCCTGAAATCCTGGGCGAGACAGACTCCGTCGCCTGGCCCCTAGATTTTCTCCTGTTCGCCGTGGAATTGCCTACGCTGTGGCGCCTTTGTTCGGGCTCCAGTTGATGACGTGATACACCGCCGGGACCGTACCCACATTTCTGAACCCATGCAGGCTGTTCGATGCATTGAACACCACCGAGCCCGGCTCAACCTTTACCCACTCGCCGCTTGAAAGCGTCTCGCACTGACCTTCGCGCAGAATGATCAGTTCCTCGTTCACATGCCGATGCGGAGGATGCGACGACATTCCCGGATTCAGCGTGCTCACATGCATCTCCAGTTGATTGACTGTTGCCGTGGGCCCCTTGTAGAGCGAACTCACTTCGCCAGTCGATGTCTTTTGCTGCTGCATCTTGTCCCAGTGAAAGACCGTCGGTCCGAGGATCTTTTCCTTGTCCTCACCGGCAGCCTCAAGCTGCAATGCACTTGCAAGGGCCAGCAGCCCGACAACAACATCTCGCCTGGTCGTTTCCATGGTCCATCTCCTAAGTCAACATGTAGGGCGCGCGTTGCGGCCGCGACAGCATGCTGTTTGCTTCGTTGTCGTTGCGGAACCGCTCAGCGACCGGGTCCCAGGAAAGTTTGCGCTTCAGCCGCATGGCCATGTCGTGAAGCAGGCACGAAGAGCAGGCGCGATGGCCGAGTTCGGCGGGCGAAATCGGCTCCTGACGGCTGATGATGCAATCGAGCCAATTGCCGTGCTGATCTTTGCCTTCATACCGATGTCCTTGTTGGCCAGCAGGTCGTGGTAGTTTAGGTAGCCGGTCACACCGTCGTAGGACTTGCCCGTCTTGGCAGTGTAGAAGTCGTTGACGAACTTCTTGCCGTCTTCCATGCGATGCGCATCCAGGTCACAGACCGCCGCGATCCGGGCGCGGTCGAACTGCAGAATACCCGGCATGACATGAACCCGCGAGATGCGGCCCACTCCGATGGGGCCCCCGTTGATACGCTTGCTCGGCGCAAGCTGACCCAAGATCGTCGCAGGCACGATCGTTGGAAATCCAATCGTAGTCGCGGCCCCCATTCCCGTTTTCAGGAATCCGCGCTGCGAAACGGCTTTGCCTACGGATTGTGCCTTCGTTTCGCTCATCCTTTACTCTTTCAGCGTAACGAACTTCGCGGCGCGCTGAGCCTTGATCACCAACTCGGCCGCAAGCAAGCATTGCTCCTGGTCCTGTGCAATGTGGGTCCGATTGACAATGTCGGCCACAAAATCCCGGCCGAAGGGCAGCGGCATCTGGTTGCAGTCTATGAATCGTGCCTGGTCCTTATCGACGATGAAGAGATTGTTTCCCTGGTGCTTCACAGCTACATCGGCGTACTTGCGAAGCTCGATGTAGCCGTCGGTGCCGAGGATAAACAGGCGGCCATCTCCCCATGTCCCCAGCCCGTCTGGTGTGAACCAGTCGAGACGGACATAGCCGAGCCCGCGGTCGCCGCGCAGCACCATGTCGCCGAAATCCTGAAAACGCGGATGGTCCGGATGCCGCACATTGGCAATCTGCGACTCTGCAACCTCGGCCTGCTTGGAGCCCGTGTAGAACAGAAATTGATCTACCTGGTGCGACCCGATATCGCACAAAATCCCGCCGTATTGTTCCGGGTTCCAGAACCAATCGGGCCTGGCCGATCCTCCGCCGGCGTCTCCGAGCTTCTGAATAATCTGGTGCGGGGCAATGTTGATTGTCTGAATCACCTTGCCGATGGCGCCCTGCTCGACCAGTTTGCCCGCATACACCGCAGCCTTGACCTCAAGCCGCTCGCTATACATGATCGCGTAGATCCGCTTGGTCTCCGCGATCGTTTTCCGTACTTCGGCAAGTTGCTCGAGCGTCGTGATGCCCGGCTTGTCTGAGAGATAGTCCTTGCCATGGCGCATGACACGGACGCCCAGAGGCGCCCGCTCATTGGCAATTTGCGAACTGAGGACGAGCGCGATCGATGGGTCGTTCAGAATCTCGTCCTGGGTCTTCACCACCTTCACCCCGGGGAACCGCTTGGTGAAGGTCGCAAGTTTGTCTTCTTCCCCGCCCCAGATCGCCACCAGTTGGCCGCCGCCGCGCTCGACCGCACCCACCATGCCATAGATGTGGTCGTGGCTCATCCCGCATACGGCAAACTTGATGTGATACTTCGGAGTCTCCTCTTGGCTGACCGGCCGCACTGCATCTTCAATCACGGGCCGCCCCGCGGCGCCCAGCGCCATCGATGCTTGCGGCAACGATGCCAGCATGGCCATCGAGCTGAGCGATCCGGCCTTGCGAAGAAAGTCGCGGCGTCCTGCAAACTGGTCCTTCATTCACATCTCCACTTTTAGAATTATCTCTCGGAGGAAGCGGCGTACAGCCCCGGCACGATTCTTTCATGCGCCAAACTCTGTTGATCGGACGGGATTGAGCCCCGCAATTCCGCCAATGGAGGCTGATTTACTAGCCGACGCGAATTTAATCCTCCACCCCTGGGACTGTCAAGAAGCTTGGTCGCAATTGGCGAACAGACAGAGACAATTGCCATGTAAAGGCAATCGTTTCCCCTGTGGTCATCCTACTTCGGGCTGCTTGCATGCGCCTTGACGCGGCCTCTGAAGCACAATAAAATTCAGACCGCGCATAAAATAGAACGTAGCCGCCCGCGACATTCAGCCTGATTCTGTTCACGCTCGATGAAACCACCTATAGCCGCGAACTGGCGCCGCTCGCCGGGCACTATCCCTGCTTGCGCCTCGGGCCGCCCTGGTGGTTCCACGACAGCCCCCAAGGCATGCTGCGTTTTCGCGAGCAGGTGACCGAGACCGCCGGTTTCTACAACACGGCCGGCTTCAACGACGATACGCGTGCCTTGCTATCGATTCCTGCCAGACACAATGTGTCTCGGCGTATGGACGCGGCCTTTCTCGCCCGCCTGGTGTCTGAACATCGCCTGGATGAGGACGAAGCTTTCACACTCGCACGCGAGCTCACAGTCGATCTGGTCCGCAAGGCCTATAAGCTCTGATCAGTGAATTCGTTGACACGCACTCTTGTTCCGCTGCGGCATGAGGCATAGATTGCTCGTACGAGTTGCAGTGCGCGAAATCCGTCTTCGCCGGAGGAGGCAGGCGCACGACCCATTTTGCATGCCTCCGCAAAATCTCGGAATTGGCGTTCAAACGGCGTCAACGAGATCGCCATCGGGTCCGACGCACCCGAGGCAGCCTTCGCCGCAATGGGCGCTCTAACACCGCTGTCGGCTTCGACGTCCCAGGTCGTCAACTGGTCGCCGGTAAGGATCGCCGTCCCTTTGGTTCCATGGATCTCAATGCGCTCCGGGTACCCTGGCCACAGCGCCGTCGATGCCTGAATCACGCCTGATGCGCCGTTCGCGTACCCGATCAGGGCCGAAACCAGATCTTCCGACTCGATGGCGTGGAGCGATCCCAGCTGCCAGGTTCCAAATGCCTGATCCACCGCTCCGACCAGGTGCAGCAGAAGATCAACCTGGTGAATTGCCTGGCCTATCAGCGCTCCGCCGCCTTCCACTGCCCAGCTTCCCTTGATCGGCCGCGCATAATACTCCTGAGAGCGATACCACTTCACATACGCATCCGCTTCGAGGATTCTCCCCAGGCGGCCTTCCACAATCGCCTGCTTGAGAAACAAAGTTGACTCATCAAACCGATGCTGGCTGACCACTCCAAGCTGGACACCCGCGCGCCGCGCTGTTTCGATCATTTGTCGCGCGACACCGAGATCGACGGCCATTGGCTTTTGCACCAGCACGTGCTTGGCCTGCTGCGCGCACAGTTCCACCGCCTTGAGCCGGTACTGAGGAAACGTGCACACGTCTGCATAGTCCACGTCCGGCCGCGCACAGAGCTCTTCCGGAGTGGCGGCATAGTCACCGCCCCACTCCGCCGCAAAGGCCTTGCCGCGTTCAGCGGTTCGGTCGGTACATGCTGTTATCTGGAAGCCGATGTTGCGGTAAGCCTGTGCGTGCTTTCGCGCGATCGCCCCGGTTCCGATGATCCCCACTCGCATCGACTGCGGTTCTCCAATCTTTAGCTCAAACCTCAATCCATCCTACACAATTCAGGGCGCCTGCAGTTTTAGAGGCGCCCCAAATTGCTGCCTTCAACCATCAAGTTTCAGTCCCCAATCTGTCGAAGTGAGAGCCAAAGTTTCTCGGCGAATCGCCGCTTCCCCCGTTAGTTTAGAAATCCAGCTTCAGACTGAACTGGAGAATTCTGGGCGTATAGGGATTCGTCGTGGTGATCTGGCCGAACGACGAGCTGTTCAGCGCAGCCGTGGGGCCAGGCAGGTTGGGATGGTTCAGGCAGTCGAAGCACTCTGACCGGAACTCGAGCTGCATCGCCTCATGGATCGGGAAGAAGCGAGTAATCGCCCCATCGAGATCGTAGTAGGTGGGACCGACAAACTCGAAGGGCTTTGTATCACCGAATGTGCCGTGGCTATTGGCGACGAACGATGCCGGATTCAGGACAAATTTGCGCGACTGCCCGTGAACATAGGGATCGCCGATCAGATTGGGCCGATCCTGTTCGACGCCGGTAAACGAATTATCGGTGCCTGTGGTCGTCGTCACACGCTGTCCCGAGTAAATGGAAACGATCGGCGCAATCTGCCATCCGCCCAGCAGGTTCCGCTCCAAGGGGCCGCCTTTTACTACGCTCGTGGCCACAGCGGAGGTGTTGAAGTTGTTTCTTATGTCTTCGGCACAGTTGCTGCGGTCCGCCCCCGGGTTGGCAGGGTTCTGAAAGGTGTCCCCGCCCAGATCGCCCTCGTCCGTGCCGCCCGTAATGCACTTCGATAACGTGTAGTTGGCGAGCACTGTAAAGTTTTGCGCAAAGCGGTGCTTCACCGTCAACAGCAGACCGTCAAACAGGCTGCTCGAGCCGTCATACATGTAGCTGACCTCGGAGAAATTGGCGCCGGTCACCGGATTTGCGAGCGCGGTCGCCCGGCGCTCATTGGTGTTATTGTTGGTGCCGGTATTGGTCGAGCACGCGGTTCCGGTTGGCCCGGGGGCGATGGTGAGCGGTCCGCAGCTTCCGGGCCCCGTCCATGTGCCGGGAATGTAGGTCGCCGGATTCTCTTCGTTGCCCGATGGAATGTGTACTACGTGGTTTCCCAGATAACCGACCGTCACTTCCCAACTTGCACCCAATTGCTTTTCGATCGCCAGATTCCAGGTCTGCGTATAGCTCGGCTTCATGTTCACAGGGAACACGTAATAAGTACCAGCCGTCGGGAACAAAGCGCTGGTGTGGCTGGGCGGAAAGGGCTGCGGAAAGGGATTCCCTCCGGGATAACCCGTATAGGGATTCGAGAGAGCGCCGGCGGGCGGAAAAATGGTGATCGCGTCGCCAAACGGCGCGTTGTTTTCAAAACGGTCTTCCATGTATATGATCGGCTGAGAAAAACCGACGGTGTAAGATGCTCGGATACTCTCCTGGCCCTTGCCGCGCGGATCCCAGGCAATGCCGATGCGAGGCTCAAAGTGATCCCAGTGGTGGTCGATGTAGCCTTTGGGGATTCCTGGATCGCCGGCAAAGAGCAGCCCCGGAGGCGCCGACTTGTAGACACTCGATGTGGTTCCGGCCAGGAATGCCGACATCGAGAAGCTATCACCGCGCCCCGCTGTTTCCACCTCGGGCAGGTCTGACTCCCAACGCACACCCGCATTGACAGTCAGTTTCGGCGTCACCTGGTAACTATCTTGCCCATAGAGAGCAAAGATGTTCTTGGCCCAGGTGCTCCCCGTGTCGTTGCCCTGGTAAAGACTGTAAAGGTCTCCCAACATGAAGTCCGCCAATGGGTCACCGGTGAATGACCCGTTGAAACTGAATTGTCCATTGGCGTTATTTGTACCCTGCAGATTCAGGTGGTTATGCTCGAAGTTGACGCCGAAGCCAAGGTGATGCTTGCCGCGGGTCCAGAAGACATCGTCCACTGCGTTTTCCGAGTTCGTCGTTACCTTGTAGCTCTCGCATGTTCCACACGATTCAGTGAAGTCTGAGCCAACCTCAACTTCAAGGTAATTCGGCACCGGCGTGCTGACGTTGATGCCGATCGTCGCGGGATTGATCAGACTTGAGACTTGTCCTCGGGTGATGAAGCTGCGTGTTCCGCCAAGGTGGAACGTGTTGACCAGGTTGGAACTGATCGAGTAGGTGTGGCCCAGGGTCAGGGACTGCTCCTGATCGTCCAGTTCAGGATTCGTCGTATTCAACAGGTTCCCGTTGAAGAATCCTGGCTGGTCGTAGTGCGTGAGGTAGTACCGGCCGAAGAGCGTCTGCTTCTCGCTCTTATTCCAGTCCACGCGGCCAATGACTTGGTTCTCTGTAGTCGGATTGGGCGGCCCAAAGAATAAATGGCCGTTCGAGGCGGTGGCGAGGGGAAGATACTTGGTTACCAGCGCCACAGCTGACGGGTTATATGCCGTCGGGCTGATCGTGTTGTTGACAAATGGTCCGGAGAGGATCTTGCTCCCTTCAAACGCGGTCCAGTCACCATTCAGAATAGCTTGCGTCGGGAGAATGTACTGGGTGTTGTTCGATTGCTGGTGAACGATGGTGCCCTGGTAGCCCCCAAAAAAGAACAGCTTGTTCTTGACAATGGGCCCGCCGATGACGCCTCCGAACTGGTTGCGCTTGAGCGTGTCCGCGCTCGAGAAATAGCTTGTGGCGTCGAAGAAGTTGTTGCGCAGGAAATCGAACACATCACCGTGGAAGGCATTGGTTCCAGCCCGAGTGACCGCGTTGACTACGGCGCCGGGATGGAAGCCGTATTGGGCGGCAAGTCCCGAAGTCTCCACGCTGAACTCCTGCAGCGCGTCGGGGAACGGGAACGGCAGGTTTACGTTGGAGAAGGAATCGGTGTTGTCGGCGCCGTCCATCAAGTACTCGGTCTGTGTGCCCTGGCTTCCAGCAATCGAGTACGTGATTTCACTCGGATAATTCTTGGTGCCCACATTGTCCTCGCTTGGCGCCGTGGTCGATGCACCGGTCAGCAGGATCAACTGCGTCGCCTGCCTGCCATTGAGCGGAAGGTCATTGACGCGCTTCGAATCGATGACCTGCGATACCGACTGATCTTCGGTCTGCACCATCGATGCCTGGGCGTTTACTTCGACAGTTTGCGTGGCTCCGCCTACCTTAAGTGTCAAATCAATGCGCAGGTCATCACCAACCTGGATCACGATGCCCGACTGTCGGTACGGGCTGAACCCAGCCTTCGTCACATCGACCCGGTACGGGCCCACCGGAAGGTTCGGCAGGTTGTATCCACCGTCGGAACCACTCACCACCGCGCGGGTCAACCCGGACTCTTGCTGCGTTGCTGTCACTGCTGCACCCGGCACCAGCGATCCATTCGTATCCACTACGATTCCCTGAATTTGTCCGCCGCCAATCGACTGGGCCGGCAACGGCATGGATGTGATTGCAAAGACAATCAACAGTACGAGTGAACCCAACAAGGCAATTGGTTTGCAATTGCCGCCTGCTTCCACTTGATCAATTTGGTCTCCAAAGGAAAAGAACATCGGGGGAACCTCCAATTCTTTGGTGCGCGAAGTTTATACAGTCTGGATTCATATCTGTCAAATGGTAAATTTCTTCAGTCCCGACAAACCAGATCCATAGCAGCTTCTGGATTTACGGCTGCTCTCTCCCGAGCCATCGACATCGAGAGTTCCTGGGTCTGCGCCCTTGCTGAGGCCATGATTGGGCACTGTGCTGGCTTCGCGTCTCCGGCGTCAGCGGACGTCGGCGCCCGGCATGAGCAAGCAATTGAGCTTTCAACCCCTTTGGTGAATCGATTTGTCAAACCTGCATCCTGAGGGCTACAGTCATGATCTGGCAGGCAGACAGGGCAAGAATGACCGAGAAATTTCATGGGTTGAAGGAAATTGAAATGCGCAATTCCGGCGCACGGATATGCCGTTTGATACTCTGACGTCACCTTCGCCCGGCGCTATGCCTCGCCCAAGTTCTCTCAAACCAGGGAGCCCATGCCCGAACAACGTAACCATGTCCTAATGCGATGGATCGTCTGCGGGCTGCTCTTCCTGGTCACAACAGTGAATTACATCGACCGGTCCGCGCTCGGACTGGTCGAACCCATCCTGAAGCATCTCCTCGGTGGCGATCACGATCCGGCTCTCTACAACAGACAATACAGCCACATCGTCACCAGCTTCATCGTTGCCTACGGCCTTGGTTTTCTTGTCATGGGCCGCGTCATCGACCGCATTGGCGCGCGACTGGGTCTGGCCGCCTCCATCTCCATGTGGGCCCTCGCTTCGATCAGCCACGCTTTTGCCCGCACCACACTCGCCTTTGGTCTTGCACGCTTTGCGCTCGGCCTGGGCGAATCCGGCAACTTCCCGGCAGCCCTGAAAGCCACTGCCGATTGGTTCCCGCCAGAGGAACGCGCCCTCGCCACTGGCATCTTCAACTCCGGGACCAGCGCCGCATCGCTGATCGCACCGGTGCTCGTGCCCTGGGTCGCGTTTCGCTTTGGATGGCAAAGCGCATTCTTCGTTACCGGCGGACTCAGTTTGATTTGGCTGGCCTGCTGGCTCCTGTTTCCCTATCAGCGCCTGTTGCGTGCGCAGGGAGGCGCCCGGACACAGATCGCGAATATGCAATCGGCTCCGCGCGCCTCGTTCCAGTCGTTGCTCACCAGCCGCGCTACGTGGGCATTCGCCGGCTCCAAGGCGTTCACCGACCCTGTCTGGTGGTTTTACCTTTTCTGGTTGCCAAAGTACTTCCACGAGCGATTCCTGGTAAACATGAATCAGCTCGGCTTCTCCCTCATCCTGGTGTACGTCGGGGCAACCGTGGGCAGTATTGCCGGGGGATGGCTCTCGGCTGCCGTCATGCGCCGCGGCTATTCGCTGCGCACCGCCCGGCGCTTCGCCATGCTGGTCTGCGCACTGGGCTCGGTTGTCGTGGTGGGTGTCCCTTTCACGCACTCGATAGGTCAAGCGATCGGCTTGCTGTGCCTGGCTACAGCCGCGCACCAGGGCTGGTCCTCGAACTTGCTCTCCACACCCTCGGATGCGTTTCCATCCAGTTCCGTGGGAACCGTCGTCGGCATTGGAGGCGCGATCGGCTCCATCGGCAGTACCGCTTTCACAACGCTGGTGGGCATTCTTTGGACGCGACACACTTTAGCCCTGTTCCTCATCGCCGGCTTCGTCTACCTGGCCGCTCTGTTCCTCTTCCAGTACGGCCTGGGAAGCGTCCAGCCGGGCCCGAGCGACGCCTCCCGCAGTCCGGCCTAGTCCGATCGACGGCGGCTCCAATCCTTCTCGGTTGCAGAGTGAATCAGCCGGATCTGTTTTATACCCTATTGCTCGGCGGCCTCAAAATTGCCGGTGCCGAAAAGGGCCGTATGCAACAACAAAGCCGCGGCGCCGCGAATGCGCGCTGTATCGCCGTCGACCGCTGCCACAACGCGTGGAATCCACGGAGTGAACGATCGCGCAATGAGTTGGCTTTCGAGAATCGGCCAGATCCACGGCCAGAGTGCGGTAAAGTCCCCCACGACAATGATGACTTCCGGTGCCAAGCCGGCCACCAGCATACTCAATCCGCGTGCCAGGCATCCGGCCATCTTGTCGATCGATCGCAGCGCGCGGATGTCTCCTGCCACCGCAAGGCCCAGCAGTTGCTGGAATGAAGTAAGCTTGCTCTCGGGTACGAGTTCCTGATAGTAGCGAAGCCCGGCGCGATTCGACGCGAAGGTTTCCCAGCACCCTGAATTGGCGCAACCGCAAGGGGGGCCTGACTCCGCAAAGAGCATATGTCCAAACTCGCCGGCCATATCGCCGCTGCCTCGCACCGGTCTGCCATCCAGGAGCAGCCCTGTACCAAGTCCGTCAGAAACCGAAACGGTTACGATGTTGGCGATGCTCCCGAATTCTCCGAACCAGCGCTCTGCAAACAGGCTGGCGTTCGCCGCATTCTCCATCACAATCGGGCCGTGCAGCTTCTTCCGGAGTTCGTTATGCAGATCAATCTGGTTCCATGGCGCATTCGGAGAAAAGATGAGTCGATGCGTCTTCTGGTCTACTCTGCCTGAGATGCTCACACCTACGCCGTTGAAGGTTCGATCGTGAAACGAAGCTTTGAGCTTCAGGGCGCCGCGAATCACATCGGCCAAGGCTGCTTTAGGCATGGTGCGCGGACTGCTCTCGGCGGAAAACACGACCGTCTCGCGGCCCAAGATCTTTCCGTTGATATCGACGACCGCCAAATTGGCTTCCGATGGCCGCAGATCGATCGCCAGGGTGGCGTGCTTATCGTTGAGCATGACGTAGGTTGGTCGCCGCCCGCGCGGCGGGCGTCCCAACTCACCGGTGAGTACCCAGCCCTCATCAATCAACTGGCCGACGATCACTGACACCGTGCTGGCCTGCGATCCCGTATAGCGGGCCAGGTCTGCGCGGCTCACCGGCTGGTGAGCCGCGGATCGTGGGGAGAATGATGTTCCGATTGATCTCGCGCCCCGTTTCGCTCGAGGCCACTCCGCTGTTTGATCGTTTCTGCTTGCTGGTCACTTGGGTTCCTGAGGCCTCAGTTGTCAGGGGGCCTTCCGCTATGGCAATCATCCACTGACCCGTGCGCGCCCAATGCGGAAACGCTTGGGCCAAGTCGAGTGTGCAACGGTGCGCTCAGATTTGGTCAGGCCTTCGATGGGATAACACTACACGAGAGGCCCAGCAGCGAGAACGATGATGGCCGGAATGCGCCCGACACCTGCGCCTCTTCACCGCGCCAAGTTGAGAGTGATGCCCGGAATATTGCAGAGAGGCACAACCTTGCCCGATTCGCTGAGCCGGATTGCCTCTTTCGGCATGCGGGAAGAAGCATGTCGATTCGTCTTCCGCAATGGTCGCGGCGCCATCCTGCTTCATTTCCAGCATGCCGCACGCACCATCGTCTCCCATCCCCGTAAGGATCACCCCAAATGCATTGCTGCCCGCATACGGAGAAGCGGAGCGGAAGATTCGTCGGTTCGATTGTTTCCTCAGAGCCCCGCAGACCCGGCAGGTTCAACACCGGAGTGAAGGGAGTCCCTCCCGGAAATCTTCCAACGCACCCCAGATAACGACACATTCTTGAAGCTTCTGTGTAAAGGAGCGCGTTGTGCTTTAGATCATTCGGCAAGACCAAGATCACCCATCGGTTTGGGACACCCTGATAACCAAAAGCCGATCGCTTACGAACGAGGACGGGGCAAGGTTGTGATTAGCCCGGAGCGTCTTCGAAGAGCTCAACGCCCATCTGACGAAATTCCAGAGCAGACCTATGGATCCGGCAAAGGTGGGCCTTCGCGAACGCTTCGAGGAGCGAATCGACAAAAGGTTTTCGTGAAAACGGACCGCGTTTTCAGCTCACGTTTCTGTTCAATGCCACGCTGGCGCCAGGATTGTCTCCTTATGTGCGATCGCAGCGAACCCGCGCTTTGCTTTGCCGCAAGCGAGAGTAGCTTCGCCGCCAGACTGCGTGGCTGCTTTTCTGCCCGGTCCCCCCTTGCAGACCACGCCTATCGTCACACTCAGATATGCGGCGAAGACAGCCAGACTGATCACATCCTTAGGTTCGAATCTTGCGAATAGCTTCCGGAGTCAAGGTCATGATCCGCGTGAGGCATTCCTGGTCGAACTCCCGCATCGTCGTGCTATCGATCATCCCTGTTTTATGAAGCACTTCAGCCGCTTCAGTCTCGATGTCTGCGAAACGATCAAGAAGCAACGGGGCGGGGGCATCACCCGTATTTTGGCATTCACGCCAGTGGTACGATTCTTTTGGTTTGAATGGGTTTTCATCAGACGAAAGTATCCGGCCATTCCTCTAACTTGAACGTGCCTTTAATCACAGCTATTTATGTTTTCTATGTCATCCAATGCTGCATCTGTTGGAATTTGATTCCACAACTCTTAAGAAAATCTAAGTCATCATGAGTAACGATATATGCTGTTAGGCGCTGCTCTCTTCGGTATGCGTTGATGACATCGAGTGCGTGTTCGATTGATATCTGGCCATCTGTGACGGAATCCAGCAAAGAACAAATAAGATCAATGTATTCAGTTAAGTCCATGCAGCCTCCTCGTCCGAAAACCCTTAAACTACCAACGAATTCTATTCGCACAACGCAACTCGTTTGTCACCATCTGGTCATTGTTACGTCATCCAAATATGATGTCGCTCCGGGTCTCAACCCAAATTTGGAAGTTCGTCAACACAGTGGGAGACTACCTGACAGCACACACGGAATTCACTGTTGCCCAAATCTCTTGCTCAACAGCATAAAAAGTAACTGTAGGTAACATTCCCTGCGTCGCCTCTTGTAAACGAGACCTGCACGTGACGCCACCAAGTGCTGACCGCCCAGCTGCGCGGGTTACAAGTCGCCTTTGAATGCACCCAAGCATCGACGCGACTCGACGTACCACCAGCATTCTTGGCGTAATCCCAGATGGATGTCCATCCAGCTCGCAGGTGGTGACACCGTTGACCGTCTTTGCCGTCGCCATCGTAGACCATGCTGACCCATGTCCCCGACGAGAACTCGACATCAGATGGTTCGCGGTTCCCGGAGTCATACGTCTAAGCCTTGCCACCCGTTGAGATGATGTCCCGTTCACGTCGTAACCGCCCGTCGCCTCCTCGTCCTCGGTGTTGCAGTTGAACGAGCCCGGGTTCAGGCCGCTGAAGGTCGAGGTCTCCGACTTGCGGACTACACCCACCGGGTCAAGACCATACGCAACAGTCCTATTCGTTCTGGCCGGGCCAACGCTGATGGTCTCGTTGGTCAGCCAGCAGACGCCCTCGTAGTTCTAGTTCACAGTGCGTCCGTTCCCCTCCGTCACTGCGGTCCGATTGCCCACCGCACCCAACGGGTAGTCGCAGCTCGACACCGGCGTCGCCAACTGCGTGAGCCGTCCGATTGGGGAGTGAGTAAATATGGACTGCAACCGGCTCGACAGCGTGACTGTGAGCACAGGTGTGCTGGCCGCGTCGTAAATGTAGGTGGTCGTATTGTTGCCCGGCAGCCGATTGCCCACGATCGTGCTGAGATACGTACCGTCCTTTTGCAGAGACGGGTATCTGGGGATCAAGCCCTCCGATCAATCCTAGCTACCATGTCATCCGGAACCATTTCAAACCGCGTCGCGACAAAGTTGAGATCAATACCGCCGAGATGCAGGCATAGGACAAGCCATATGCGGAGCCGTTTCGCATTGAAGATGCGCTCTATTGTCCTTGGAATGCAGTCCCGAAACGGGTTGTCGCGTTGGAGATTTAGATCTGCCCGAAGGGAGGGACAGTGTGCGAGACACTTGATCCTCGTACAACTCAGCCAGGAATGAAGCCCGTTCGGACAGAAAACAAAACCCTCTTGAGCCGTCACAAAGCAGCTGGACTGCTTTCGATGTGCCAAAGGTCTCTCGACTATCTGATTGCGAATCCGACTCTATCGGTAAGACATCGGATCTGGAGTGTTGATTCCGGTGAGGGATCTTCAGTGGTTTGCCCACGCAGATCACCCGCAACCTATTGTCGGCTGAATGATGGAGAATATTTGCCAACCACTTTCAGCAGGCAAGACGTCAAGAGTAGCTGCTATTGCGGTGTCGAGCCGCCGTCAATTCGACTAATCTCTCTCGGGCAGTCTCCGGATAAGAATGGGAGAATTGGCATAGGGAGGAGCGGTGGCCGGCTCTCCCCTGCCACACCACGCGGCATGCGGGTCCGCACCGGACGGTTCGGTTGGATTGAGCTGTTTCCCGACCTATAGCCTCGGAAGTCCAAGCGTGTCGAAGTAGGAGACAGGATACGCGATTTGCAGAGCGTGGCTTTTCGCGATCCGCCAAGGACCATGAAGGCTCCCACCGGCTTTTGCCGCCAGTTCAGGCTTCACGCCTCGTTGATGGAGGAGCCGAAAACGCTGCCTACCCCGTGTTCCATGTTTCCAGATCACGGATCGCAGCCTGCGCCGTGTCCATTGCCCCGGATCCTCCAGCACTGAGGGCGTTTGGCAGAAGCCGAAGCATCCCTTCCAGCCAACGCAAGTAGCTGGTCAGTTCCTACGCCATGTGCTCAATGTTTTCTGGCAAGACTTTGGACCGTACGAAGGTCGACCCCGGCCTGCACGAGGCGAGTAGTGCATCAGTATTTATGGCCCTCGTGAATCAGGTCCTTAATCTTTAGGCCGCCGAGGTGTTTTTCTTGCACAACTCTCGGATGCGGTCAATGGCTTGGCCGGTCGCCAATCCGTGGTCCTGTGTCCCGGCAGCAAGTTGGGCATCAATTTCGGGTCGCAATTGAATAAGAATCATGGCTTCCCGTTTTATCGAGACAGCACACCTCTCAACGCGGAACACCTGCATTGTACTGAATATATTGATATTTCGGACGATCAGCGGTTCAAGAAAACGACCTGTAATCTTGTAAGTTGTTGATTTTATGGTGACCCCGGGAAGATTCGAACTTCCGACCTGCGGTTTAGGAAACCGTTGCTCTATCCACCTGAGCTACGGGGCCAATTTAGAATCAATAGCTTACAGCCACTTGCATGCTGCTGAACTCACTCTAATTCATTTTGTGCAAAATGGGCATGTTCTGGCGGGAACCATCCATAAACGCGGTGAGCGAAAGTGAAGACGCTGAAAGCACGATATCAAAATGGTAGCATCCGCAAGGCTAAGCGGGCGAAGGGGTTCCCGTGGGAAGTTCGCTACTCCGAGATGAAGAACGGCAAGCGCCACCAGAGGACGGAAGTCTACGACGGAACGGCATAGGATCACCCGCCAACATTGCAGCACCCGTCGCAGCTGTCCTCCAAGTAGCTTCTCAGGGATTACATCGAGGACAAATTTGGCAATACGCCGATCAGGGCTACGCCGATGCCGTGAAGATGCTTTCTCAGCGATTGCGGAATCGTCCGGGGAACTGAGCGAATTTTCCTAAGTCGTGGACGCATCTCACTTTTTCGAGAGGAGCCGGGATCGGCGATCTGCGGCCCCTGCGGAATGGCGAGAGGATTTACCGGCCGCCGAGGGGAAAGCGCTCACGGACCTCGTGGTGAGCGCCTGCGGAGCCGAGGAAGCTTTCGTACAGAAGAAACTCTTCGGCAACGAATCTGGTGAAATGCGGCTGAAGGGGCATCCTGGCCTTGAGTCCAGCAAGGGACTGCCCGCGGTCTTTGCTACGAGCAAGTGTTATGTGAGGTTGGAAGGGGCGACTCTCAGGGACGAATCCGCAAGCCTCCGTTGATGCGGCGATCTGTTTCTGGAGCAAAAGCAATTCGGGCGTGACTGTGACGCCGGCGAAGAACACTCCTGCTCGATCGAAGAAGCCCAATCCATCGAGCTGAACGGGAACTGGCTTCAAGCGCACTTCGCGCAATCGTGAGACAACGCACTCATAGAGTTCCTGGCTGGTGTTGCCCAGGAACTGCAAAGTAATGTGCCAAGTTTCAGGTGCTGACCAGCGATGCCCGTCCCCGACAGATCGGAGCCGCAGCGATACCTCTGAGAGTTCGGCGATCACCACAGCCATCAGGGGTACAGCGATGAAGAGGCGCATACAAAAATTATGGTAAGGCGCGGGATGTTCCTATAGGCAGACCACCGCTGATTCTTTCCCGATGGATACGCTGACGCCTTACGGATGTGTAAAGTGCTCGCCCGTTCGCCAACACGCATTTAGGGGACCGGCTTTGCCATGACTGCCAGAGCCAACGCACGTGGTAACGGTTGTTCTCGTGCACCCGAACCGCTGTTTAAGAAGGCAGAACGCGGAGCTGGTAAGCAGACGGTCCAGTTCGTTGCGCAGGCCGCCGCGTGGACCCCGATAAGCGTTGGCGACCTTGTGCCGACGACTCACCATGCCATCGTTCGCGTCTGGTCAAGGTCGCCCAGAAGCAGGATGCATTCAGGTCAGTTGGATTTCTGCCGCATAGCACTGCGCAACAGGCGATAGGCTGAGTTGATCTCAACCGTTTTTTCGGTGGCGAGCTGGCGCACTTTTTCGGTCCTGGATCCGAGCCGGTCTGGATGCCACTGGCTCACCATATGCCGGTACGCAGCTTTGATCTCTCCCCTCGTGCTGGTTGCTGGCACTCCCAGAACTTCGCAGGCACGACCCACTGTCATGGGACAGCTTGTCTCCCCGCTGCTGGCATACTCCTCTGCACCAGCCTCCCATTCTCTTGAAGCCGGGTCTTCAGTCCACGCGGCAGGCCCTTCCGGGGACCGTGGCCGGCGCCCGGCGTCGTGGCACCGCGAGATCGCGGCAGGACGGGCCGAAGAGAAGAACTCCGCATCCGGCCCACGCTCCTGAACGAGAGATAGAGCTCGGAGGTTGTTGAAGTTAGGGAACGCGTGGCTGTAGGGCTCCCGATCCGCTTGCCCCTGCCGTCTCTGCTTGAGGCTCTCCACCGCGGTCGTCACGCCGAGGGTCCAGCTTTCAACAAAAAATAGCGTGTCGGGCTCGGAATCGGCTCCCAGGAGCCCCTGAATTTCGATGGCGAGCTGCCAAGGCGGCACCGGCCGGTTTGGACCGAGCGCCGAAGGGCCATCGTAGCTCTCCTGCGTCGTTATGCAAGGACCGCGGTCCACATGAATTTGGCCTTCCATACCCCTCCTCAGCACATTCACGTCCCACCGTATTGGCCGCTCGGCTGAATCTGCACTCTGGCAGTTCCGCCGTTCTCTAGATATCGGCCGGTAGCGGCCATTGTTCTACTTGCCTTCGGAAAGCGGTGGTCTGACCAACGTTGATTACGACCGCCCAGAGGGCAGCAGACGGTCCAGTTCGTTGCGCAGGTCGCCGCACGAATCCCGATCAGCATTGGCTGCTTCTGTGCAGACGGAACACGCTGCCATCGTTCGCGCCTGGTTAAAATCATCCAACGGCATGCGCCTGCCGCGTGATCTGATGCGGCTCAATCGCTGCGGCGAATCCAAGGCACAAGGACCTTACCCTGCCCGCGCCGACGCCTCCTGGGGCATCGTAGAGGGTGATCTTGCGCCCTAAAACGAGTATCCCCCGGCATGCTCCTGCATGCCGAGGGATACTCGTTGGTATTGGGGACAGTTAAGACGGGAAGCGAAGGACTTCACGTCCTTCAGACTTGGGCGGCAGATCCCTCTCCGGAGGTGAATTTCCTTGGGGCGTCGGGGCGGTGATTTGCTCTTTTGCGCCACGCGCCATCACTTTGTGCGTGAACGTCGGATGCTTTGCTGAGAGGTGTCTTTTTAAGTCGGATTTCTTTCCAGAGAGCATGATTGTCTCCGATCCGTGATTTGGTCTTTCGTGAGAGGCGCTCGTCAGG
>DATDLS010000266.1:0-4417 GCA_036519195.1 Occallatibacter sp. | reverse complement strand
GGACTTCCAGATCGCATGATCGGTGCCGTGATAGCCGATATGAGAATTCTCGAGCGCACCAACCCACACCCGCGTCCGCTCAGGGATGGTCTGGTTCTCTTTGAAGGCGATCCGTTCCTCACGAGTGAAGAATTGTTCGTTGCCGGTCTTCGGCTTGATCGACTCGAAGACCATCGCCCGGAGAACGACCCAGTCAGTCAGCAACTTCATTCCGCCGCGGTCGATCTCGATGGGCTGATTAAGAAGCATGGGCTTCAGCCGCGTGCTTGCCTTGTTCTCGATCAGGCTCATCCACCCGTTATTGCACTTGGAACATACGGTGGTGATCGTCTGTTCCGGGTCCTCCCCCGTGATAACCGGGCCGTCCGCCTCCTGCATGTTTATCGGTGCAAACGTGATGGTGTTGTGCATCCAATCCGGCCAAAGATGCTCGGGGCTGCCGGAGTCGTTGTCGCAGAAAATGCACGGCGGTGGCATAGATGAAAGTATAAAAGCGCGGACCGGCGAGTATAGCCGAGGTCTCGATTTTTGACCTGGGAAAGGTCAAAAGATTTTGCCCCCCCTAGATCACTCCTGATAAGTCGGCATGGCGACTTGAATCTGCAAGACATTGATATTACTGATGATCGGCGTCGCCTTCGGCGTTTGAGTCAAGCCTCTCTTCCGACCTAGCAATCAGTTAAGATCTTCGAGGCACCATTTATAAAATTGAATCCCGAACTCGGTTATTGCGTAGACATAAATCTTACAGGATTTGTACGCGCGCGGATGCGCCTTTTCGTCTGACCATACGAAATCATTGCGTTTCTAATCGTTTCCGACTCGGTAGCCGGTCGTTGGAGTCATCACAGGAGCATACGATTTTGTCTATCGGCAGGTCTGCGAAAGAATAGTCGGGAAGACTACGCAGGCCAAGATAAGTTGCCAAACGCAACGGCATCCAGCTCCCACAATTTATAGGCTAAGCCGGGCGGCAAATTTGGGAGCGACAGAACTGGCCAAATGCCTTGCTGATCCGAAGCCTACAGAAATCTCTGTGAGACTTTACATACCTTTGTTGGAAAATAACCTCTGGCGTGTAGTGGACAGTCTCAATGCCGATCTCGTGCGTGACTGTGTTCGTCTGTTGAGAGCGGGGTCCACCGCAGCTCCCTGGAAGCTGCGGACCTCGCATCGCTCTCCTCGCTGGACGACTTGGTGGAATGAGCTGCCAAGGGCTTGCGCAAAATTATCGGATCGGTGCTTCTAAGGGGTGCTCCCCAAAACAATCTCAGAAACATCTTGACACGATTCGTGGATCTGTGGGAAAGTAGGCTCGCATCCCAAGTTCCCGCTTGGCAACGAACAGAACGGTTTGGGCGAATCCCAACTCCGAGATTTGCGCAACAAGCTAAGCGACATCGAAGCTCTAGTCGAGAGCATTCATTTCGACCGCGACCAGAGCGGCTCGCCTCCTCATCTAACGCAGGCCTTCTTCATTCAAAGAATCTAGAGCATCGCTCTAATATTCTGGTGGATTTCATCTTTGGCTCCGTCTTGGAATCTTTTTAAACAGTGCAGAGAGGAAGCCTGAAATCCGCCTGGGAAGGTCTTTCAACCGTTCGAACTGCGCGGGGATGGCGGTCGAGAGTTTCTGCTGCCGCCAAGTTTTCAACAAACGTGCAGGCACGTCCGGATCTACTTCGCTGAATACGACGGCGATCTTTTTTGCGTCCGTGCCTCCATAAACCGTCTGGCAGTAAAGAGCATTTTTGAGGTTGAGGACGAGTGGTGTGCCTGGCAACATGGTGGTGAGATCGTGCGCGAGATGGCCGCGGCCGTGCAGTCGCCGGCACTGTTGCTTGACGATGCGAAACAGGCTTTCTTGTACGTTGTTGGTTCTGGGCACCGCAATCGGCCGGCCTTTCGCCTTGAGGGCATGGCCGAACAAATAGGGCCAGTACTTGTCCAAGTGCCGCACTACGATCTCACAGGCTCGCCGGGAAGAGGGGGTCGAGCGAGCTTTGCGCCGAAGATCGTCGCGCAGCTTTTTCAGGATGGTGCGGTGGCGGCGAGCACTCAAGGCCTGGGGTGCACCAGGATCGTTCCTCCGCTTTTTGCCGCCGTGTGGGCAGATGCGCAGCGCTATGCGGAATTGCTCGAAGATGATTCGATCGCGGCGCATCTGCGCGATCACGGCACGCAACTGTCGGGCTAGCTCTCCGGTCATGACCGGTTCGAGAATCTGCCGTAGCTGGTCAAGAGCGGCCACCGAGCCCCGCTGGCCCTCAGGCCGGCGAGGACACTGTTCCCGGAGCAGCTGATAAACCTGGAGAATCCGTTCGTAGAAATGCAAGTAGGGTGAGGCAAAAGGAAAACCGTATCCCTCACCATCTTGGACATAGGCGAGAATCCAGGAGGCTAGGGCATGGGCCACGCCGGCTTGCGCATCTCGAGGCGCGAGCTCTCCCGGCGAATTCCGGTCCAAGATCACCTCGATCGGGTGCTGGCCAGTTTCCGGGCAGACGGCGGATGCGCGTAGGGAGCGGATAAGGCTACGGAGTTTGGGACGAACTCGCGCTTTGCGAAGAAGACAGCGGAGTCGATCTTCGTGAGGGGTGAGAATGTCCTTTCCTACATCCGCGGCCAGGTGATAGTGGCATACAAACTGCGGAGTTGAGGGAAACACCTCGCCGGTGGAAGTAATCAGGCTGCGCCGCAGATCGTGCACGATGGCCAGAGGCAGTCCCCAATCCCGGCGCACATCGCGCAGCAGTTGGCAGATTTCTCGGTGGTTCTCAGAGCCGATTTTGCGGCTTTCCAGAATCTGGCCACTGAGCGAATCCATACAGACCAGGAGCACACTGCTGCCTGCCTCGCAAGTGCCGTCCACGTGCAGGATGAAGCCGCCCCGGGTTTGCATTTCGGCGCGCAGGCGAGTGATGCTCTGCTGGTGCACCACCTGGAAATAGGCGACGAATTTGCGTGCCAGGTAAGCCAGCGTACTGACCGGAACCTCGAGGCCATAGTGCGAAGAGAGATGGGCTTGAATCTCCTCGTACTGACGACAGTGAAGAAACCGCTGGAAACCGAGCTCGGCCAGAACATCATAGGCATACTCGGCTCCCGGGGCGGCAATACGCGCCAACTGCTGGGAATGGGTGCTGGGAAGCCCCGGATCGGCGGGGCAATAGCCTTGCCGTTCCACTGCGATAAAGCTGCCATAGGTTAGCGACTGGATGTGTCTCTGATGAGTGCGGCGCAGCCGCAGAGGCTGACCGCAACGCGGGCAGCCGGCACGATGATGATCGGTCCAGGAAAATACGAAGCGCGGCATGTGGAGCAGGTGATCCCGGAAGGGCCGCTTAGCCTTCTCCTGCTCCGCGCGCAACACCTGGTACATCTCTATCGAGCCCTTTTTTTTTCCAGATCATAGGTTCGGAAGATGTTGTCCACGACGGCAAGGGAGAGGGAGACTCCTGCTCGCTGGCAGCGGGTCACGATTTGCTGCCGTTCGAGTGCCGGATTCTGGATTAACTCAAGCAGGGTTGCGATCACTTGGCGGCTGTTGGGTACGGTGCGCGGCTGGCGCTCGAGAAAGGATTCTCGTTGCCGAATCTGCTTCTGGCGTTGCCCAGAATCCGCACTGAAGTAGACGAAGGCGGAGCCTATGTCCTGACGACGAATCCGCTTTTCCTGTACCAGCTCCAGCAACACGTTGTGAGTGCGAACGCCCAGTAGCTCGAGCAACTCTTGCTGGGTCATGCCCCGCGGGCCGCTTGCGACAAAATGTGCGACGGTCTCTTTAAGCGTCCCCTGCCGGGAGAAGCGCGCTCCTTGCCAAGTCCAGAGACCAAGGGCATCGAAATCGATCACTTCGGGAATGCTGAGGAACTTTCCTGACAGGTTATAGCTTGAAAAATAGCCATATTCCTGCAGCCGACGAAGCACAGTGGAGCGCGAAAAGCTGAGCTTCTCACTGAGTTGCTCCAGGGTTAGAATGCGCGGCGCCCGGAAAACATCGAGGAAAGAAACCTGCAGTTTGGGTCGGCCCATGAGCCAGCTCCTTTCTGAAACGACTAGGACAAGACATCTATCCTAATTATGTCAAAATAGACGCAAACTCTGGGAAAGAAAAACCGGGAAATCCCGAAAATACTGGAAAACTGAGGAATCGCCGGTCGAACGGACGGCGATTATGACATGATCAGGACTGGGATGGAAATCAGACTTGCGGGCTCAAATGACGATTACGAGAAGGTTTTAAGACTCGGCCACCAGAGTATTGGAGCGATGCGAAATAAGGGTATGCATTTTCGAGCGAAGTCTCGAACAGAGACCAGGAATTGAATCGCAATATGGCGAACGATCTGCTTCCCGCATTTGGCGTAACTCAGGCTCGCCTTTCAACAATCCCGCAGATCTCAGATCTCAGCGC
>DATDLS010000265.1:0-2586 GCA_036519195.1 Occallatibacter sp. | reverse complement strand
TGGCCGCATACCGGCGTTCGGCGTTGATGAACGCGGGTGGATTCCCTACAAATGTGATCTTTGGCGAAGACATGATCACCGCGGCACGCCTCCTGCTGACTGGCCATAAGGTTGCGTATGTCGCGGATGCATGCGCCCACCACAGCCACCCTTATACGCCGATGCAGGAGTTCAAGCGCTACTTCGATATCGGAGTGTTGCACAGCCGGGAACGGTGGCTACTCGACGAGTTTGGAAAGGCGAACGGGGAAGGTAAGCGATTTGTCCTTTCCGAATTGCGCTACCTGCAAGGGCGGGATGCTTGGCAGATTCCCTCGGCTCTATTACGAACCGGGATCAAGTTGGTCGGTTACCAATTGGGCCAGATGGAGGCACGCCTTACGCCGGGCATCAAGCGCCGACTGAGCATGCACCCAAAATTCTGGACTAATCCGCTCCAGAACGGTACTCTGCCCATGGCCGCTGGCACTGCGAGTGAGAGGCTCCGAGATGACGGTAGTGCCAGGCAACGAGCGGTGAATTGAGATTGCCAGGTAGATCAATGAGGAGTCACTCCAGGCCTGGCGATAATCGATCTTCCAAACCACAACCCAACCCACAATTACTGATATCTGGCACGACTTCCGCGTACGATGGCAGTCCCCGCGGTGTTGTAATGCGTTGAAAATACGAATGTAGGCAGATTCACACGGTGGAAGTCGCAGGTTCGAATCCTGCAGCGCTGACTATAATCCATTACAAATCAATACTTTAAGATGCGATCCAGTCATGCAGCTTTACGTCACTGGCACGTCATAGAGAGTACCTGAGTCTTTTCCAATCCAAAGATGAGCCTGAAGGAGGCGAAGGGTAGGCGAAGCGGGTTTTGTCCTTTCGGGAGATGAAATTGATGCTAGCAGCCGGGGCGGAGGGAATGTGGGAATCGCTCTGCATGATCTCCATTTTCCGATACATTCTGCGAGCGATTTTCAAGGTTTGTGGGAAGGTCGGAAAACAAAGCACTATCGTTTTCCGAGCTTTCCATAAACCGCCATTTCCTCCGCCCTTGCGCATAGTCCTGCGGCCCTACGCGGTGAGTCGTAATTTCTCGAACAGCTTGTTTTTGGCTTCCTGCATTCGCCGCGCGGCATCGGTATCGCTGATGGCTGCGGCAACCCTTTTCAGCGCGTTCATACTGAGTCCATCGCGCAGGTATTGTCCTGGTTTGTCCAACAACGACAGAGTCTCCAGCGGAGTTTGGTAGCGCTTGTAACTTACACGCTTGCGCCCTTTCTCGTCGATCTTCACGTCCGCCTGAGCACAGGGACGATGATAGTTCAGATACGGATTCAAATACTCCCGATAGAAGTCGTTGATGCGGTTTGCGTGGCTGGCATCGATGTATCCATAGCCGATGTGTTTGCGAATGACCGCGCCGTTCTTGGTCTCCACCAGGCCATTGTCGCCGCTCTGCCGAGGCCGGCTCTTGGTCTGTTCGACGCGCAGTTTTTCAAGCAATTGGGCGACGGTCTTGTTGATGAACTCGCTGCCGTTGTCGGTGTGGAAGCCCAAAATGCGAAAAGGAAACTGACGCAGCATGTTCTCCAAAACCGTCTCCAGATAGGCCTCCGAGATGCGCGGCGTTGCGCCGGCGACCTCCCACTGCGTGACCTCATCGACGGCGTTGATGTGATAGACGCCCTTCTCCCCAGCGTTCGGCTGATCGCCCTGATGCACCGTGTCCAGGCGCAGAAATCCAGGCTGGCCTTCGGGCTGAGGCTTGCGCCGCTCACCGATCGACACCGCCGTGGGCCGCGTCCTGGTGTAGTTCAACAGCCGCTCGCGGTAACCCTGGCTTTTGCGCAGGTTGTACAGATGAGCCACCGAGATCGCAGCCAGCCGAACGTACTCCTGCTTGCCGTAGAGCTGAAACTCGCGCTCTAGAATGCGCCGCGTTGCCGGACCGCTCAGCGTCTCGTGCGCTTCGTCGACCGAGGCCAGCAACTCGATGTCGGTCCGCGTGTACAGTTGCGTGAATCGCCGCCGTCGATACACTGTCACCCGAACCCGTCCACTGGCCGTGTAGCACGCGATCAGCCGCGTTACCTGCGCACGGCTCAGCCCAGTCATCTTCTCGATATAGCGCCGCAGCAGGCCCCGCGCAACCTTGCCCTGCTGAGCATACTGCTGCCCTACCAGCACCCCCTCCACCCAGCTATAACGCTGCTGGCGATCTTCGGCTTCAAACCCGATTTCCTCGCTGGCCTCGACAAACCGGCCAATCGATTCCAAACTCAACTCTTCTGCTCGAACCATGCGGATGTTCACTACCCAGCATGACCGACCCTTCAGGCTCATCTTGTATTGGAATCAAACTCCCCCTTCAGGCTCATCTTGTATTGGAAGAGAGTCAGTCTTGACGCCGCAAACTCCATCCGCTATCGTGACTGCTGGAGCACTTCAGGGTGCCGCCTGCTCGCGGAAAGGGCCAAGCCCTCCTGAATCGAACAGTGAGATACAACGGACATTCGACTGTCCTTTCAGCCTGATCATGCGAGCATTCAGGCGTTCCCTGGGCCAATGGCCCATGAAAGGAAGTCGTCATGA
>DATDLS010000264.1:0-3536 GCA_036519195.1 Occallatibacter sp. | reverse complement strand
GGTTTGCCCGTCAGAACGAAGCCGCTGGCGCGGCGGACGCTGCCGCGTAGGTGAGGTCGGCAGCCGTGGTTCTTAGCCTCAGATAAATTGAGGGTCACAAGGAGGCCATCCCTATGACCCATCTACGAAAAACCATGCTGGAGGAACTCCAGCGACGTCATTACTCAGAGGCTACCACACAACGCTATATCCGCTTGGTGGAAAGATTCGCGCAACACTTCCACTGCTCTCCCGATCGCCTCGGCACGCGACATATTCGGGAATACCAAGCCCAACTCTTCACCGTGCAGAAGCTGTCGCCCGGCTCGGTCACCAACCATCTGTGCGCCCTGCGGTTTTTCTACATTCAGACGTTGAAAAGGCCGTGGAGCATTGCCGACACTCCCTATCCGAAGAAACGCCACCGTCTACCCACCATTCTCAGTCAGGAAGAAGTAGCCCAACTCATCGATGCGGCTTGCACACCATTTCATCGAACTATCCTCATGACCCTCTATGCCACCGGTGTTCGGGACGCGGAGTTGACTCGCTTGAAGGTCAGCGACATTGATAGCCGACGGATGGTGATTCACATCCAAGGCGGCAAGGGTCGCCAAGACCGCGACGTAATGCTCAGTCCCGTTCTGCTCGACGAACTCCGCGCACACTGGCGGCGTTTGCCGAAAAAATCCAGCACCTTGCTGTTTCCCGGTAATCGCTGGCACACCGGTGTTCGACCCATCGATACCAAGACTCCACGCCACGCCTGCCACTATGCCGCCCGCCGAGCCGGGATTAAGAAGAGGGTGTATCCCCACCTGCTGAGGCACTGCTTCGCGACGCATCTGCTGGAAGCCGGCGCCGACCTGCATACCATCCAGATCTTGCTAGGCCATCACGATCTGAAAGAGACCGCCATCTATCTCCACCTTTCTCAACGTCACCTGCACGCCACCGCCAGTCCGCTGGACGCGCTGGTGTTGAAAGGCAGGCGTCAGCAGGAGGATTAGATGAGTCGGCCGCTCTTAGAAGTGGCCGACCTGATCCGCAGCGCAGGAACAGCTTTCATCGAGCGCAACCGCAAATGGATCCGCTGGACCATATCAAGGTCCTGCTGGCCATCGCGCGCTGCCGCACCGCCGCTCTCGGCGGTCACATCGATGAATGCACCCGTTGCGGACATCGCGCCACCATCTCGTACAACAGCTGTCGCAATCGCCATTGCCCAAAGTGTCAGACGGGCGCTCGCGAACGCTGGATCGAGGCACGACGGAGCGAACTGCTCCCCTCGCCCTACGTCCATGTCGTGTTTACTCTACCGCCGCAACTGGCTGCGTTGGCTCTGCAAAACAAAAAGGTGATCTATGGTTTGCTGCTTCGTGCTAGCGCAGAAACTCTTCTCGAAGTCGCTCGCAACCCCAAACATCTAGGGGCTGAGATTGGCTTCTTCAGCGTACTGCATACCTGGAACCAGAAACTCCAGCTTCATCCCCATGTCCACTGTGTCGTCCCCGCCGGTGGACTCTCGCTCGATCACACCCGCTGGATTCGATCTCGTCCTCGCTTCTTTCTTCCCATCCAGGTGCTCCGCCGTGTGTTTCGCGGCAAGTTCGTCGCTGCTCTCAAGTCAGCCTTTCAGCAAGGCCAGCTTCATCTTTCCGGCGATCTGGCTCTGCTCGCGCAACCCAAGATTTTCGCTTCGTGGCTGCGACCACTGTTTCGAAAAGACTGGATTGTCTACTCCAAGCCACCCTTCGGCGGCCCCGAATATGTGCTCCACTATCTCGGCCGTTACACCCATCGCGTGGCCATCTCCAACCATCGACTGGTCTCGTTGGCCAACGGCCAAGTCACCTTTCGTTGGCGCGATTCGGCGGACCACAATCAAAAGAAACTGATGACCCTCTCGCTCGATGAGTTCTTGCGCCGCTTCCTCCTGCATCTACTCCCCAAGGGCTTCGTTCGTATCCGCCACTTCGGCTTTCTGGCCAACCGCCGACGCTCCACCCTACTGCCGCTGTGCTTCGCTGCCCTGGGTACGGTTCCTGTGCCGATGGAACCAGAAACCACCGCCCAGGAATCCGACCCGCTTTGGCGTTGCCCCAACTGTGGTGGACCGATGGCGGTCATCGAACGACTTACCGCAGCCCAAATCCAACTCCGTTCTCCACCACGGTTGCTCACAACTCCGACATGAAACCGCTTCTCCACAACTCGAAAACTCTGCACGGTTCACCGCGCTCCGCACCCGTCCGCCCTGCTCCTGACCGGATCTCTACTTCGCGCTCTCGACCACACCGTTTTCGAATAGCGATTCTCGCTTCCATACCCTCGCAGGCCCCCTCCTCCGCTTCCGTGCTGACTCCCGCCAACGGCAACACCTCTCCCTCGCTCCATTCAATTTGCATAAGGACCGCGTCCGCCGCGCCAGCGGCTTCCTTCTGACGGCTTTTTCGAACGCGCGCCCCAATCTCTGTTCCGCTCCACTGCTCACCAAGGGCGCGCCTCCGAAAAAGCGCTAGCGTAACTCGGGCACAATATCGACGTGCTACCTCTCCAGTTGGACCATCACACGGTCGCGGCTATCAGCATCAGCGGGAGCTGTCTGGACGTACTGGGCAGCCTCTATCTTGCTTACGAGGTTTTGAATGGACAACATGGTCCGTTGCGGCTGATTACGCGAGCGGTAACGTATTCGATCGTCTTCGGAATTGGCTATGGCATTGGCCTTGGCCTTTTTTTCGGCATCGTCTCAGGCATTGCCACCGGCATCACCGTTTCGGTTGAGATGAATCGGGCCGCTCGCGGGCTCGATCATTATTCGTTAGTCTGGGAAGGACTGTTCAGCGCCATACGTGGGCTTGCCTTCGCCGCTGGACTGTACAGGATTCTGGGCCTCGAATTCGCCATCGCTTTTTCCCTTCTGATCACGGCCGGATCAATGTTCGCTTACGCGCATGGCATACGTCCGGCTACCGATTATGTAGCCGCTCGCCGCCCACGCTTTACAGGTCGCCAATTCCGAGGAACTATCGTCCGGACAGTCGGGTATACTGCCGCCGCACTCACCTGTAGCGTTCTCGCACATCGGATCGACCGCGCCTGGCTCTTTGCGATCCGGGTAGGACTGGTGACCGGGCTTGTTACCGGCATCGGAGCGATGGTGAATCCTTACATCGAGTACTTCGCTGACAACCTGCCAGAGCGGCGGCTCGGGGCCTTTGGCATAGGACTCATCCTCTGCGGTTTTACTCTACAGTCGTTTCAGTATTGGCTGATTCTGCTGGATGTCCACGTGAAGTAGGCGGGTCGTACTATTCAAGCGCATATCCTATTTGCTCGCGGGTCCTCGGCAACGCGGAAGCTATCCAGAAGCGTGGTTCTAATAACTCTAACAAGAAGTTGGGATTGCGGCAGAACAGCTTGAGTTAGCGCTTTGGGCTGTGAACTCCGTCAAGATGCCGTGATCTTCGTCGTGCCTTCCATCCGCTATAATCGTGAGTCTCGAAACTACTGCATGGGCAGAGCCTACAGAGGAGTCGGCTATCTGACTGGCC
>DATDLS010000263.1:0-2096 GCA_036519195.1 Occallatibacter sp. | reverse complement strand
TAGGCAGAATCTCCGACGAAGAGATGAAGCAGCTTAACAAGGGCGCGGTCACCTGGATGTACAATTTTCTGACTGACTTGTTGAACGGAAATCACTGGCCCCTACTTGAGATGCTGCGCGAAAGGGATCCACTCCCGCGTTCGGATGCGCCAAACACCTAAGGCACACTTTTCTACTTCGATGCATCCTCGATCACATCAATGCTTCCCGCTTTTGCCCCTCTAGTTCACTCTTGGGAAGCATACCGTCGAGCCGCTGAATTGAATTAGCATAGCGCGAACGGGGAAGAGAACAATTGACGATTGACCTACATGGATACCACCCTGCCGCCATTGTCTGGAGTGGGGTGCTTAACAAAATGGTTCAACAATCGTGGGAGATGGGAGAACCTTATCTGTACCTCATACATGGGCACGGACGCAATCGAGGTATAACGCCTGGCTTCGTCAATACGAACACTGGCTACTTTGGGTTGCAGATTCGCCACGCGCTGCGACATGACAAGAGCCTACGGACGTGGATTTACCACACGACTCTGAACTGCGAGAACATGGGTGTCACTTGGGTGCGGCTGAAACGCAATCGAGCTCCTTCCCGTTCCGCTCTCGATGCCGATTTGATCCTCGATGCTGTGGTGGAGAGTGATCGCGATGGCCTCCGGAGAGCAATGGAACAGATATGGGAATCTTCCCATATCTGTTCCATTGATCCCCGACACCCAATCTCGCCGGCGCCTGGAGCCCTTACTATTGCTGGGGCCGGCTTCCTCAAGTGAAAAGCGAACCGTCATGACGATCAGCCTGGACGTGGCTGAAGAGTTTATTTGTGTAGTTTTGGCAAGAACAATCATCCGGCTTGATCTGTAGCGGCCTTGGATCAGGCCCATTCGCCTTGGCGCATCAAAGGTTCGGCTTGGCCTGAGGCGGTAATACCGTCGATATCGAGTTGGCCGGAGCCGATCATCCAGTCGACGTGGATCAGGCTTTTGTTTGCGCCTTTGGCTGCCAGTTGCCCGGGGGTGAGCGTGTCCCCGTCGCGCAGGCAGGAGGAATAACACTGGCCGAGAGCGATATGCGAGGCCGCGTTTTCATCGAAGAGGGTGTTGAGGAAGAGCAGGCCGCTGGCGGCGATGGGCGAGGATTGGGGTACGAGGGCTACTTCGCCCAAGCGGCGCGCGCCGTCGTCGGTGTCAATCAAGCGTTGCAGCACTTCCTGGCCGCGCGATGCGTGGGATTCAACAATTCGTCCTTTTTCAAAGCGCACCTGAATGCCTTCGACCATGGTGCCTTGATGGGAGAGGGGTTTAGTCGCGGTGACGGTGCCGTCGGCGCGGTCTTTGTGGGGAGTGGTGAAGACCTCTTCTGTGGGCATGTTGGGAATGCAGTAGAGGCCGTTGCCTGCGGTGGTGCCGCCGCCCATCCAGAGGTGGTCGTCGGCAAGACCGAGGGTGAAATCGGTGCCGGGGCCGCGATAATGGAGGGCCGAGTAGCGCTTCTCATTGAGGCGATCCATGCGGGTGTGCAGACTGGCGTCGTGGGACTTCCAGTCGGCGACAGGGTCGTTGCCGTTGATGCGGGTGCTTTCAAAGATCGCTCCCCAGAGCTTGGACAAGGCTGCGTCGGGGGCGTCGTTGGGAAACACAGCAGCGGCCCATGCGGGTGTGGCGCCGGCGACAATGGTCCAGTTGATGGCGTGGCGGGTGATCAACTCGAGAGCGGGACGGTAGGCTTGCGAGACAGCGCGGTCGGCGCGGCCGACTTTGGCAGGGTCTTCGTTGGAGAGCAGGGCGGGGTTTCCGCCGGCGATGGCCAGACGCGCAGCGCCGCTTTTGAAGGCTGCGCCCATACCGTCGTAGAGCCAGTTGGCGGCGCGGTCGAAGCTGACATCGGGGGCGAGGCGGTAGCGCATGAGGGCGGTTTCGTCGTCGGTGTAGAGCGTGGTGACGAGCGATGCGCCGGCTCGGTAGGCCTGCTCGGTGATGCGGCGGGCAAGCGGCAGCACATCGAGCGAGGCCGTCATGACCAACTCCTGGCCTTCTTTGAGCCCGAGGCCGACGCGGACGGCTACTTCGGCGAGACGATCCAGTTTTGCTTCGT
>DATDLS010000262.1:0-24305 GCA_036519195.1 Occallatibacter sp. | reverse complement strand
GCTGTTCAAAGATGTGTGGGCGGCGCGCGATGGATACATTGACGTGGTGCTCGATCGCAGCAAGGAACAGGCCGACGGCTTCTTTGCAGCGCACGCCAACCATGCGCTGACGGAAGCCGAACGCATTCGCGGGCTCGAGCTGATGGAGATGCAGCGGCACGAGCAGCTTATGTACACCAGCTGCGGATGGTTCTTCGACGATATTTCCGGCATCGAGACGGTGCAGATCATCGCCTATGCGGCGCGCGTGCTGCAACTGGCCAAGCTGATTTTCGGCGCGCAAGCCGCCGAGCTGGAGCCGAAGTTTCTGGCGCAGATGGAAGAGGCCCAGTCAAACATAGCCAGCGCGGGCAATGGCGCCCTGATCTACAAGTCATGCGTAGCATCGATGGAGTTGGGGCTGGAACAAGTGGCTGCGCATTACGCCATCAGCTCGATTTTCTCCACATTTGCCGAGGAGACGGCCCTGTTCTGCTACCGGGTGCGACGCATTTCGTATGAGATTCACACCTCGGGCCGGGGACGTCTGGCAATGGGCCGGGCGCATATTGCCAGTGCCATCACCGGTGAGCAGCAGAGCTACTCGTTCGCAGTTCTGCATTTCGGCGACCAGAACATCACGGCTGCAGTGAAGCCGTACAGCGAGACCGATGCGGCGGAGTTCGAAGCCTTTGCCGAGAAAGCCGCCGAGGAAGTCGAACGTGCGCTGTTCCCGGAAGTGATCCGCCTGCTCGACAGCGCTTACGGCCGCGTGGACTACTCGCTGACTTCGCTGTTTACCGATGAGCAGCGCCGCATTGTCGAGCTGATTTTGAACTCGACGCTTTGGGATATCGAGAGCTCACTGACGACCATCTACGAGGACCACGCGAGCCTGCTGCATTATTTGTCGCAGGCGGGATTGCCGAAGCCTCCGGCGCTGACGCTGGCAGCCGGGTTCGCGATTAATGCCGGGCTGCGGCGAGCGCTGCAGACCGATCCGGTCGACATCGCGCAGATGCGCTCCTTCCTGCAACTGGCCAAGGCGGACCAGGTGCCGCTGGAAACGGCCAATCTCAGCTACATTGCCGACCAGCGTATGAAGCGCTCGATGGTGGAACTGCAGATGTCCGCCGGATCGGTGGAGACGCTGGAGCGCGCGCTGGCTCTGGCGCGCAACCTGGTCGAGCTGCCCTTCGAGCTGAACCTGTGGCAGGCGCAGAATATCTGGTACGAGATTCTGGGCTCGTCGAGCCATGCGCTCACTGCGCTCGAAGCAGAGGATCGCTCTCGCTGGGACAAGAGCTTCAGCGAGCTGGCCAGCTGCCTGTCGATCGACTTCGATCACATCACCGCGGACGATGTGGCGGTAGCTTCTCTGGGAGATTGATCTCGAGCGGCCCGGGACTGAAGTCCCCGGTCGCTGGTTCAACTGCGCCAGTGCAGGTCGAGCGGGCCGGGCATGGGATGGCGGGGCGCTACGCCGGTTACTGCCGCCTCCAGCCTGCCCTGCTTCAAAGCGAAGTACCACTTGGCGGGCTTGTCGGCATCGTCGATCAACATCAGGCTCGGATTGTGGCGCAAGCCTTCGGCTTGCTGAATCATCGTTTCCTGATCCTGGCGCACGAACTTGGCGCCGAAGTATCTGGCGATGGGCGTGACCAACGGAACGCGATAAAAAACATTCCACGCGGCGATCACATCGATGCGGCAGGTGGACGCGGTGACGGGCGTGATGGTGGTGAGCGATGAGAACCACTTCTCGCCGGCGCGAATAATTTCCGTGCGGCGATTGGGCAGCACGAAGTCGATGGTGGTTTCGATGGGAGCGCCGTAGACGCCGAGCAGCTTGTAGGGTGCGGAGTTGCCGCTGGGCGCGTGGGCGCTCATGCGGAAGCCTTCGGGGATGGGCTCGAAGCGCTTGGTCTTCTGCCGTATGCTGGCCCGCGAACGCCACCACCAGGCCTGGTGCACGAAAGGTCCGTGCGCGGGATCCATCAGGCCGATGATGCCGTGATCGACATTGCAGGGCAGGTCGGCGGCCAGGTGAGCGGTGCGATAGCGAGGGCCGAATTTGGCCAGCTCCGGCACCGGTCGCTCCGCGCTTTTGCCCTTCTTCCCGGTACCGGGGCTGGGAATAAAAACCCAGGCGTGGCCGTCGCGCTCTTCGCAAGGGTAAGTCGTGGCGAAGATGCGCGTGGCATCGAGATGGTCGTCGGTCGAGAGGGACGGGATGAGGGCGCACTGGCCGCCGCAGGGCTCGAACTCCCAGCCATGATATTTGCAGGTGACATGGTTGCCGTCGAACCATCCGTAGCTGAGGGGAATGCCGCGATGCGGGCAGCTGTCGCGCATGGCAAAGATGCGGCCGTCGGAGCGGCGACCGAGCACCAGCGGAATATCGAGAAGCATCGCCGTGGCCAGTTTGTTCCTGCGCAACTGGTCGGTGCGCAGCGCCGGGTACCAGTCGTCGTAGAGCAAGGTGGCAGTGGGGCCCTGAACGGGTACGCCGGCTTCGGTAGTGGTTACAAACGGCATTTGGGACTCACGATAGCATTGTCGCCGATGGGGTTGCCAGCTGCGAACCCGAGTAACCTGGGGCCAGTGGCGCGCAGGTTCAGCGGGCTTCCTTCAGCAGTTTTCCCTTTTTGAGTTCGAAGCGCTGGCCGCGCCAGACGATGGTGTTGCCGGCCAGGCCGAAGGCCCAGATCAGAAGGGCGACCAGATCGCGGAGAGGCAGAAGCCCAAGGCTGGGAAGCACCTGGTGGTCTGCCAGGACCTGGGCGCCGACGGTCATGGCAAGAGCGATGCGCAGCAACAGGCTCAGGGCCAGCAGCCAAAGGCTCACCGGGCTGAGTCCGCTGGCGACGACGTTGAGCATGGCCCACGCGAGGCCGTGCGTGAAGATCATCCCGGCATAGCCCCAGGGGCGCGCATCGCGCACGGTGCGCGCCCAGCGCAGCTGATGATCGATGAACCCGCGCCATCGGTAGGCAGGGATGGCGGTCTCGACGACTTCGGCGCTGAGGATGATGCGATAGCCCGCACGATCGATGCGCGCGCCCAGTTCGTAGTCATCGGCGAGGTGGTCGACGAGGGTGGCCAGGCCGCCGATTTTTCCGAGAGCCGCGCGGCTCACCGCCAGCGTCGAGCCGAGGCCGTAATGCAGGCCGCCTTCCAGCATGCGCGAGAGCAAGACGCCTGCCTGGAAGTCGCTGGCGATGCCCAGGGATTCGAAGCGCGATGGGAGTGTAGCGTGGGCGCGGCCACGATAAAGCGCAGTGACCAGGCCGGTTTCCTGCTGCGTCCCGCCGGGCGAAAAGGGCGCCAGCACCCGCTCAAGGTAGCGCGGCGAGACGGTGATGTCCGAGTCGTTGATCAGCAGATAGTCGTAGCGGGCGTGGGCAGAGAGCTGGACGAGGGTGCTCACTTTGCCATTGCAGCCCAGGCTCAAGGGACATTCAATCAGCCGGAGGTCGTGGTCGGGGAACTCCTGCTGAAGCTCGAGGACGGCGGCCACGGCGGGGTCGTCCAGCGAAGAGACGCCGAAGAGCATTTCGTACCGGCCCGCGTAGGTCTGGCGGCAATGGCTGCGAAAGGCGTCGAGCATTGCGGGGTCGAGGCCCTTGAGCGACTTGAGAATGCTGACCCCGGGGGTGAAGGCGGCAAGCGGAGCGCGTCGGGCGAACAGGAAGAGGCGTGCGGCGACCAGCGCGGTGAGAAAGTAGCCCATGCCGGCCAGGGTAAGCACCGTGGTCGCAATCTCCACGGATTGGGCGATGACGTGCGGCATTGCTGGGGTTAGTTTAGCAAGACTGTTTCCGGAGACCTCCGACAACCTCTACTCGTAGCGCAGCGCTTCGATGGGGTCTAAATTCGCGGCCTTCCATGCCGGATAAATGCCGAATACCAGACCGATGGCGCAGGAGACGCCGAAGCCGATCGAGACCCAGAGCGTGGACAGGGTCGCCGGCAGGCCGATGGGCAGGAAGTAAACAATGTAGGTGAGCACGGCCCCCACCAGTACGCCGATGATGCCGCCGACGGCGCAGAGAGTCACGGCCTCCATGGTGAACTGCGTAAGGATTGTGCGCTTGGTGGCGCCCAGAGCCTTGCGCACCCCGATTTCGCGCGTCCGCTCGGTCACCGAGACCAGCATGATGTTCATGACGCCGACGCCGCCGACCATCAGTCCGACCGAAGATACGGCAATCATGAAGGCCACCAGGCCGCCGGTCAGCTGGCCCCACAGTTTGGAGAGCGAATCGGGGCCGAAGATTTCAAAGTCATCTTCTGATTGCACCTTGACCTTGCGGCGAATGCGCAGCAGCTCGCGAATCTCTTCTTCCACCACGGCCTTGTTCTTGGGATCGTCGTACTTCACACTCACCCACATGTCCTTGTCTTCCGGATGCAGGTTGTGGAAGGTGCCCAGGGGGAAATAAACCATGTTGTCGTCCCGATTTTTGCCGCCGCCAAAGGGCTGCTTGCGCTTGTCGAGCGCGCCGATGACGGTGTAAAGTCCGCTTTCAATGGCCACTTCCTTGCCGATCGGATCCTCCGTACCAAAGAGCTCTTCGGCGGTGTCGTGGCCGAGGACAATCACGTGGGCGGCGCGCCGATCTTCATCGTCGGTGAACAAACGCCCTGCCGAAAGGGTGAGATCGGTAACGTCGCTGACCTCGGAGGTGGAGCCTTGGAGAATGGTGCCGGCCACCTTCTTGCCGTTGTATTTGACGGCGACATCGCCTACACGGAACTCCGACTTGACGTGCTGAAACCCGCCATCGGCGGCCACCACGTGGGGCAGCGTGCGCAGGGCGAGAACGTCGTCCAGGGTAAGCTTCTTGCGCGCCAGCTGCTCCAAGGTGGGCTGCACGCCAATGACCGGCAGATGAAATACCCAGAAAACGTTGGAGCCGAGCGAGCTCACCCAGTCCGACACACGGTTGTTGAGGCCGTTGATGACCGAGGAGATGGTGATGACGGTGGTGACGCCAATGACGATGCCGAGGACGGTGAGCCCGGAGCGCAGCTTGTTGACGCGTAGCGTATCGAGCGCCATTTTGATCGATTCGCGGGTTTGACCTTGGGCCATGGGAACTCCGAGGGAACAGTTGACGGTGGCGAGTGAAGGGCGGTCTTCAGAGAGCCCGCTCTTGCAAAGTACATCTTTCCGGCCTCAGGCGCCATCGCTTCGGCGCCGCTCTTCAGATTGATCTTCGCGAGGCCATTGTTTCCTTGCTCGTCCTACATTTCCGCCCGCAGCGCGACCACCGGATCAAGCTTGGCGGCTTTGCTGGCGGGGTAGACACCGAAGAAGACGCCAGTGGCGGCGGAGACAAACAGGGCGACCAGCACGCTCCATAACTGGACGTTGGTGGGGAATCCGATGATCAGCGTGATGAGCTTGGCGACAACGACGCCGCAGAGAATGCCGATGGCGCCGCCGGTAAGGGCCATGGTGGCGCTTTCGATCAGGAATTGCAGCAGTACATCGCGCTGGCGTGCGCCGAGCGCTTTGCGGACGCCGATTTCGCGCGTCCGTTCGGTCACCGAAACCAGCATAATGTTCATGATCACGATGCCGCCAACAACGAGAGAAATAGACGCGATGCCGACGACCACGTACGCGAACAGTGCCGTGATCTGCTTGAAGATGTCGAGAAAGGTGTCGTTGGTGGAGATCTCGAAGTCGTCCGGCTGGCCCACGGCATCGTGGCGGCGGCTGCGCATGATCACGCGGACTTCGTCCTGGGCCCGCTCCATCACTTCCGGATTACCGGCGGCGCGGGAATAGATGGTGAGCGAGTCGTTGTATCCGTAGGTCTGCTGGTAGGTGGTGATGGGCACTGCGATCCAGTTGTCCTGGGACTGACCGAGGGTCTTGCCCTGCCGGTCGCCCACGCCGACGATGGTATAGGGGATACCGTCAACGCGGAGCTCTTTGCCGATGGGGTCGCCGTCGGGCATGAGGTTATCGATGATGTCGTAACCGACAATCGCATCGTGCGTGCCCTTTTCCTCGTCGGCCGGGGTAAAGCCGCGGCCGATGGCAATGTCAATGTTGTTGAGCTCCGGCATGGTCCAGGTGTAGCCGCGCACCTCCGTGTTGTTGCTCGAATGGCCGTTAAAGACCACGTTGGTCGTTTTCGAGAGCAAGGCGCCGACTTCGGTGCACAACCTGCACTGGTCGCGGACGGCCTGGTAATCCTCGATGCGCAGGATCTTGCGCTTCTGGTACCGGAAGTAGTCGTCTGCATCGAAGATCACGCTCGACATGCGGTCCACCGTGAACACATCCGCGCCATATCCGGACAGCTTGGTGCCAACGTAGGTGTTGGCTCCGTTCACCAGCGTGATCACCATGATCACCGAGGCCACTCCCATGACTACACCAATGAGCGTAAGAACCGTGCGGAGCTTGTTGGCCCAGAGAGACTGGAGAGCAAGTTTGAACGCCTCAGCGAATTGCATGATCCTGCTTTCGTTGTCCGGAGCTCCATTGCGGGCCAGCTTTGCCCTGCCTCGGCTGAACGCCCCGTGAGCGGCAGGCCTTGATGGAGTTTCTGTCCGGATCCTCCCAGTCTAAGCAAGTTCGGTCGCATGGGATTTCCGGAGGGCTCATTCTAATTGACGAAGTGGACCGACTTCGGGCAGCGTTTCCTCGATGCGGAACAGAGCGGCCGGGCCTGGTTGAGCATGGGTTGTGCCTTTTCAGGGCTGGTTGGCCCTGGATTTGGATACGCATGCGGGGTCCTGAGAGTTCCGGCGGGGGGACTTCGGGCGTGACTCGGTTTGGCTCGCGGTCAGGATCCGGAGCTGCCGAAGCCCTTTTCGGCGCGGGCCGACTCTTCCAGGTTCTCCACCGTCTGGACGACGCCGGTGAGGATGGGCATGGGAATCATCTGGGCAATTTTGTCCCCGGCGCGCAGCTCCAGCGGGTCCTGGCCAAGGTTCGTCATCAGGATCAGGATCTCGCCGCGGTAGCCGGCGTCAATCACCCCGGCCGTGGTGGCGATCCCTTTGGCGGCCATCGAGGAGCGGTCGCGGACCAGCAGGCCGAGCGGGATGCCGGTGGCCGGGTGCCGAGCTTCGACGGCAATCCCGGTGCGGACACGGACCGTGGCCCGGGGCGAGAGGGTGGCGGCTTCCAGGGCGAACAGGTCGTAGCCCAGGTCTTCGCCCGGATGAGCCACTTCCGGGGCGCGGGCGGCGGGATCGAGGAGCTTTACGCGGAGCATCTGTTTATCTTAAGCGGGCGGGTAGTGGGACGTCAGAAGGCAGCGCAGCGCTCAGGCGCGGACATCGAGCTCGATGGCGTCGACCAGGGGCAGCAGCCAGACCAGAAGCGCCTGATGCAGCGGGTGCTGAACATAGGCATCCAGGGAGTCCTGGTCCTGGAATTTCATGATGCCGCCAAAGGCGTAGCCTTTACCGCGCGGGGAAACATTGCGCCCCACGTGGACTTCGAGGAGGCCGGGAATCTGACCTTGAAATGCGGCAATGTCTTGAGCAGCTTTGTTCTTCAATTCCTCCGTCGCGGCGGGCTTCCATTGAAAGGCGAAGACGTGGAAGACGGCGCCCGGCTGGTCCGCACCCGCTGCGGAGCTGGGACGGGCCGCTGAGATCAGCGTGGCGGCGGAGGCGGCGAGGGCGCCGGAGCGCACCAGTGTACGGCGGGTCATTGGCGGGGGCGGCATGGGGGTTCCCTTCGTGGCTGGGGGTCGATGTGTGGCTCGCTTCATTGGATGCACCCTGGTTCCCGGCGGACAGGGATCGAGCCGAACGAAGTCCGCAATGGAACCGGGAAGAATGAGACCGGGTACGAGATCCGGACCGACTCACAGAATGGCACGACGGGAAAGCTGAGGGCAAGATGAATCCGACTGGATGCGGGCCCGCAGACGGGTCAGCCCCGGCCGGGAGGATCTCCCGGCCGGGGCTGTCATGTTGGCTCCGGCAGCGAGGCTCTGCTAGCCGGAGGTTCGGTATTCGGCAAGAGGATCCTGTAAGCCGAATTCTGTCGTGTGCGGTCATTCCTCTAGACGCCGCGTTGCCGCGGACGTTCATCAGCGACCTACCCGGAGGTTTCGGACCTAGCTTGGAGCGTCCTTGCGGCACCGGGCAGGCACCGAGCATGAGTCTCGCTCCGAACTCATGCTTCCCTCCCTATTTGGTCTTGCTCCGTGTGGGGTTTACCCTGCCTCCGACGTTACCGCCGGAGCGGTGCGCTCTTGCCGCACCATTTCACCCTTACCCCGGCACTGAGGCCAGCAAGCTGGCTCAGGGTCGTCCTCAGCCGTGAGGCAGAGGGGTAGCCGAGGCGGTATCTTTTCTGTGGCACTAGCCGTCTGTGGACCTTGAAGCCCACAGCCCGGACGTTATCCGGCACACCACCCTATGGAGTTCGGACTTTCCTCCCCCGGCCGGCGCCAGCATGCGCTTGCACCGCCCGGCAGCGACCGCCCGGTCCTCCTGCCAGTTACCAGTTTACCGCCATCGGGGCGATTCTTGTGGGCAGCGGAGAAGAAGCTGTGGGCGTGTGGACGGGTTTCTAGCCGCTCCGTTTCGGGTGATGCCGCACCGACTTCTCGATGGCGTTCGACTTGGCGCGAGTCTCTTTAGCCAGGCGCGGGTTGGTTTTGCGCTCCAGATGCGCCAGCTCCCGTTGCATCTTCTGGTAGTTGGCCAGCCGGGCGGGGTCCAAATCTGCGGCGGTTACGGCGCAACCCGGTTCGGCAGTATGCGTACAGTCGCGGAAGCGGCAGTTTTCCGCCAGCGCCTGGATGTCGTCGAAGCTGGCGTCGAGATTTCCCCCCGAGGTACCTGCGGCGCCGGCATCGGGATTGGCCCACAGCTGGACTTCGCGCAGGCCGGGCAGGTCCATGAGCAGCCAGTTGCCGGGCATGCGGAAGAGCTGGCGCGTGGTGGTAGTGTGGCGGCCGCGGCTGTCGGAGGTGCGCACCGCGGTTGTAGCCTGGCGGTTGTGGCCGAGCAGCCGGTTGAGAATGGTGGATTTACCGACACCGGAGGAGCCGATCAGCGCCGCGGTCTGGCCAGGGCCGAGCTCGGCAGGCAGTGCGTCCAGATTGACGTCCGACAGAGCGCTGATGGGCAGCACGCGGATGCCGGCGCTCAACTGCTCGATGCTGCCCACAATCTCCGCCAGGTTGAGCGAGAGCCCAGCCGCCAGGTCAGCCTTGTTCAGCAGCACCACGGGGCGCGCCCCGCTCTCTTTGGCCATGACCAGGAAGCGCTCGATCCGGCGCGGGTTATAGTCATGGTCCAGGCCGCTGACGATGAACAGCACGTCGATGTTAGCCCCCAGCACCTGCTCGCGGATTTCGCGCTCCGGCTGCTTGCGGGAAAGTTTGGTTTGCCGGCTGAGGACGCGATCAATGACGGGCGCCCCGGAGCGCAGAACGACCCAGTCTCCCACGGCCGGCCACAAGGCTCCCGATTTGCGCAGGCTGCCGGTGACGCTGGCGTCGACTTCGACGAATTCTGTTTGGTTCGCTGCCGCTCGGTCGGGGGCGATCCAGACCAGGAAGCGGCCGTGATTGGCGGAGGCCACGCGGCCGGCAATGCTGTCTGCTGCAGGATTGAGCTGGCTCTCAAAGAAGCCCGACCAGCCGAGATCGCGCAAGGTTGAATCTGGGAAGGGCATTGAGTTCATCCTCTCGTTGTGGATGGGATCGGGCATGCCCCCGCCAATTGCTGGCAGCGAGGCAAGGGGTGAGAGGACGAATTAGGCAAGCGTGTTCAGCGGCACTCCGTGTAGGGACACTGTAACAAAAATTGCGCGAATTGCGCCCGGAGCCGGCGGTGGATACACTGATCTGCAACCTCCGGAATCAACCAGGGATCGCGGTCCATCCAAGCATCCGAGAGCGGACATTGCGCCTTCTCCGCGTATTTCAGAACGGCTTGCCGGGTTCTTACTGCCCGGCCTCACCCCACATTCCCAAGGAGATGACCTTGAAGATTGTTAGGGCGATCGCGCGTCCTTTGCTGGGCCTGATTTTTCTCTCGGATCGAACATGTTTCTCAATTTTCTTCCCCAGCCTTCCTCTCCGCCGGGAGCCGCGGGGGAGTCTTCCGGCCTGCTGCTGACCACGCACTACGTCTATGCCGTGGGCGCGGTGATGGTGGTGTCGGCGATCTCATTGCTGGCGAACCGATTTGTCGGCCTGGCGCTGGTGCTGCTGGCACCGGTGCTGGTCAACATCCTGCTGTTCCAAATCCTGATGATGCCGAGCACGATCGGGCTGGGCCTGTTTGCAACGCTGTTGTGGCTGCTGGTGGCCTACCGCGTGCGTCGGGCGTTTGAAAGGCTGTTCGAGGCGCGCTTTGAGGGCTGAGCCGCTGGCTGGCGCGCGCCCGCCAGTGGCTGACTACAATTGAAGAAGCAATGATTCAGTACCTCTATCTCGGCAGAGTTGGCTACGAGGAAGGGCTGCGGCTGCAGGCGGAGATGGGGGCCCTGGTGGCTGCCGGACGCTTCAGCAATGTGCTGCTGTTGCTCGAGCATCCCGCCGTGCTGACGCTGGGCCGGAACGGGAACCGCGCCAACGTGCTGGCCAGCGACGATCTGCTGGCCGCCCGCGGGGTCGCGCTCCACGTCATCAATCGCGGCGGCGACGTGACCTATCACGGTCCTGGCCAGCTGGTGGGCTATCCCATCTTCGATTTGCGCAGCCTGCGCGGCCCGAGCGGCGGGCGCATGGGGCCGGTGGATTTCGTGCGCGGCATGGAAGAAGCGCTGATCCGCGTGTGCGGCGGTTCGGGCGTCATCGCCGGCCGTATGGCCGGTTTGACGGGCGTGTGGTGCGGGACCAAGAGCGACAAGCAGGGACTGAAGAACGAAGAGCAAAGACCCGGGACTGAAGGACCCGGGACTGCTCGGTCAGGACCCGGGCGGAAGATCGGGGCAATCGGCATTCACGTGGCCAGGGGGATTACCTCGCATGGATTTGCCTTCAACGTGACCACGAACCTCGGCGACTTTGAACTGATTGTCCCCTGCGGCATTCCCGACCATGCGGTGACCAGCCTCGAACACGAGCTGGCTTTGATCGATGCCGAGCGGGCCAGCGACACGCCGGCGCTCGACACAGTTGCCCACCAGGTGGCACGGCAGTTCGGCATGGTGTTTGGCGAGCAGGTGCTGGCGGTGGCGAGCCTGGAAGCTCTGCGTGGGCATCGACCGGCGACGCGCGAGTTTCCGGCCGAGGACACGCCGGCCCAGACCCCGGCAGAGGTCGAGCGGCTGCTTGGCTCGCCGGTGCGCCCGGTCAGGGCTTAAGGAGTGGGCTTAAGGAGTGGGCTTGAGGCATGGGCTGCAATTTATAATCCGGCTGGAACCGGGTGCGTCTTTTTGAGCCCGGAGGGCGGAGAGAGGAATCCATGCCAAGCGACGTAGTCATGCCGCAGATGGGCGAGTCGATCTTTGAGGGCACCATTACCAAGTGGTTCAAAAAGGTCGGCGATGCGGTTGAGAAAGACGAGCCCCTGTTCGAGATTTCTACCGACAAGGTGGACGCGGAGATTCCCTCGCCGGTGGCCGGCGTGCTGACCGAGATCAAGACCCCGGAAGGCGAGACAGTCCAGATCAACACCGTAGTCGCCGTCGTCAGCGAGCCGGGGGCGGCAGCCAGGGATCAGAAATCGGGGAGTCGGAGCCAGGAGCCAGTGCCTGCACGGCAGACGGCTCCGGCTGAGCCGGTCGCGCCCAGGCCGGCATCGGCTGCAAAAGCCGAGCCGGCGGCAGCGGCTTCCGGCGGAACCGATGTGGTGATGCCGCAGATGGGCGAGTCCATCTTCGAAGGCACCATCACCAAGTGGCTCAAGCAGGTTGGCGACTTTCTAGAAAAGGACGAACCGCTGTTTGAGATCTCGACCGACAAGGTGGACGCCGAGATTCCTTCGCCTGTAGCCGGGGTACTGAGCGAGATCAAGACGCCGGCAGGCGAAACGGTCCAGATCAATACCGTGGTCGCGGTGATCGGCGGCGCCACCACTGCCCGAACGGACGCATCCATTCCCGCTCAACCGGCGCCCTCCGCTTCGCAGGCTCCCGCGCCCGTCGTCGAACTGGCTCCCGAGCCCCAAGCACCGTCACAGGCGAGCAACGGAGGGCGGTTGCGCTCTTCGCCGCTGGTACGGCGCATTGCCCTGGAAAACAGCCTGGACCTGGGCCGGATTGCCGGAACCGGGTCAGGGGGGCGCATTACCAAGCAAGACGCGCTCAAATATCTGAAGGACCATGGCGCGGGCGGCGCCAGCGTCGCGTCCACCGCCAGACCTGCCCCTCCTGCCACGGCGCCGGCAGTTTCGAATCTGCCGGGAACGGTGGCGCCCATTAGCCGGATGCGCGCCATCATCGCCGACCGGATGGTGGAGAGCATGAAGATCAGCCCGCACGTCTACAGCGTTTACAAGGTCGACATGACGCGGGTCGTACGGCTGCGCGAGCGGGAACGAAGCCGCTTTGAGCAGAACAATGGCGTCAAGCTGACCTACATGCCATTCATTGCGGCTGCGGCCATCGAGGCGCTGCGCCAGTTTCCCGTCGTGAATGCGTCGCTGGTCAGCGCTCCCAACCAGGCCGCTTCCATTCACTACCATGCCAACATCGCTCTCGGCATTGCCGTCGCCCTGGAATGGGGCCTGATTGTGCCCGTGGTGCAGCAGGCTGAGACGCTGAGCTTTGCCGCGCTGGCAAAGGGCATTGCCGATCTGGCAGAGCGGGCGCGCGCAAAAAAGCTCAAGCCGGAAGAGGCGTCGGGATCGACGTTTACACTGACCAACTCGGGCCTGTTCGGCGGCGAGTTTGGCACCCCCATCATCAACCAGCCGGAGTCGGCCATCCTGGCGATTGGCGGGCTGAAGAAAGAGCCGGTGGTGGTGACCGACGCCGAGGGGGGCGACACCATCGCCATCCGCAGCATGCAGAGCTACTGCCTGGGCTTCGACCATCGCCTGATCGATGGTGCCGACGGTGGCAAGTTCATGAGCGCGTTCAAGAAGGTGCTGGAGGGATGGGACCGAGAGATCCGGTGACCAGGCAGGGCCCCGGCCCCGGCCCCGGCCCCAGCCCCGGACCTGGCCCTGAAGGCCGCGGATGCTTCACTGCCCAGCCACCCAGGCGAGGCCGTCGGTGGCCTTGCCGGTCGCAATCAGGCGGGTCAAGGTCCAGTTCTCCAGGTTGATTTCGGCTACCTGGTTGCTCTTCTCGCAGGACACGTAAGCGACCGCGCTGTCTGGGCGGACAACGATTTCCTGCGGGTATTCGCCGACCTTTACGCTGCGGACCACCTGCATGGTCTTGAGGTCGACGACGGCGATCTTGTTCTGATCCGGCAGGGTCACGAGCAGCCAGCGGCCGTTGGGCGAAGGCGCGGTGCCGTAGGCGATGCCTTCAAGCCGGATCCAGCGGCTGACGTTTTCAGCCTTGGTGTCGATCACAGCCAGCTGCGGCTTGGTCTGGTCGGCGGTGAAGACCCAGTGGTCGTCCGGGGAGATGGCGATGCGCTGGGTGTTGGCAGAGATGGGAATGATCTTGAGGACCTTGCGGGCCTGAATGTCGATCACCGAGACGGTGCCCGGGCCGACGTTGGCGGTGTAGGCGCGGCGACCGTCGTGGGAGAGCGCGAACATGTGGCTCTCCGGCTGGCCGGTGGGTAGCTCGCCGACGATCTTCCGCGTCTTGGGGTCGATCTGGGTGATGGACCGATCCAGTTCCGTGCTCACGTAGAGCAAGCCGTCTTTGGGGCCGAAGAAGGGGCAGTGCGGACGAACCGGATGGGGAAATGCGACGGTGTCGATCACCTTCTGCTGAGCCAGATCGATCACGGCCATGCTGCTGCCGTCGGTGCCCGGCTTGCCCACACCGGAGTTGCCGTAGATCGGCACATAGGCCAGGCGGCCGTCGGGCGAGGCGATGACTTCGTGACCGGTGATGCCGCCTTCAGGAACGCTGGCAAGCACTTTGCCGGCGACCGGGTCAATGATGGCCAGGCTCTGCTGGCCCTTTTCTGCCACCACCAGGCGAGCTTGCTGAGCAGCAGTGGCCGTGGAGAGCAACGCTAGAAAGAGCAAGGGCAGCGCAGAAGGAAAAGACCGCACGAAGAACCTCCGAAGGTACCGGATGAGTGTACCCCACCGGCGGCATGTTTTCCCCTCAGCCGTGCGCAGCCCAGGGATCGTAGGTGCCAGCGCTCCAGGAGTGGCCCTCGGGATCTTTTACGGCGAACTCGCGGCTGCCGTAATCGGTGTTCTGGAGCGGACGCAGTATGGTGGCCCCGGCGGCCACCGCGCGGGCGTGGACCTGGTCCGCATCGGCAACAACGATGTAGACGCCACGCGTCTCCACACCGTTGAGGTCGTCGGGAGAGCGGTAGCGCTGGGCGTGTTCATCCTCTTTGGCGGAGCCAAGCATAATCATGCCGCCGTTGAGGGTGAGCTCGGCATGGGCGACGGTGCCGTCGGGGTTGGCGTATACCGCGTGGCGTTCGAACCCAAAGACCTGGCAGAGCCAGTCGATGGCGCCGGGGGCATTGCGATAACGCAGGGCGGGCATTACGGTGCTGCGCGATTCAGGCATGAGAAACCTCTCCGATAGGAACAAATCCTACTCTTCCAGGATGGGGCCGGCGGGGGTGGGATTTCTTGGAAGAATCGGAAACCGCACCGAAGATTCATGCAAACCGGAACTCCGGCTCTAATCTGCTGTTACGTGATTGGCCCATCGGGTCTGGCGGGCGGAGTAGGTGCTGAGATCGATGCCCGAGAAGGCACGGAACTCGTTGGCGAAGTGGGACTGGTCATAGAAGCCGCAGTCGAGCGCGAGATCGGCCCAGCGCATCTCGGTTCCGGCATGCAGCTGGTTGACGGCCCTCTGGAACCGTCGAATGCGCGTCCAGACTTTGGGCGGGAAGCCGACCTGCTCGCGAAACAGCTGCGAGAAGCGGCGCTCGCTGAGCCCGGCCGAGCGGGCCACCTGGCGCACCGAGGCGACGGCTGGAGTGCGGTTGAACTGGGCCAGCGCGAACTCCACCAGGCCGGGGCGCACGGGTGCCTGAGCGAGCAGGCGCGCAGGGAATTTCTGTTGAAGCCAGGCTTCGAGAAGCCGCAGGCGCGCGTCGGGTGTAGGCAGTTCGCGCAGCCGGTCGCGGAGTGCGATGGCAGAAGCGCCCCAGACATCGTCGAGCGCGACCGAGCGATTGCTGAACCGGTCGGCGGCGTCCATGGCGAAGGGAGCGAATGCGCCCGGGTGAAACGAGATGCCGATCAGGTCGGCCATGTCCGAGGTGTCGACGATCTCATAGACCGAGCGGGCGCCAACCACCAGCGCAGGCGCCACGGGCCGCGCGGTCCCGGTTTCCGGGCAATCGAGCAGAAAGTCGCGCGCCAGGTTCAGAATGATCTGGACACAGCCGCTAGGCAGGATGCGCTCCCGCTGGCCGAGCACCCGGGGAGCCTGCGCGTACCAGAGCGCGTGGATGCTCTTCGAGAGCGGGGCAGCGGGGGTGTGTTCGAGGTAGATCACAAGACCTCTTCCGCCGGTTATAGCACGATCCGGACCTGGAGTGAAGCCTGAATGGGGCTGGCGGCGAACCGGTGCGGTATGCTGGGCGGCATGGGCCTGCCAGCGGGTGATCGAGAATTGGTGCAGATCATGGCCACGGCGCTGGCGGATGCCGCGCGGCGGGCCGGCGAGTGGTTGGTGTGCCGCGCCGGATGCACGCCGTGCTGCCATGGAGCCTTTGCCATCAACGCCCTGGATGCGGCGCGACTGAAGACGGGGATCGACGCGCTCAAGGCTTCCGACCCTGAACTTGCCGAGACGATCGAGCATCGGGCGCGGATGTGGATCCAGGCGCACGGGGCGGCGTTTCCCGGCAACCTGGCTACCGGTCAATTGGGACAGTCCGACGAGGACCGCGAGCGATTTGAAGGCTTCGCGAATGATGCGGCCTGCCCGGCGCTCAATGGAGCGACCGGACACTGCGACGTGTATGCCTGGCGGCCCATGACCTGCCGGGTGTTTGGCCCTCCGGTGCGGGTGGATGCCGGTGAGCAGCAGGCGCTGGGCCATTGCGAGCTTTGTTTTCATGGGGCCAGCGAGGCCGAGATTGCCGCCTGCGAGATGCCGGTACCTCACAAGCTGGAGGCCGAGCTCGTGGAGAACTTGGAAAGAGAGGGCGGGGACGGTGCCGGCGAAACCGTGGTGGCGTTTGCGCTGCTGCGATGAGCCGATCTTGGTCCGCGATAGACTGTTGCTTGGACACCCGAATGAGCCTGCGCCCCTGCTGGGTCGAGATCAACACCCGATCCCTTGAAGATAACTATCGCTGTTTGAAGAGCCTGGCGGCTGGCGACGCGGAGCTTCTGGCGGTGGTCAAAAGCGACGCCTATGGCCACTCGATGGAGCTGTGCGCCGCGGCTGCAGTGCGGGCCGGCGCGCACTGGCTGGGCGTGACATCCGTCGAAGAAGGCCTGGCGGCACGGATCGTGTGTCCCGGGGCGCAAATCCTGGTCATGAGCGGCTGCTATCCCGGCCAGGGCACGGCGGTGCTGGCCAACGGATTGACGCCGGTGGCCTGGGATCCGTGGCAGCTCGACGAGCTGGAAGGCGCGGCCTACGCGTCGGGTGTGGATTCGGTTCCGGTGCATCTGGAAATCGATACCGGTATGAGCCGGCAGGGTGTGGACCTCGACGGACTGGCGGCGGTTCTGGCCCGGTTTCAAGCCGGCGGTCCGCTGCTTTTGGATGGCGTGCTGACCCACCTTTATGCAGCCGACGAAACGGATCGATTGGTGACCAGTCTGCAGATGGAGCGGCTCGAACAAGCGCTGCGGCAGATTGCCGCCTCCGGCCTCGGAGCGAAATGGCTGAGTGTGGGTGCTTCCGCGGCGCTGCTGAACGGCGAAGTTGGGCCGATAGCAGACTTGGCGAGACGCTTTGGCCTCCAGGCAATGTTGCGGCCGGGGTTGGCGCTTTACGGAGTCCCTCCGCAGTTTGAACCGGATGAGCCGGCGGGGGTGGTTCGGGCGCGGGAACGGCTCAAGCCGGTGCTCGCCTGGAAGACGCACGTGGTCAGCGTGCGGGAGATTCCCCCCGGCGCAGTGGTGGGGTACAACGGGACGTTTGTGGCTACCGAGCCGATGAGGCTGGCGCTGCTGGCCGTGGGCTACGCGGACGGGCTGGACCGGCGGCTGGGCAACCGCTTCAGCCTGCTGGTGCGCGGCCAGCGTGCGCCGCTGGTCGGTCGCATCAGTATGGACCAGGCAGTCGTCGATGTCACGGAAATTGATGGGGTTCGACCGAACGATGATGTCGTCATCCTGGGGTCGCAGGCAGCCGAGACGATCAGCGCCTTCGATCATGCGGAGGTCACTGGAACCATTCCGTGGGAGGTATTTACGCGGATCGGTGCGCGGGTGCGCAGGGTAGCCGTCTAGAAGCCGACTCGAGCAGCAAGGATGCAGCCGAGTCTCGGCCGGCGCTATGCGGAAACGGCAGTCATCCGGCTTGGGACTAGGCTGGCGGCGGCTTCGACGGCGGCTATCATCGATTCCTGCCCCATGCAGGAGTTCAGCAGCAGGTGATAGAGACCGCGGGCGCACCACTCCTGCCGATAGGCCTTGCGGATCACAGCGGCACGGCGCTTGTCATAGGCCAGCAGAAGCTGGTCAGCCTGATCGGTCTGGTCGGGGAAGTTCTTGATGAACCAGTTGCGCTTGGCATTCGCGGTCGCGTAGACAAACACGTGAAAACAACCGGGATGGTTTGCCAGCGCGCAAGCCGCGCCCCGCCCCACCAGCACGCAGTTGCCCTCCTCTGCCGCCTTGAGTATCTCCTTCTGCATCAGGGAAAGCATCCGGTCGGAATCGAAGATCTGATCCTCGGAAAGGCCACCCAGGGTGTGGCCCAAGTCCTGCCAGAAGGATTTGCCGTAGCGGTAATACCAGGGGTCGAGGCGCTCGTCATATCTTTTGGCCAGCTCGGGGGAGACGCCGGCTGCGCGGGCGGCGGCGCAGGGGAGCTCGGAATCGAGCAGACGCCAGCCGAGGTGAGCGGCCAGCTTATGCGCGAACTCTCCGCCGCGGGAGCCGTATTCGCGCTCAACGGTGATGACACGAATGGGTGCGTGCGTCATGGCAGCTTTCTCCGTCGAGTGGAGGATAGCAGATTTGAGACGACAAGTTACAGGGACGATTCACCAGGGGTTGAAGGACCGAGGGACAATCGACCCGGGATCAGCGATTCTGCTTGATACCTTGACGGTCTACACTTCGTTGTGTAGATAATCATGGTATGGGCAAACCGAGCGATCTGGTACAAGGCACGCTGGACCTTCTGATTTTGAAGACGATTTTGCTGGAACCGATGCATGGATGGGCGATCGCCAAGCGGATTCAACAGGTCTCCGGCGAAGTGCTGCAGGTGCAGCAGGGATCGCTCTATCCGGCGCTGCACCGGCTGGAGCAGCAAGGCTGGATCAAGGCCAAATGGGCCGAGAGCGAGACCGGGCGGCAGGCGAAGTTTTATGCGCTCACCGCCCCGGGCCGCAAGCAGCTTGAAGCGGAGACGGCGAACTGGAACCGGCTTTCGGCGGCCATCGATCTGATTGTTGCCGAAGTATGAAGAGGTGTCCATGCGATGGCTTGAGCAACTGCAGATGCGGATCCGGATGCTGTTCGATCGGGGCAATCGTTTAGCGCGCCTGAACGATGAATTGCGCGAACATCTCGGACGGCAGATCGATGAGAATCTGGCCGCGGGCATGAATGCCGAGGATGCGCGCTTGGCGGCATTGCGTGCCTTCGGCAACCCGGCGCTGGTGCGCGAGCAGGCGCGCCAGACGTGGAGCTGGAACCACCTGGAGTCGCTGGTGCGGGATGTGCGCTACGGGATGCGCACGCTGAGCCGCTCGCGCGGATTTGCGCTGATCGCGATTGCGGTGATGGCGTTGTGCATTGGCGCGGCAACTTCGTTGTTCACGATTGTGCGCTCGGTGCTGCTGCGGCCGCTGCCCTTTCGCGATCCCGACCACCTGGTGATGGTCTACGAGCACTTCCGCATGGCTTCGGCCAATCATGAGCAATTCAACTATAACGTGGTGGCGCCGGGCGACTACTATGACTGGCGCGCGAAGACACACGGTTTTCAGGATATGGCCGCATGGCAGTGGTGGAACTACAACCTGAGCGGCGAACGCAATGAGCTGCCCGAAGCGGTCGTGGCGGCCGGCGCAACCTGGAACCTGTTTCCGCTGCTGGGCGTGGAGCCTGCGCTGGGCCGCTCGTTCGCCGAAACCGAAGACCGCCCCGGTGGCAATGCGGTGATTCTGACCTGGAACGTGTTCGAGCGGCGGTTCGCCGGCGATCGATCGATTGTGGGCAGGCAGATTCATCTGGATGGAAAACCCTTTACCGTGGTGGGGGTGCTGCCGGCTTCCTTCGTTTATCCCGATGCCAGAGTGCAGGTGTGGGTTCCGTATCAGGCCCTGTTTGTGCCCGGCAGTGCGTATGGCCCCGAGTGGCTTCATTACCACGATCGTCACCAGAGCTTTGTGATTGCGCGCCTGCGGCCGGCCGTGAGCCTGGCCGAGGCGATCAGCCAGGTGGAAGCCGTGCAGTACCGTCTGCATCTCGAGAACATGAATGCGCCTGTGGCAGAAGACGTGGCGCCGCGCAGCATCAGTGATGACCTGGCGCGCGATGTAAAGAAACCGCTTATGCTGCTGATGGGCGCCGTGGCATGCATGTTGCTGATCGGCTGCCTGAACGTGGCCAATCTGCTGGTGGCGCGGGGTGCTTCGCGGCAGAAGGAGGTGGCCATTCGCGGCGCCCTGGGCGCCAGGCGCCACACCCTGATTCGCGAGCAGCTGACGGAAAGCCTATTGATCTGCCTGCTGGGCGGTGTGGCCGGCGTGCTGCTTTCTCTGGCGGCCACCAACTGGCTGGCCACGGCGTGGAAAGATCTGCCGAGCGCCGAGGGTGTGCATCTGGATGCTGCAGTTCTTGCGTTCAGCTGCGGCCTGGTGCTGCTGGCGGCGTTGTTGGCCGGGCTCTTGCCGGCGGTCTCTTCTACCGGCAGGCTTAGGTTTGCCGCGCTCCAGGTTTCAACCCGCACCGGTGGCCTCAGCCTGTCAGGCACGTCACTGCGCAAGACGCTGTTGACCGTGGAGATCGCCATCACCGTGGTTCTTCTGATTGCGGCCGGATTGCTGCTCAAGAATTTTATGCGCCTGCGCTCGGTCGGTCTGGGGTGCGCAACAGACAACGTGCTGACCATCAGTTACAGCCTGCCGGCGAACAGGTACGACAAGCCGGAGATGGTGAATGCGTTCAATGAAACGTTGCTGGCGCGGCTGCGCGCTATGCCCGGCGTGCTCGGCGCAGGCTTGGGTTACCAGCCGCCCGGGGCGGGCACTGGTTCAGATGACATCTTTGCCGTCGTCGAGCACCCGCCGCTGCCGGCCGGCGATGAACTGCCCGATGCGCTGGTGCGGCGCGCCGACCCAGGCTATTTCAGCGCGCTCGAGATTCCGCTGGTCGGCGGGCGTGCTTTCCTGAGTCAGGATCGCGGCGATCAGGGCAACAAGGTGATCATTAGCCGAGAACTCGCGCAAAAATATTTCCCCGGCGAAGATCCTCTGGGCAAGCACTTGCATGTCGAGGCATATGGCAGGGCGAACTACGAAATCGTGGGCGTGGTGGGTGACACCCTCTACAAGGTGAACGAGCCGGCTATGGCGACCATGTATTTTCCAACGCTGGCCGGGGTAGCCGACGTGAGGATGTCCCTGGCGGTGCGCACCGCTTCCGATGCGTTAACGTTTTCCGTGCCCATCCAAAGGCAGATTGCGGCGCTTGATGCGGAGTTGCCGGTGTCTGACGTGTTGACCATCAAACAGATCGTCGGCGAATCGCTGGGCAACGCCAGCTTCACTTCGACCCTGGTGCTTGCGTTTGGGGTCCTGTCCCTGCTGCTGGCATCCGTGGGGCTCTACGGAGTGCTGTCGTACCTGGTGGCGCAGCGCCGTACCGAGATCGGCATTCGCATTGCCCTGGGCGCAAAGCGCGAACAGGTGCTGCGGCTGGTGCTTCTGGATGGCTTGCGCCCGGCGTTGCTGGGCCTGGTGCTGGGGCTGGGAGCCAGTGTGGGCGCGGCTCAGGCCCTTCGGTCACTCCTTTATGGTGCAACGCCGCTCGACGCCAGCGTTTTTGCGGCGGTGAGTGCAACGCTGCTGGCCGTGGCCGCGCTGGCCTGCCTGGTTCCGGCCTGGCGCGCCTCGCGGCTCGACCCCATGCGTGCGTTGCGAACGGAGTAGCTCGAGAGGACAGTTCTTCAAGTACGGATCGACGGAGGGCCAAGCGGATGCTCTGGTGGACGTGTTTGTGGATGCGGGTTCGAATGCTGCTCGGCAGGGGACGAGCCGCGACCGAGCTGGACGCTGAGTTGCGCGAGCATCTTCGGCGGCAGATCGAGGAATTTGTTGCCGCGGGCATGAGCGCGGAAGAGGCGCGCTCGAGGGCGTTGCGGGCATTCGGCAACCCGGCTCTGTTGCGTGAACAGACGCGCGCTGCGTGGAGCTGGAACTGGCTTGATTCGCTGTCGCGCGAGCTCGGCTATGGCTTGCGCACCTTGCGCCGCGCGCGGGGCTTCACGGCGATCGCGATTGTGGTGATGGCGCTGGGCATCGGCGCCAACGTGACCATGTTCACGATTGTTCGCTCAGTGCTGCTGAAGCCGCTGCTCTTTTCCGATCCCGACCGGCTGATGATGGTGTATGAGCGCGAGGTGGCCGGCGATCCCGACTCGAAGCTCGATATGGTGGCGGGCGGAATGTTCGCCGAGTGGAAGCAGCAGAACAAGACATTCCAGGATCTGGCCCTGGTCAGCGATGCGGAGTTCAATTTGTCCGCAAACGGAGCGCAACTTCCGGAAAAACTGCACGGAGTGAACTGCTCTTGGAACTTGCTGCCGCTGCTCGGGGTGAAGCCGGCTGAGGGGCGCAGCTTCACCGCAGACGACGACAAGCTGGCAGCTGACGGCACGGTGATGCTGACCTGGGGACTGTGGAAGCGGCGCTTTGGCGCCGACCCGGGAATTCTCAACCAGACAGTCCACATCAACTCCCGCCCGTACACGGTGATCGGCGTGTTGCCGGCCTGGTTTGTGTATCCGAAAGACCCATCGGTCCAGCTGCTGACCGCTGTGTACCATGACAAGCCGGCCGAGTGGATGGAATCTCTGGTCCATCACCCATTCGCAGTGACCGGCCGTTTGCGTCCCGATGTAACGCCGGAGCAAGCTACGGCGGACCTGGCGTTGATTACCCGCCGTGTGAACGATGCGCACCGGGACATACCGGTTATCGGCAAGTCCGCGATTGCGCGCCCGCTTCTGGAAGACATGGAAGTGAACGCGCGTCAGACGCCCTATGTGCTGTTTGCCGCGACCAGCTGCATGCTTCTGATCGCGTGCCTGAACGTGGCGAATTTGTTGGTGGCGCGTGGCGCGGCGCGGAGCAGAGAGCATGCGATCCGCATGGCGCTTGGTGGAGGCGGTCGGCGCCTGATGGAGAGCGTGCTGGTGTGCGTGGGCGGCGGCGCAGCGGGAATGGCGCTGGCGTGGGCTGCGGTGGAGTGGCTGACAAAAGTGCGACCGGAAATGAGCCGCGTGGAATCGATTCAGATCGATGGCCCGGTGGTGCTGTTTGCCTCTGGGCTGATCGCGTTGTGCGCCCTGGCAGCAGGAGCGATCGGGTCCGTTGCCCAGCGCGATGAGCGGCTGCTCGTGACGCTTCAGGAGTCTGGGCGCGGAACAAGCATGGCCAACGGGCGCGTGCGGCTGCTCAAGGTTCTGCTGACGCTCGAAGTGGGCCTTACGGTGGTACTGCTGGTGGGCGCCGGGCTGCTAGTAAAGAGCTACGAACGGTTGCGCTCTTCTGACATGGGCTGCACCACCAACGAGGTGCTCACCATGCGCATTGCCTTGTTTGGCGGGCGGTTCAACGATCGCAGCGAGAGAGTGAACTTCTTCTCGGACTTTCTGAGTCGGGTGCGCGCGCTGCCAGGAGTAGACGCGGCGGCCATTGTGCAGGCGGTTCCGGGGCAGGGGGACTGGGGAGACGGACCGTTCACGATTGTGGGGCATCCTCGGTTGCCTGCGGGACGGACAGCGGTGGCTCTTCATCGCTGGGCCGACCCGGGGTATTTTGCCGCGATGGGTATTCCCTTGTTGCGCGGGCGCAGCTTCGATGCCGGCAGGCGGCTTGATGGAGCCCGGGAGATGGTGATCAGCAAGAGCTTTGCCGAGCAGTGGCTTGCGGGCGAAGACCCGCTCGGCAAACACGTGCGGGTGGATGACCTGGAGCTGACCATTGTGGGCGTCGCGGCCGACACGCGCAGTTCGCCATCGGAGGAGCCCAAGCCGATAGAGTACATGCCGCTTTCCACCGGATATCCAAACTACGGGACGGTAGTGATTCGCTCGTCGCATCACGTGGACCAGCTGGCGCTGCCGGTAGAGAAGATTGTGCAGTCGATGGACCGGAACCTGCCGGTCTCCGACGTGATGACAATGGACCAGTTGCTGGGCAAGTCCACCGTGGAGGCCAGCTTCGATGCGACGTTGCTGTCTGTTTTCGCGGGGTTGTCTCTGCTGCTGGCGGCAGTAGGACTGTTCGGAGTGCTTTCCTACCTTGTGGCCGAGCGCACCAGCGAGATCGGGATCCGCATTGCTCTGGGTGCGCGGCGGCACCAGGTGCTGCGCAAAGTGATGCTGGACGGCTTAGAGCCGGCGTTGCTGGGCCTGGGCATGGGCCTGGCGGCAAGTCTAGCAGCGGCGCGAGCCGTTGCTTCCATGCTCTATCGAACCCGGCCCGTAGATAGCGGCGTGTTCGCCGCAGTGAGCTCGGCGCTGCTGACCGTGACGGTGCTGGCCTGCCTGGTGCCGGCATGGCGCGCTTCGCGGCTGGACCCGCTGCGCGCGCTGCGAGTGGACTGAGGCGCAGGTTACGCAAGAGTTAAAGTCCGTCGCGCGGGTACCGGGTACGACTTGAAGTTGGGGTATGATGGAGCGTCCTCAAATCAAGGAGTGCTCATGGACTCGACTTCGGTTGACCCGGTGGTGAAATACGGCTGGATCCTTGTCGTCATTCTCATCATCCTGCTGCAAAAATTAATTCTTCGCGCCTTCTTCGGAACGGTCATCGTATCGAAAGATGAGATCGGCATCGTCAACAAAAAGTGGGTGCTGATGGGCAAGAATCGGACCCTGCCCGATGGCGCCATTGTGGCCCTCA
>DATDLS010000261.1:0-36897 GCA_036519195.1 Occallatibacter sp. | reverse complement strand
GAAGGTGCTAGTAAGGTTTATCGCCCCCGTGTTGTATGCATTCTGGTTTGTACCCGAGCTCTGCTTCGGCGTAATTGTGCTCACGTCGCTCACGTCGCTGTTGGTTTCGCGCGAATACCGGAACGACATCAGGTTCGTCTTGGCCAGCTGCCAGTCAAGTTTCGCCGAGAACGTGAACAGCTTTTGCGGCAAGGTTTCCGGGCCGTCGAGTGAAGGATCGACCCCTTCCGTGTTGACGATGTTTACCGTGCTCTGCGAAAGCTCTTCGGGCGCAACGAAAAAGAAAAGCCTGTCTTTCACGATTGGCCCGCCAAAGGAACCTCCATACTGGTTCCTGTTGTAGGTACCCTTCGGCATGTTGGATATCTGCTCGGTGTGCGTCGTCGAATTGAGCGCTGTATTGCGGAAGAATTCAAAACCGCTTCCATGCCAGCTATTCGTACCCGACTTTGTGATGACGTTGATGATGCCGTATGCCGCGCGGCCTTGTTCGGCGGTGAAACGATGAGTGATCACCTGGAATTCCTGAACCGCCTCAAGGCTTACCGCTTGTAGAAGTCCGCCGTCGAGATCTTCATTGTCATCTGCATTGTCGACATAGAAGCTTGTATAACGGCCTCGGCCTCCGGCAATCGACGGCATCAACCGATTTTTCTCGGTCGGATCGGCGTTGAAGACGAGCGTCACGCCGGGCGTAAGAACCGCGAGGTTCGCAAACTGCCGCGACTGCAAGGGCAAATCCTGCACCTCTGTTGTGCCGATCGTCGTGCCGACATAGGATTCCGAAGTATTGACCATCGGGGGATCGGCTGACACGTTGACTGTCTGCTCGACACTTCCGACCTCCACTACCACGTCAAGGTTTGCTGACTGTCCGACAGTCAGAACGATTCCCTCAACTTGCTTCACCGCAAAGCCCGCTTTTTCGACGGACAGTGTGTATTTGCCGGCAGAAACACCGACAAACGCATATTCTCCTGTTTCAATCGTCTGGGACGAACGTACCAAACCGGTCTGTATGTTGGTCAGCGTAACGTGCGCGTCAACCACGGCCGCATTCGATTTCTCCGTGACGACCCCACGCATGTCGGCGGTTGCTTGCTGCGGATGTGCGCCAGGCGCAAACGAGAGGAATAAGGCGGCTAGAACACAGGCGCCTGTAGTGGCTTTGATCATGGGAGCCTCCCTTGAAATGCACTGTTATACTGTATAGGTACACCTATATTAATAGATTGTCAACTGGCGGAAATACGGCTGCCATTTCCCGTGCGATATTCTTGCGCGACGGCATCGGCTCCGCTCAGGACCAACATCTGAGCCCAAGGAAGCAAGGCAAGCTTTCAATGGATTGGGTTTTCAGTTCCGAGCGGCAGACGCCGCGCGCCCCGGAAACGGCCGTCCCTCGACCTCGGGTCCTGCTGTGCATGTGTTATGATCCACCTGGCAACCGGCCCCGGAAGAAGCAGCCAACTTGAACCAACGATTTACCCTCAACTCCGAGAGCGGACTTCCGTTGTACCTGCAGATCGCTCACGAACTCATATTTCGTATAGAGACCGGAGTGCTGCGGGTAGACGACAAGCTTCCCGGAATCCGCACACTGGCCAAGGAACTGGGCGTCTCTTTTCTCACCGTGAACAAAGCCTACAAGTGGCTGCGTGATCGACGTGTGGTGGCCAGTACGCGCGGCGTGGGGGTGCACGTGGCTCTCACTCTGGAGCCTTCCGGCGCAGATGCCCGCCAGCGGTCGCGCCTGTCCACGTTCGCAGAAAAAGTGGTGGAGCAGGCCATCAATAAGAAGATGGATCCGATGCTGGTGGCGCAAGCGATCACCCACCGGGCTCTCGCACACCAGCGCCAGGCGGTGCCAACCAGAATCGTATTTGTCGAGTGTCTGCCGGAGTACGTTGAGGACTACACCGCGGAACTGCGGAACTCGCTGGCCGACCTGCACTTGGAGATTGAGGGAGTGCTTACCTCGGCGCTCGGAACAACGACTTCCAAGCATCCGGCTTTGAATAAGGAATTGAGTGGCGCGGATCTACTCACCACCACTCTTTACCATTACGACTTCGTCCAGCGCCTGGTCGCCGCCCACGGCCAGAAAGTGGTTGCGCTTTCCCATACCCTCGACAGCGCCGCCATTCAGAAAATCGTTTCGATTCCTCTAAACAAGAAGCTGGGCGTGCTGTTTGGATCCGTCGATCCCGCACCGGGAATCATCAAAATGATCCAGTTCTATCGTGACCAGCCGGATGCATCCATTCCGTATGCAGTTGTGGACGATTCCGCCGCTGCGCAGAAGATAGTCGAGAAAACGGACGTTTTGATCTATACCTCCACCTGTGAAGACTGGGTAACAAAACTCGGCAGGAAAAATCAGCGGTCGATTTTAATCCGCTTCGTTCCAGATCAGGAAGCCATCAACAAAATCCGCATGCTCGTCAAGCGCGACAAGGGCTACTGGGGGAAATCGGTTACGCCGTGAAGCATTCGTGTGCGGCGTGACCGATTCTCCATTCCATTCGGTTACTTTTCGGGCGCTAGCGGAATTGTCACATAGGATGAATGTTCAGCGTCGTGGTAGATCGTCTGTTGGGCAATCTTGATATTCGCGGTTCTGCCTAACGGCTCACCCGTATTCTGATTCCTGTCGTACTTGGGGAATGCGCTGGAGGCAACTTCAATGCGCATGCGGTGACCCTCTGGGAATTCCTGACAAGTGTTCCATACATCCACGTCATACGCATAAATTTTCCCAGGCTCGATGAGCGACATTTTATCTCCGCCGTCGCGGAAGCGCGCGCGTACCATTCCGTCGCTCATGCGCTGGGCGAATCCATTTGGCCAAACATCGAGGAATTTCACCGTAAAATCGGTATCAGTAGCCGAGGACGATGCGTATAAGTGGGCACGCACCGGTCCGCAGATCAACTGCTGCTTCGCAAATGCTTCCGACGTATAGACCAGGACATCGTCGCGACGCTCCACCGGACGGTAATCGTCGGGGCCGCCAAGTTGTGAGAATGTGGCGCCGGTGATGAAAGGAACCGGATTGGCGGGATCGTAGCTATAGCGGTCAGAGGTGGGCGACGCCGGCGGTTGCAAACTGAGCGTTCCGTTGCCGTAAAGGCTGTTGGCATGCCCTTCGCTGTTCAGGTAGTATTTCACCATTTGCGTTCCGGGTATTGGCCAGTCGGGTTCGTCCTTCCACTCGTTCTTGCCCATCAGGAAGATGCGGACCGGAGGCTCGCTCATGATGCCGGTATCGAGGTTCTTCAGCCAGTAATCGAACCAACGGATTTCGTAGCCAAACAGATCAATCTGCCCGGTCGGACCAAACTCCACTTCACCAAGCTTATGGGTGGAATTGATGGCGTGGGGCCACGGCCCAACCAACAGCTTTTGGTTTTTACGTTGGTCCATCGGCCCTTTCTGCGTCATGCCGATATAGTTCATGATTGCGCCAGCCTGCTCGTCGTCATACCAGCCCGATACATGCATGATGGGCACATGGACCCTGTCATACTTGTTCTGATAGATCAGTGGCTCCCACCAGGAGTTGATGCCAGGATGATTGATGGCTTCCTGCCAGTAGACTGAATGGTATCCTCCGGCCGAATCCATTGTGTCCAGTGGTAGATGCCAATAAAGAGCATTCCAGTCCACTGCGGCGTCGTTATGCAGCGTGTGTCCGAGCAGCAGGTTGTACCAGCTCATGTAGGTCGGGGAGGGCAAGCCGGTGGGCGATTCAACGATCGGATCGGGAGGCGTGGTCAACACGATCATGGCCGCCAGATGCGGCGGCTGTTGCACGGCAGCGATCCACTGGTCATAGCCCAGATACGATTGGCCGATCGTTCCCACCTTTCCGTTGGACCACGGCTGGCTCGCGCACCACTCGATGGAATCATACCCATCAGGTCCGTCATTCCGGTACGGAATGAAAACTCCATCTGAATCTCCACGGCCACGAACGTCTTGTGCAACATAGACATAACCACGGGCTGCAAAATACCGGCCCATAGCCAGGTGATTCCCCGTTTCCGTGCTCTTGTTATATGGAGTTCGTGCAATGATTACGGGAAACTTTCCCGTTGCATCAGGGCGATAGACATCGGCATCAAGTTCCACGCCATCTCGCATCTTGACTCGTTGATTGAAGTCGATCTTCAACTGGTAGGTGGGCGCCGAGTCGGCGCTTTTCTGGGCATCGCAGCAAAGGGTGGATGCCAGAAGCAGAAAAACAAGAGAGAACGCGGAACGTCGATGCATGGGAGATGTCTCCAAGGCTAAAATGATGCCATAGATATATGGTGTTGTCTAGCAGCATAACGGTTTCTTCCAGCGATTCAGCAACCAAGGAGGAGATTATCCTCAAAACCCAATGAAAGGTTTGAGAAGGCAAGATTGCGGTCTGAGGTGGAGGTTCGGGATGATCGTTTCTGGCCGAATCAGGTGAGGAACTAAGCGATGGCGCACACCACGCCGCCAGCGCCAGTGCCGTTGCCGGAAGAGGAGTTTGGAATCTGAGGGGGTGCGCTCGAGCACAGAAGTGGAGAGGCGCGGCGGATCAGGGAGATAGGCGGGTGGGATGAAGTGTCGGCAGATTTCCGCAGCCATAACTGTTGCCCAGAAGTTTTCGGACTTGCCATGGCGAAGGCATGTGCTGGCAGTAGAAGTTTGACATTTCCGGGAGTATGCCACGGTTTTCTGTTTTTGAATGTTGGACTGTGACACAAATGCATGGAGGCGATGAAAATCGCCCGATTTGCCGCTGAGAGATGCGAATATTGGGCAAAATCGTTCGTACGCGCAAGACCCAAAAGGGAAGTTGGCATGAGCAACGAACGCATCAGCCGCTTTGAGGGGCTCAAATCATAAAGCCTCCGGCTCTGCCGGAGGATGCTTACATTTTTCTCGTCGAACCCATTGCCCTTCAACAACCTAGGCGGAAATATGGAGGGAGAAATTGTTGCGATTGCGTTGGTATATATACCAACGCAATCAGGTATATCGTACCTTTGAGGAAGCCCCTATACCGGCGCGGCCATCTTTCATGGGGGTAGCGCGGGGATGGCGGCTGCTTCAGCGTGAAGCGATCGAGCCCTTCAATGCTTGCCGTTGATTTCCAGCCAGGGAAGCAACTGGAACAATAGTGTTAACGGTGGGAGCGGTGTCTCCACCGCCAGCCGGGTTCCCATGCCAGGCGAGGAAGTGATCTGGACGGTTCCACCCACCGTAAGAACCCGCTCACGAATACCGTTCAATCCGAAGCCTCCGGCATTGGCATCATCCAGAGTAAATCCAATTCCGTTATCTTCAATCGCAAACTGGAGTTTGTTCCTCCCGTAGTCGAGGTGGATCCTTATGCGCGACGCGTTTGCGTGACGAATCACATTTGCAATTGCCTCCTGCCCGACACGGAACAGGACATCGGCCAGCTTGAGCGGAATGCGGCGCGGAGTACCGCTCGCGGATGTTTCGACCACAATCGAGTCGTCGGAGATCATCCGTTCTGCCACCTGAATCAGGGCCGGGAGCAGTTCGATATGATCGCGATTAGCGTCATTCCGCAGGGTAGAAATACTTCTCCGCGCTTCCTGATGACCTTGTCGAACCAATTCCGAAGTTATTTCCACCTGTTCTCGAAGTGGATCCGGCGCCCCGGGAAGTTTCTTGAGGATTGCCCGCAATTGAAACCCTATCCCGGCGAAGCTCTGCGCCATTGTATCGTGCAAATCATGAGCCAGACGAAGTCGCTCCTCGATCACAGCTTGACGCCTCCATTGTTCTGCACGTGCATAAAGAATATATCCGAGCAGAGAAATGATGAGCGCTACCACGACTCCCGAGATCAGGTTTCGCGCACTCCACCAGGGCGGTCCATTAATCACCTTGATGTCATCGGGGGAGCGCAGCAATATGACAAAAGGCACCTCGCTCTTTGTGTATTGGAGGGATGTTACACATACGCCGCGGATTTGCAGACGGCTACCATGAGCGGGCAAGGAAAGCGCCGGCTTCGCACTGCTGGCTTCGAGAAGCGCTTGAAAGCGCTGATCCCCATCGCTCAATTCGAGAGAGACACGACGAGACTGTTGCACATTGGTGCTATCGAGATCACCTTGCAACTCTACAAATCGCGCGTCGAAAGCCCCAGTTGCGGCCTGGAATGACGTAATTGAGAAAGGCGGATCCGCGATGCTTGGCCATAGCATGGTCACTTGGGCGTCGCGAATTTCCGAGCTAAATGGATGCGGGATAGCTTGTCCTCTCGCCAGGACTTCATCGCCAATGTTGAGTTTTGCGGTCTTGACATTGGGGATGAACACTCCTCCAGTCGAGTCTTGAACGAACAGGGCAGGACTGGTGAGGATTACCTTGCCGCGCACAGACAGAACATCAGTGCCGAGCACAGAGGCTACACGCAGCTCATCGATGGGTACAGTGGGGCCGGTGATACCTGAGTTCGGCTGAGATACCGTATCGGCGTAGAACTCCTTGAAGTTATCCAGCTTATCCTGAATGGTTACCGGCGGCGATTCCTGTTCGGTCGGATTAACCGCCTCTAAAAGAGGCCGAAGATCCTTCGTCGTTGCCGGATGAATCGAAATGTTCTTCCAGGCGCTGAACGTTGACAGCGACCTCAATCCGACACGGCCATACTTCGCGCAATGCGGAGAAGTGTCGTTAGCCGAAATAGAACTGGTTTCGCCCGTCGAAGGATCTGTGAACTGCGCCGCAATTGTGCATCCTACCGCAACTACTTTCAAGTGATACCAATGAAGGGGCTGCAGAACGGTTCTAAGACTGACGTGGGCATATTCTGCCCATCCGTAATCGCTTCGTCCAATGATCATGCGGCTGTCGGGCCAGCGCAGCCCCACGTAATATCCGCTGTACGAATCAACTCCCCGTTCTTCGTTTGTGGAGCGAACGATCAGTCCTACTCGGCCGTTTTGACCTAAAGACTCCAGATCGGATTCGAATGTATAGTCGCCCCAATGCGACGAACCCTTGATGAACTTTGCTCCGCGTTCTGAAGAGTCATTATGAATCACGTCGCCTTTTGTCTCCCAGGCGCCGCCGTAGGGCTTCCACCCATCAGCGCTTCCAGTTTCTAATAATGGTCCGTCAGGCAGTCGTTGCCGCAACGCATCCTGGACGAACAAGCCACCAAAAATCAACAGTCCCGTCGTTGCAATTAACAGGAAACCCAGCAGCCACCGCGACCTCTTGTGATTGGCTTTCAATATCGTTCCCTCAAGTCCTGAGTGAGGATACGAAATAGCTCGGGTGAGTACATGTTCTCGCGAGTAACAAGGATTGGCCTGATCCGCAGAGTGTCCCCCATCGGCCTGCCTGACCTCGCTTCAAGGATCATCTCAGCAGCCCGGCTCCCCATCGCATATGTGTTCTCGGCAATAACCGAATCAACCTTCCCCAGCGATAGATAGTAGAGTGTACCGGTTCGCTGATCGCAGCTAACCAGGATAATCTTTTTCCCGTGGTCTGTGTTTCCAATCGCCTGCAGAACGCCGTTTGTTGCGGTACCAGTCAGCGCCAGTATTGCATCCGGACTGACGTTTGAGGTCAGCAGCGCGCGCGCGGTCTGCTCAGACTGCGCTTCACTGTTCGGCTCCATGTGTCGCGAGAGGATCTTGACGTTCGGAAACTCCCGCACAAGTGTCCCTTCAAAAGCCTGCATGCGCGTAAAAATACCTTGGTCATCTGGATTCAGCCCAAGGATCGCGACCGAACCCTTTCCATTCAGTCGCGACCCAATTCGTCTGGCCGCGATCTTACCCTCTTCTTCCTCATCGTTGAGAACATAGAACAGGTTGTTCGCGGCGGCCAGGGGAAGAGGCGAAGCAATGACCACGACCGGTATCCCCAGCAGCCCCGCCCTGCGCACGGGCATCATCAACGCCAGAGGATGACTGGGAGCAAGGATGATTCCGGCGGCATGCCGATCGACTGCTACATCGAGCAGATGAATCTGCGCCTGAATATCGTTCACGCTGGGAGGACCTGTCCAATGAATGCTGTACGCAGAATTGACGGTGCCGTCAAGCGACCCCACGCGCGCCGGCTCCCAAAGATCGTCGGCTGTCGTCTGCGAAATAAAGTAAATCGTCGGATGAGATTCGCGGGCGCAACTCAACACCCCGGCCAACAGTGCGGATGTCAGTACAAGCGTCGTTATTCTGCAGGCACAGTTTGCCACTGCACCATAGTATCGCTTTCATCCTTGGGTGAGATATCGCATGCAGGTAACGCTCGAAAGGGCCGAAAAACTCGACGGGCATACAGCAAGAGTTTCCACTTGCACGATGTATGGTCGCGCTCATTAGCGCAACTGGAGAACTCCGAGCTTGATTGCTATGGTAACTGCTTCAGTTCGATCCGCCACGTTCAGCTTCTCCGTAATATTTGCAACATGCGAGCGGACAGTATGGTCGCTAATCCCAAGTGCCCCGGCGATCTGCTTATTGGTCAGTCCCTTGGCCATCATCTCCAGGACTTCCAGTTCCCGCATGGAGAGGCTTGAGCGGTGCATTCGATCAGTAAGCCGCGAAGCAATATGGGGCGGCAGGTAACTCTTTCCGGAATGCACGGCAACGATTGCGTCCACCAGTTCCTGCTCTGAAGATTCTTTGAGAAGATAACCATGAGCTCCTGCGCTTACAGCCCTATAAACATCTTCGTCCGTTTCATAGCTGGTAAACACGATGGCGCGGAGAGGATACCGTCGCCGGACCACCTCTTCCAGCAGCCCAATGCCGTCCATGTGCTGCATGCGTAGGTCCAGCAGCAGAATATCGGTCATTCGCCGCTCCAGCATGGCGAGCGCCTCGTCCCCGCTAGCCGCGGCCCCAATGACTTCCAACTCATGCTGAGCGCCGAGGATACTCGTAAGCCCAACGCGCATTGCCAGGTGATCGTCCACAATCAATATGCGAATCAACTCATAACCTTCTCTCGCACCGACGCCCTCAACCAGGGACCTCCGTTTGTGATTGTACGGCAGCACCCTTGAATGCGGCTGTTGACTTATCAATCTGAACCAGTCCCGTCAGGCCGGATCGCACATATGTACTACTGGCGATTGGTCAAGATGGCCGATTGCACATTCTGTTTGCAGCACCCTATTCTTAGTCCGCTTCAGAATCGAGTTTCTTTCATCCTCGGAACTGTGTAAGTCCAATCGGAAGACAACACTTTAAGTCGAGCTCTCACAGTAGCTTGTCGGTCAACGAAAATCTTCAATCGCTTGTGCCGAAGTGCGCCCATCTTGATTCATTCTAGTACTTCCCGGGGATCAATATGGGGAAATTGGGCGACGAAAACGGAAAATGGAAAACGTTTACACTCAGGAGGGTTATGATTCACTCTGCAGTCGAATGCATCATGCACATTTTGAGCTCCAGGACGTCGCTTATCGGAAGAGCGATCAAATGCGCCAATGTGACAAAGAATGCAAGCATTTCTGGCGTGATAGCGGTGGCATTCTTTGCGCCTCATGTCTTTGCACAACAGCAAACCGCCGAGCTCACTGGCCGCATTACCGATAGCAGCGGCGCGGTCGTTGCCGGAGCAACCGTCACAGTGGAAAATTCCGCGCGAGGGATTAGAGGCGTAGCCGTTTCCGACGCGGCAGGCGAATATGTTGTTCCGCTTCTGCCTCCCGCCGACGGATACTCTTTGACTGTAGCCAAGTCGGGGTTTGCGGAGACCATCCGTAACGGCATTACCTTAGAGGTTGCCCAGGTCGCCCAGGTCGACATCGCATTGACGGTAGGATCTATCTCACAAAATGTGACGGTCACCGGCGCGCCGCCACTGCTCGACGCGGAAACATCTTCTGTCGGCCAGGTGCTCGAGGCCAAGAGCATCGCGAGTCTTCCTCTCAACGGCAGAAGTTCTTTTCGCCTGATCCAACTCACGCCCGGCGTTACATTCAACCAGGCAGCGAATGGCCAGTTCGGCGACGTCCCCGTCAATACCACGTGGGATTCCGACTTTTCAGTCAACGGTGGCCGAGCTCAAAGCAATGAGTTCCTGATCGATGGCGTGCCCAGCACCGCAGGATTTTTCAACCAGATCACCACCATTCCGTCCGTCGATGACACGCAGGAGTTCAAGGTCGAAAGCGATACCCTCTCAGCGGAATATGGCCGGTTCGGCGGCGGCGTCATCAACGTGACCACGAAAGCGGGCACTGACCAGATTCATGGCGCAGTGTTCGAGTTTCTTCGTAATAACGTTCTGAATGCTGACGACTATATCGATAACAGCAAGGGTGTAAAAACTCCGCCGTTCAAGATGAATCAGTTTGGCGCTTCGGTCGGCGGCCCGGTGGTGTTTCCAAAGATTTACCACGGCCAGAACAAGACGTTTTTCTATGGAGATTATCAAGGGACCAGGCGCGTTCAAGGAGCTACATTCCTCACAACGGTTCCCACGGCGGCGCAGAAAACGGGAGATTTTAGCCAGACATTCAATTCCAGCGGAGCGCTGGTAACGATTTATAACCCGTATTCGACTATGGTCAATCCATCCAATCCATCCCAATATATTCGCACCCCATTTCCCGGCAACAAGATTCCATCTGGAATGCTTGATCCAGTCGCCCAAGCGATCATGAATTTTTATCCGTTACCCAACACGACAGGCTCTCCAAATACAAACGCAAACAACTTTATCAGCGACAAACCTTTGTTCGTTGGTCAGAACTCCGGGAGTGCCCGGATTGACCAGAACGTAAACAGCCGGTACCACTTCTTTGGTAGATTCGGTTTTTTCCTGACCAACCTCACCCAGCCTAACTATTTTGGCAATGTCGCATCGGGTGGCAATGGCGCAGTTGGAACAACTGCCTTCCACAACTGGTCCTTCGCTTTTGACAACACAGTCGCTTTCAGTCCCACCCTGTTATTAACGATTGACTATGGTTATGCCCGGTGGTTCCAAATTCGCCAAACCCTCAGCTACGGATTCAATAATGCGTCTCTCGGATTCCCCACCTCCTTCGTCGATGACATTACACTTCCAATGTTTCCTTCAGTGAACATCTCGTCCTACGCTGGTACCAATGGGCAGAGCTATTTGCATAATGGCAACGACTCCCATAGTCTTCTGACTTCGTTGACGAAGATAGCCGGGCGTCATACCCTGATTGTCGGATCCGATGTTCGCTTGCACCTGATCAACTATTTCAACGTGGCTTCAAGCGCGGGAACCTTCTCATTTACACAAGCTCAGACGCAAGGTCCGAACCCGAATACTGCGAGTTCGACTGCGGGCAATGGGCTGGCCAGCATGCTGCTTGGAGCCGGAAACTCAGGTTCGATACCCATTGGCGCAGGAAACAGGATAAGGGACTGGTATGCGGCTGGCTATGCCCAGGACAACATTCGTCTGAATCCGAAACTAACGCTCAATCTTGGACTTCGATACGAAGAAGAGAGTCCCTACGCAGACAGACGCGATGAACTGAATTACTTCAACCCCAGCGTTCCAAGTCCGGCGGCGAACGCAAGCTTTCCAAGCTTGACGGGGGGCCTCGTGTTTGCCGGAACAAGTGGTACTCCTGCCACGGTCTATAACTGGAATAAAGATCAATTCGGACCGCGCGTTGGCTTGGCGTGGACACCGATCCGAAGCACCGTCGTTCGTGGTGGCTTTGGAATGGTTTACGCACCGCTTGAAATCAGTAACAATGCGGTAGGCTTCGTCCCGGACACGGGCTATAGCTCTTCAACAAATTGGAGCACCTCATTAAATGGCGGCTTGATTCCGAACGATGTCCTGAGCAATCCGTACCCGCAGGGATTGGTCAAGCCCAGTGGCAATTCACTAGGCGCGGGAACGGCGTTAGGGCAATCGTTAAGCGTGTGGGAAGCGCATCCGAAGACTCCGCAATCCTATCAGTGGAACTTCGGTGTCCAACGGCAGCTTCCATCCAATATTCTGGTTGAAGCCGCGTACGTCGCAAACCGCGGTCTGCATCTGACAAGCAATCTAAGTCAGGATACCCTCAATCCGCAATACCTGAGCATGGGAACCGCCCTCCAATCTCTGGTTCCGAACCCCTTCAAGCCCTTCGTAGGTATTGGCGCCCTCTCGAACGCCACAGTCACTAAGCAACAGCTGTTATTGCCGAATCCGCAATTCACCGGCATAACTGATGAAAACTCTACCTGGGGCGGTTCAAACTACCAATCGCTGCAAGTCAAGATGAATAAGAGAACCACGCACGGTATTACCCTCCTGGCTGTCTATACTGTCAGTAAGTGGTTGTCGAACGTGCCAAGCGATGATGCGCCGATTGGCACTAACAATTCGACGGGCGTGCAGAACCCATACGACCTCGCTGCGGAAAAGTCGCTTTCCGAGAATGATATCCCGCAGGCTCTCATTGTCAATGGAGTGTGGGAGCTTCCCTTTGGACACGACCGCAAGCTTTTGTCGACCTCGAATGGGTTTGTCAATGGGCTGGTTGGCGGCTGGAGTGCATCTGGTATTCTCACTGAGCAGAAGGGTTTCCCACTGGCCTTGGCCGCGCCGATCACGGACGGAGGCAACCGCCCGAATTATGTAACGGGAGTAAGCCCGAAGCTCTCCTCTTCACGGCCTCTTGCCCAAAAGGTGGCCGAGTGGTTCAATACCGCAGCCTTCGCTCTTCCTCCCGCATTCACGTTCGGAGATGTGTCGCGAACCATCGGTTCCGTGCGCAGCCCCGCCCTCAAGAACGTCGACTTCACGCTCGATAAGGAGACTCAGCTAACCGAGCGGCTGCACCTGCACTTCCGTGCTGAAGCGTTTAATCTGACCAACACGGCGCACTTTGGTTTACCGGATACTTCGATGGGCGATGCTACTTTCGGTCAGCTCAATGCCATACTCCCTGCGCCGCCGCCACGAGAGATACAATTCGCGGCCAAGCTTATCTTCTGACAATGATCACGCATCATTGTCGTTTACGGAGATCGTCCTCGGTGTCAATAACCTCGACACGGGAGGCGGGCAAGACAAGGAGGAAAGCAATTGACTACCAGCCTCCTCGCAACCCGAATCTCACGCTGTAGAGATCAAAGAAAGACTCGTCTACATTTCCGTCGACGAGCGTAACATGTCCTATCTCACTGAAGAAGCAGGCGCAGAGATGCCTGCTTCTTCAGTGACGTGCTTTGTCATACATTTATCATGCGAAAAGCAAGCCGGAGGCTTTCGAAAATGAATCGTCGCGATGTAATCAAGTCCTCGTTATTGGCTGTAGGTGGCTTGGCTGCTAGTTCTGCCGCGGCTCAGGAAAACACGCAGGGGCCGCAACCCGGGGTCCATATTTGGCCGCAGGCTCCCGTCGAACTCAATGGCGGGCGAAAGCCGAATATCCTTTGGATCTGTCCAGATATGCAGCGGTTCGACACAATAGAAGGTCTGAACAACGACGTCATTCACACACCCAACATCCGCAAGTTGATGGCGGAGTCTGCAACGCTGACGCATACATACGTGCAGAACCCCGTATGCTCCCCATCGCGCGCCAGTTTTCTGACTGGGCGTTATCCGCACACCACTGGCTTGCGGGCCCTCGGCCAACGAATTCGCCCGGACGAACGCCTCATTACACGCGTTCTTTCTGATGAAGGATATGCCTGCGGCCTCTCCGGAAAACTTCATCTCTCGCCCACATTTGGCGGTCGGCTTGAGGATCGCATAGATGATGGCTACAGCGTCTTTGACTGGAGTCACGATATTACCAATACGTGGCCAGGGCATAACATGTGGCGCGTTTGGCTCAATGAGCAGGGAGTCAAGTGGCCCGATGCCCCGCACGGAAAAGACGCGCTGGCGTGGGGCGTTCCCATCGACCCCAAGTATACGCAGACAGCGTGGTGTTCAGATCGAGCCATTCAATTCATGCGGGGACAGAAGGACTTTAATCCCTGGCTCATGTCGGTAAACATCTACCAGCCTCACGCTCCTTATTGGCCGACCGAGCAATATCTCGATCACTATAAGCCTGGAGATATACCAAGCCCTAACTATCGTGAAGGCGAACTTAAGAATAAACCCATTTATCAGCAGATAGATCACCATGCGTCAACCGGTGGACATGGAATCTCCTACATAAATACCAGCGATCTTGATCATCGCAGAATGAAGGCGGCTTACTACGCAATGATCGAGCAGGTAGATACTGAGGTTGGCAGAATGTTACAGGTACTGGAGGAAACGGGCCAGGCTGACAACACCATCGTCATCTACATGAGCGACCATGGCGAGATGCTGGGCGATCACGGTATTTTTGAGAAGGGACCTTATTTCTATGAAGGCGCGATTCGTGTACCCATGATTATCCGCTGGCCGGGAAGATATAAAGCTGGGCTTCGCAGCGACGCCCTGGTCGAGATGGTCGACCTTGCGCCGACGCTCCTCGAAGCCGCCGGAGTGTCTATTCCCGCCGGAATGCAGGGGCGTTCACTGACTCCCTTGCTCACCGGTCAGACAACCCAGCATCGCGATTCGGTTTACTGCGAGTACTTTGATTCACTTGCTCTCTATTCCCCCCCGCCGATGGCCGTCTGCGTAAGAACGGAACGCTATAAGGTTGCGTACTACCAAAAGCTGGAAGTCGGCGAATTGTACGATCTGGAGAAAGATCCGGCTGAAACCAACAACCTGTGGGATTCTTCTGGTGCCCGATCCGCTCGCGATGAGATGATGCACACCGTGGTCGCGCGCATGGTTGACACAGTGGATCCGATTCCGGAACGGAAATGCCTATGGTGAGTCAGGACAGGAAGCAGGATGGGATTGCGTCCAGTAATATATTGGCTATTTCTACCCAACACCCCGAATATGCTGTGCTCAGCATATTCGGGGCGTTGAACAAAAGCGACAAGGTTCTTCAATGTGAGCGACACGCCCCATTTCTCGATGTCCGGTATGGCCGTAGAGGACCAGAGCTTTGCTACCCTCACGAGCCTGACCCCATCGCCTCCGACCCGCGAAATCCGGTTCGCCGGGCCGTGCGCTCACGCCTCTGCTTGCCGGCCAGAAGAAAGATCATCGTGACTCGTTGTAGATGGAGTACCTCGACGCCAACGGGAAATATCCGATTGCGCCTGTGATATCATGCGTCCGTACAGATAAATGGAAGCTGACGCTGTGTGACAAACCCCGGTCGGGTGAACTGTACGATCTCAAAGAACATCCCGGAGAGTTCAATAACCTGTGGAACGATCCTCATCATAAAGATTTAGAGGGGATGATGCTGCAAGCCCTTGTCGCGCGGAGGATTGAAACCACGGACCCGCTTCCGTAACTCCCACCACCTGGCAGCGACTGAGTCAATCAGTCAGTTTCTAACTTTTTTCCTTTAAGGACCCGTATGCGATCCAGCTTTTACTCTCTGCTGACCTTCCTCGTGTCATCTGCGGGGCTGTTTGTGCTGAATGCTCAACAACATCGCCCGCCTGCGGTGCCACTCATTGCGAATGACCCTTCTTTCAGCGTCTGGTCCATGGCAGATCATCTTACGGATGCTCCGACCAAGCACTGGTCCGAGGCGCTTCAGCCGATCAGTGGCTATGTTCGCATCGACGGCCAGGTGTATCGCTGGATGGGCACATCGGCACGTGGCTTCCGTATGCCCGAGACGATGCCGATGCAGCAGGACTTTGTGGAGGTTACGCCTCTTCATTCACGCTATCGCTTCAGCGCTGCCGGGGTTCAGCTGCGCGCAACGTTCTTTACTCCGCTCTTTCCCCAGGACCTCGAAGTGATGTCGCGTCCCGTGACCTATCTCACGTGGGATGTCGTGGCCACTGATGGCAAACCACACCAGATAGATCTAATGCTGGACATTGATCCCGCTATCGCCGTCAATGAGCCGTCTGAGCAAGTGACCTGGTCCAGGGAACGGGTTCCCGCATTGGATGTAATGAGCATCGGAACCCGCGATCAGGCTATTCTGAACCGGTCAGGAGATCGCATTCGTGAAGACTGGGGCTATTTTCACCTTGCGGTTCCGCTGAGCGAGAACGCTAGCAGCGCCCTGACCACGAATGCTGTAGAGCAATATGTGAAGTCTGGAAACTTGAGTGGTGAAGATGATTTGGGTTTCCCCCGGCCGGCCGGGGGTACCGGTCATCGCGCAGCGCATCTTGCGGTGCAGTTGTCGTTCGGCAGCGTCGGAGCAATGTCCGTCGAGCGGCATGTGCTCCTTGCATATACGGATAATTACTCCATTGAATACCTCGGACGCAGACTGCACGGCTACTGGCAGCGTAACGGCACGACCGAGGCAAAGCTGCTGGAGACGTCGGAGAAGGAATACGCGGCGCTCGAAGCGCGTGGGGTCAAGTTCGATACCGACCTGATGGCAGACATGCGAAAGGTCGGAGGTGAGGACTACGCCTATTTGGCCGCGTTACTGTTTCGGCAGACGATCGCGGCACACAAGCTCGTGGTCGACGTTGATGGAACGCCGATGTTGTTTTCCAAAGAGAATGACAGCAACGGATGCATTGATACCGTGGATGTTACGTATCCTTCATCTCCGTTCTTTCTGTTGTTCAACCCGAAGCTGCTCGAAGCCCAGCTTGAGCCCCTCATGCGGTATGCTGCACTGCCTCGATGGAACTTTCCCTTCGCGCCACACGATCTCGGCACCTTTCCCTTGGCCGATGGCCAGGTCTATGGAGGCGGCGAGGTTAACGAAGAAAACCAGATGCCGGTGGAGGAAAGCGGTAACCTACTGCTGATGATTGCCGCGCTAAGCCGGGCCGAAGGGAACTATGACTTCGCACGCCGCTACGTGCCGCAGCTCACTCAATGGGCAGAATATCTGGCAAACAAGGGCATGGACCCGGAAAACCAGCTCAGCACAGACGACTTCGCAGGCCATCTGGCACACAATACCAATCTCTCCATCAAGGCGATCGAAGCATTGGGTGCGTTTGTACAGATTGCGAAGGGCATTGGCGATACAAAGCTGGCCAATCATTATGATGCCGTAGTGAAGCCCATGCCTGCTGAGTGGGAACGCATGGCGCTTGATGGCGACCACTATAAGCTTGCCTTTGACCAGCCCGGAACATGGAGCCAGAAGTACAACCTGGTCTGGGATAATCTTCTAGACCTGCATCTCTTTCCCGTTACCGTAATGCAAACGGAGTGGGCGTTCTACGCAAAACACATGCAGCCCGACGGCTTGCCGCTTGATGGACGCAAGGAAATCACCAAGCTTGACTGGCAGGTCTGGACGGCGACGTTGGCGCCACAGCCCACGCAGTATCAGGACCTCATTCATCGCCTCGTGGTATGGGCCGATACAACACCCTCACGAGTTCCCACGACAGACTTTTACGATACTGTGAGTGGAAAGCAGATGGCATTCCAGGCCCGCTCGGTCGTCGGAGGCATTTTCATTAAAGCGCTGGCTGATCCGGCCATAGCAGCGCATTGGAAGGTGTCTTCCCTACCGTAATGCGCACAATGCAGTCACTCTGTTCAACACTTCACACGCCGATGCAAAAGGATGTAGCCGATGATGAACCGCCGTGAGTTTCTGACCGCTCCCGCCGCCGCCGCCGCACTTCCATGGTAGGAGGGAAGCGCTGAGAATCGTGCGGCGAAGCGGCCAAACCTCGTGTGTTTTTCCCGACCAATTGCGCTTTGCCTCCTGCGGCTAAGCCGGCGATGAGTGCGCACGGGCGCCTGACATCGACGCGCTCACGGCGCAGGGATGCAACCTGCATCAGGCCATTGCTTCCACCCCGGTGTGTGCGCCGTACCGCGCATCGCTGATGACCGGAAAATATCAGTCCGGTACCGGTATGGTCATTAACGAGATTCGACTCAGTTCCGAACATGAGTGATTCGGGCACGCTCTCACAAAGGCGGCCTATCACACCGGCTATGTCGGAAATTGGCATATGTGGGCCAATCAACTCGGGCACCATAATCTCATATTGTGAGGTTCTGAAGCCGGGGAACATCGGAGCTAGTTCTTATCATTTGCGCGACCATCAAAGTTGCGGTGGATTGCACTACGGTGGATCGTAAACGACGGATTTTGATTCTTTGATTCGAGGAGTAGCGGGACCATGACGTTGGGCAGACGGGATTTTGTGAAGTCTCTGGTGGCTTCGGTGGCGGCGCCGACGATGGCGAACGCGCTGCCTGAGGGAGAGCAACAGCACGCGCTGGTGAAGGTGCACGCGCCGCGCAAACAGAAGAAGCCGAACGTAGTGCTGATGATCTGTGACGATCTGGGGTACGGCGATCCGCACTGCTATGGGTCGAACCTGTCGACGCCGAACCTGGACAGCATTGCGGAGCAAGGGCAGCGATTCACGCATTACAACTCCGCGCACCCGATCTGCTCGGCCTCGCGCGCGGCGCTGCTGACGGGGCGCTATGGGCTGCGCATGGACACGACCGGGGCCTTCGGGCCGCAGTCGAAGACAGGCACTTCACTGGACGAGATGCTGATTTCAAACCTGTTCAAGCAGGGCGGCTACAAGACCCACGCCGTCGGCAAATGGCACCTAGGCAACAGCGGCGCCTATCTGCCGACGCAGCGCGGCTTCGACTCGTTTTTCGGCGTGCCATACAGCGTCGACATGAACCCGCTGCCTCTGATGCGCGATGAGACGGTGCTGGAGGAGAACACCGACCGCACCACGCTGACGCCGCGCTATACGGAGGACGCGGTGCGGTACATCGAAGAAAGCAACGACGAGCCGTTCTTTCTGTATATTGCGTTTTCCTATCCGCACGATCCGCCGATGGGGTCGCCGCGATTTCACGGGAAATCGGGGTTCGGCAACCAAGGCGACGCGATTGAGGAGATCGACTGGAGCGCGGGCGAGGTGATGCACGCACTGGAGCGCAAGGGGCTGACCTCGGACACGATTGTGATCTTCACAAGCGATCACGGGCCGTGGTACCAGGGCAGTCCGGGACTGCTGCGCGGGCGCAAGGCTTCAACGTTTGAGGGCGGATTCCGTGTTCCGTTCTTTGTGAAGTGGCCGGGGACACTTGAGGCGGGCAAAGAGCGCGATGCGTGGTGCTTGAGCCTGGATGTTCTGCCCACGCTGGCGGCGATCTGTGGGCTGCCGCTGCCGGAGAAGCCGCTGGATGGGATCAATGTAGAGAGCGTATGGTTTGGGCACGGGACCAGACCCGAGCGAAAACCGCTGCTCTACTTCTGCGCGATGGGCAACGGCGGGCTCGACGTGCACTGTGTGCGCAAGGAGCAGTGGAAGCTGCGGGTAGCGCAGGGGATACTGGGAGAGATCTACACCAACGACCGCTCCACGGGGGCGCGGGGGAGCGCGTGGCTGCGGATTCCTGAGCTCTATGACGTGGCGGTAGATGTGGCGGAGAGCTACGACGTGGCGCCGCTGCATCCGGAAATTGTAAGCGAACTGATGACGAGCCTGGAGGAACAGATGCCGTCGTTCCCGGCGAATGTGGTGGAGGCTTATACGAAGCTGAAGGAGCACAAGGGAGATATCAGCACGCCTGCGGGGGCTTCTCCGCGGCCGGACCACGTGCCGGTGGGAAGCGGGTCGTATACGCCACCTGACCGGCAGGAACATTAGGCGGAGTCTTCGAGGGGTGGCGCGGCCGTACGGCTGCCAAATGAGATGACCTGTTGCACCAGCCGGCGTGGGTGTTGAAGGTATCCTAGCGCTTCCCTCTGTCCACTGTGGAGCTACGCGTTCGTCAGCACGTGCACGCATGATGGCCGCAGCGTGCGGCTGTTGAATCAAATCGACGAATATACCCGCGAGTGCCTGCCGATCCGTGCCGAGCCCTTCCTCATCCCAGCAGGCACCTCCATTCACCACTCAGGGGGCGAGAGTTTTGGCGCAGCGTCTCATTTCCTAAGTTGGTGTTGCGACCCTCAATGCGGGAAATGCTTCAGGGAGCCGGTTTCACGGCGGCGTTTCTGACGCAGCGGAAGCCGATGTTGGAGGCGGAGCTATCCGGCGTGTTCGATGTTCGGGCGGCGACGCGGTAGCGGTTACAGTAGGAGGCGTGGCAGAGGAACGAGCCACCTTTCATGACCCTTCCTGGTCCGCTTGGAGGGCCGGATGGGTCGTGGAGCGGCGATGCCGTTGTGGAGGAGGGGAAGCCGAACCAGTCGGCGCACCACTCCCAGACGTTTCCGGTGACGGAGTAGAGGCCGTGGCCGTTGGGCGGGAAGCTGTCTACCGGGCAGGTGCCGGAGTAGCCGTCTTCGGCGGTGTCTTCGCTGGGGAATTGGCCCTGCCAGATATTGCAGCGGTGTTGGCCTTTGGGGGTTAGATCGTCGCCCCAGGGGTAGAGCTTCTGCTCCAGGCCGCCGCGGGCGGCGTACTCCCATTGGGCTTCGGTGGGCAGGGATTTTGCGGCCCAGCGGGCGTAGGCCTGGGCGTCGTTCCAGGAGACGTGGACGACGGGGTGGTCGAGGCGGTAGTCGATGGTGCTGCCGGGTCCTTCGGGCTGGTTCCAGCGGGCTTTAAGAACCTTGCACCACCAGGGGGCCTGGGCTACAGTGTCTTCGACCAGGGCGTTGAAGCGCTCCTCGGGGATGTGCAGCCAGAAGACGAAAGACCATCCGAAGCGCTCGGCTTCGGTTCGGTAATTCGTGGCAGCGACGAAGGCGGCGAAATCGGCATTTGTAACCGGATAAGTGTCAATTTCGAAGGGCGAGAGCGTGACCGGCCGCACCGGGCCTTCTCCGTCGGCGGGAAAGCCGCGGGCGTAATCAGTGCCCATGAGGAAGGTGCCTCCGGGGAGGGGGACCATGGGACCGGTTTTGGGGTCCGGGTTTATTTTTTGATGGGGAGTGCTTTGCTCCCGAGATGCTGTGCCCGGCGATGCTTCAGCCGAGTCGACTGCGGAGATTCGCGGCAGGCGAGGGGTGCAGCAGGAGGGAGTGTTCTCCGTATTGCTTTCCTTCTGAATATCCGTCATGCCTGCGCCTGTCTGTGCTTCCATTGCTGCTTTCTCTTGCGCCGCCTTTTTTCGGGCTTTCTATGGATAAAGTTTAGCTTCTACGATCTCCGGCTCGGCTTCTCCGCGGCGGCGAGGAGTTTCAACTGCCCTGAAGCTGCCGCGTGATTTCGCCTCGACTGCTGGCGTTCAGCGGGAGACCTGCTCGTGCGGGTCGGCGCGCTGATCGCCAGCGCTGGTATTCATGATACGTGATTGCGGCCGGGCGTCTCGTGTCGGCAGAGTGATCGGCGGCGCAGTAGGTCCAGTCTTTGGTGCCGATGGCGTTGTCGCGCTGCACTAAATCCCCGGGATTGTTTGCAGGATGATGAATTAGCGCAGTTAAATCCCAGAATTCCGGATAGCCAGTGTACTTAAATCACGGCCGGAATGAATGCAGGTTGAGTCGTGGAGCGCTAGTGTATGCGTAAGCAGTGGCTTGTTTTGCGTGAAACCGCGTGACTTCTTTGTCGGCTCTTTTGCACTTAAACCCAGGACGAACTTAGCGATGAACTTCGTCCGGGGTCTGAGTGCAAAAGCCCGGGTTTTAGCTGCAATGATTGGGCCGTTAAATCCCGGAAAGAGCTTGAACCTAAACAGTCACCGTTTTTCGAACGAATCCTTACGGCGATCCAAGCCGACGATGCCCACCGGCCCTCGCGGAGCTGAATTTCTTCGTGGGTTAGCGTGGACAGTTCTCTTCGGCCTAGAGCGCAAACCGGCATTGGTGGAACGATGCATCCGGTCCGATAGGATTCAGAAATGGGCCCAACCGATTCCTGGGCAGGCAACTTGACAGGCATCAAGTGAGAGGAATACCATTCGGCGAATGTAAAGCTTTACATAAGAGATGTAATGCTTTACATAAAACAATCGTCCGCCTGCGACGAGGATGCGTTTGACCCCAACTGTGCACCTGTCAATGTGACTTCACGGTAGGCAGATCCGATCCTCGTCTCCCCAGGCTGAAGGGAATCCGTATTCGCCGTAACCGACTCTTGCGGAGAGCCGCACCGCGACTGGTTTCCTAAACACCGGATCATTTTGATTGGAGGGCATACCGATGGATATTCGCAAGCATATAGCAGCACTGGCCATCACTGGCGTGCTGCTATTGAATTCAACCGCCGGGCTGTCTCAGAGCGGCACATCATCCGTTCAGGGAGTTGTGACCGACTCGGTGGGAGTTGTGGTTCCCGGCGCTGCGGTTCGACTCACCAATAACGCAACCGGAGTCAAGCTCACGGGCGAATCAGACGACGCTGGAAGTTATTCTTTCCCGACCGTCCCACCGGGGCTCTACACCCTTGACGTCACCAAAAATGGATTTTCAGGATATGAGATCACTTCATTTAATGTGATCGTCGGTCAGCACGAAATCCAGAATGCAAAGCTCAGCATCGCCACCGCATCCACCACCATCACCGTCGACGCAAGTGGCCTGTCGAATTTGCTCGACACTGAATCCAATGACCTGGGTTCTGTTATTGGTCCTCCATCGGTCGAAAACCTTCCGCTCAACGGGCGCAACTTCCTCCAACTCAGCCTTCTCTCCGGAGCAGCCACCACGCCGCAAGGCGCCGCAGCAGGGTCGACCAGCCAGACTGGTCATCCCTTGCTCGCCATCAACGTCGCGGGAAATGAGCCCGATTACACCATGTACGTGGTCAACGGAATCGAGACAGTGGGCTCGCGCGCCGGAAACTCCTCGTTGAACATCGATATCGGTGCGATCGACCAGTTCGAAGTGCATTACGGTTTCTTCATGCCGGACATGGGACCCAACCCCGGCATCGTTGATGTGGTCACGAAATCCGGCGCTAACCACCTTCACGGCGAAGTCTACGAATACCTTCGGACCAACCAGATGGAGGCGCGCAATTACTTTGCTATCAATGCCAAGACGGGCGCGCCTATTCCTCCGGGCGAATACCACCAGAATCAATTCGGTTTCAACGTAGGAGGGCCGATCCTGCATGACAAACTCTTCTACTTTGCGAGCTATGAAGGATACCGCGAAAATCAGCAACAGCTGCTGAACGGCGAAGCGCCTACGCAGGCCATGTTGAACGGGGATTTCTCCGCGCTGCTTCCCAACACCGTGATTTACGACCCCGCTACCCTCAATCCCACCACTGGCCAGCGGCAGCCGTTCCCGGGCAATATCATTCCTTCCAGCCGGATCAGCGACAATATCAAGGGGTTGCTTGCGTATTACACGCCCGGCTCCGGAACTGTGCCGACATCCAATAACGTTGGTGGAAACTTTCCCTACATCTTCGACTCAGACCAGTTCATGGGGCGCATCGACTACAGCGTGAATGAGAAACACCAGATCTTTGCACAGGGCAACTGGTTGAACTCCCCCATTTCCAACCCCGGTCTTTTTCCGGACTCCGGAGTTTCCTATCCGCTTGATACCGAGCTGGTGAATCTGGGATGGAACTGGATGCTGAGCGGAACAAAGGTGAACGAGCTTCGCGTCGGCATGATGCGTGACTCGGTCTTCGATGAGGGCCAATCCGTTCCCGGAATTCAAACCAAGCTCAATATCACCGGGACAGGGGACGTGAATGGAGTGCCTGGCATCGGCTTCTCCGGCGGCGGACTCTCCGGATTCGGAGTTGCGACGGGCCTGATCGGCGATGTTGACGACGTCTACCAAATTCACGATGGCTTCAACTGGCTGCACGGCAACCATCAGATCAAGTTCGGCGCGCAGTTGGTTTACCTGCGTTCCATCCAGGCCAGCGCCAATGCAAATGCGCGCGGATCTTTTAACTTCGATGGCATGTTCACCGCGCAAACCATCAAGAGCGGTAGCGGCTACGCTACGGACAACAACTACCCCGGCGGACCAGGCGGATATTCCCTTGCGGATTTCCTGCTGGGCGACCTGAACACCGGCCAGTCCATTGCCATGCCCAGCACCCACTTCCGCTGGACCGCTGTTGAACCCTACATGCAGGACACCTGGAAGATCACGCCGCACCTGACTGCAAACCTGGCGCTTGCCTGGTATGGCGCCACTCCGCCGAACCCGGTGGGCCCAGACAAAAACCTGATTCACGCTTTCGACTTCAACACTGGCCTTCTGACCTTCGCGGCGCTCGGCCAAGTGAACCCCGAGGTCTATCAGATGACGAAGAGCAACTTCGCTCCTCGCGTTGGTTTCAGCTATCAACCCCCGATCCTGCCTAACTCCGTGATCCGCGCGGGCTGGGGCTTATATTACACCACGCAACAGGACGTGAATGCGCAGTACTCGATTGTCTCGCAGATCATCACCGTCAATAACGCGGTCTCGAATGTGCAGGGCATTCCGCAGTACGTGCTCGGCGTGAATGCAATGCCCAGTGTTACCGTCGGCCAAATTACGCAGGTGGAAGCGAATGCGCTGACCGGACCAGTGCAGTATCTTTCCACGAATCAACATTCGCCGTATATCAACCAGTACAATCTGGACTTTCAATACAGCTTTGCGAAGAGCTATCTGGCGGATGTGGCCTACCTGGGCAATACGGCGCACCATCTCGCGGTAAACTGGAACCCATTTGATTGCTCCTCGCCGGCGGATCAGTATTGCGTGGACAACCGCAATCCCTACTATGGGCGCTACACGTATATGCAGGAGGTCGACAGCATCGGCTACGCCAACTACAACGCGTTGCTCGTCAAAGTGCAGCATCAGTTTCAGAGCGGTTTCAGCCTGATAGCGAACTATATCTGGCAGAAGAGCCTGGCGGAGGCGCAACAGGGAAGCAATGGAACTGTCAATCAAGATCGTAGCTGCCTGAGCTGCGATTACGGCCTCAGCACCTCCAACATTCCACAAGCATTTGTCGTCAGCGCGGTTGTCGACCTCCCCTTCGGGCACGGCCGCCGCTGGGGCAAACAGACGGATTCGGTATTGAATGAAGTTGCCGGAGGGTGGAGTGTGGATGCGATTGGCACCATGCAAAAGGGGCTGCCGTATACGATCACTGGCGCGAACTTAACCGCCTGGTCCCCTGGGCAGATTCGCGCCAACCGCTATTGTCAGAATCCGCGCTCTGGCTCCTACATGCTCGCGCATGGGGTGAGCCGCAATATCCGCTCGAACGGCCACTACTGGTTCTGGAACCAGGAAATGAATGGCGTCTTCCAGAATGAAACAGAGGGCGGATGTTTCGTCGACCCGGCGACAGATCCGGCTAACCTGGTTGACGGCACGCTGCCGATCATCAACGGCATGCAGGCGCGCGATGCCTTCGGCAACAGCGGCTTCGATCCGTTCTATGGGCCGGGCCTCAACAACTGGGACATTGCAGCGCATAAGCAGTTCGATCTCTTCCGCGACATGAAGTTCGTCCTGCGTGGAGAGTTTTTCAATGCCTGGAACCACACCCAGTTTGCCAATCCGAATACCGGCGTGAATGGAGGCGCCAGCTTCGGCCAGATTACCTCAACGCAAAATGCAGCGCGGATTGTACAGGTCGCCGGAAAGATTACATTCTGATCTGTCGTGTTTTCGGGCGCAGCGAAGCCTGAGCTCTGCACTCAGGCTTCGCTGCGCGGGATGGTTTCGATTACATTGCCGCACGCATCAATCCGCTTACCGTACGTTTACAGGATTTCCCATGCGCCATCGAAACTCGATTGCTTCTGCCGCCCTTCTTCTCGCGCTTCCGTTCCCGCTCGCCGCACAGATAATCGAAGGCAGACCCATGCCGCAGGTTGTTACGGTTCATGTTGATTCCGGCGGCAACTTGGGAAAGGTTTCGCCGCGCATCTTCGGAACCTTCATCGAGCCCATCGATAACTCCATCAACAACGGCGTTATCGCGGAGATTCTTGTGAATGGTAGCCTCGAGGCCGGACTCTGGAACCATGCCATGCTTGAGCAGATCTACCGCGACCAGCCGGAGTTGGTTGAATCCAGCGACGATACGGGGATTCCCATCCCCTGGCAGCCATTGAATCGCGCGGCTGGCAACCGCTATGATCTGCACGTCGGCGACGCGGCAAACAGTTGGCAATCGCTGGAGATTATGGGCACGCCGGACCAGTCGACCGGGATCAAGCAGCGGGTTTATCTGCCTGTCCCGCGGACCTATGCCTACACCGTCTCCTTGTATGCAAAGCACCTGAGCGGGCCGACACAGATCGACGTGTCGATCCGGTCTCGTGAAACCGGCCGTGTACTGGCGACGGCGCAAGTGAATGCGACCGCAGGCGATTGGACAAAATATGCGGCGAAGCTGGAGTTGCACCCCGGCGATGTGCGGCGGCTGGAGCCTGTGGACTTCGCCGTGTCTGTGGAAGGCGTTGAGCGCGTGGACGTGGACCAGATTTCCCTGATGCCGTCGGATGCGATCGGTACTCTGGATCCCGATGTGGTGCGGATGGCAAAGGCGATGAACATGACGGAGCTGCGCCTGGGCGGCAACTTCAGCAGCTATTATCACTGGCGCGACGGGACTGGTCCGCTTGATAAACGCGTGACCATGAAAAACATCGCTTGGGGTATTCCCGAGTACAACAACTTCGGCACCGATGAATTTCTCGAGTTCTGCAAGCTCGTCCACGCCGAACCGCAGTTCGATCTGAACCTCGGCAGCGGCGCTCAGGATGAAGCCGTCGACTGGGTCAAATACATCCGCCAGCGCTACCAGGGCCCGCTCATCCTCGAAATGGGCAACGAGCTTTACGGTCATTGGCAGGTCGGGTATTCAACCATCGGCGAGATCGCAGAACGTACTCTCACCTTCAGCAAGGCGATTCGTCCGCTGGCACAGAATGCGACCGTGATGGCCACGGGCGGGGTCCCTGAGAACTTCGACCGCTGGAATGCCGCGCAGATCTCCAACCCGCCCGGCACCTTCGACCTGCTCACCACACATTTCATCACCGGCACAAATCATGTCCTGCTCGCCAACTCGACTCCTGAGTTCATGGCCCAGGCCGCCTATGCGGTCCCTTATGGCATCGGCAACCGCTTCGATCGCATGCAGGCACAGCTTGAGACTGCACCCGGCTACAAAGATGTTCACTTCGCGGTCACCGAGTGGCTCTTCAACAGCAAGGGTGCCGGTGAACGCAACTTTACCAACGAGAGCCCCAGTTCCCGCAATGAAGGCGGAGCCGTGATGATCGCTGGCACCTTCAATACCTACCTCCGCCACAACGCCCAAATCAAGCTCGTTGACATGACCGGCCTTATGGAATTCGCCGGTATCTGGAAACGGCGCGAACAGGTCTTCGCACCCCCGGCGTATTACACCTTCCAGCTGTACTCGACGGTGAAAGGAGAGACCGTTCTGCCGGTCACCTCCGACAGCGGCGCCTACAGTGTGGATAATGGCACGGTGGGATATCCAGACATCGAGGACGTCCCCTACATCGACGTTGCCGCTACGCGGAGCGATGACGGCAAATCGCTTACGCTGTTCTGCGTCAACCGCTCGCTCACGTTCGATGCGCCGACTCAATTCGATCTCGGCAGCTTCAAAGTGGTTCCTGGCGACGCATCCGGCGAGCAAATCTCGGCGCTCTCGCGCTATGTCATGAACGATGAGGTCGAACCGAAGCGCGTTGTACCGCAGCCGATCGCAATCCATGTGACCGAGGGCAAACCACTAGAGATTACCCTTCCACACGAGAGCGTCACGGTCATTCATCTTCGCGCCGGATGACCAGGGCTGGTTCAAGATCCGCGCTACAGCTCCAATTCACCCAGAGGCACGCCTTTCGTCTCTGGGTACCACTTTGCCACAACCGTAATCTGTACGCACTGAATGGCTGCAAGGATCAGAAACACCGCGCCGGGCGCGGAGCTTTGCAGCACGGGAAACCCCAGAATCACCGCGGCGCTCGTTAGCCAATGTACTAAGCTTCCCAAACCCTGCCCCGCCCCGCGTACCGGAAGTGGAAATAACTCCGATAGATACACCCAGATCATCGGTCCTTGCGAGAACGCGAAAGCCGCGTTGAAGGCAGCCAGAATCAGTTCGTAAATCTTCGGATCGGCCTGGTGCCGAAGCGCCGAACTGAGCAACACCAGGCAAAGGCCCATGCCCGCACTGCCGGCAATCAGCAGCGGTTTGCGTCCGCGCCTGTCGATTAACAACAGCGCCGCCAAGGTCGCGCCAATGCTCAAGGCAGAGATCGAAATCGCATAGGTGTAGCTCGATGTGCGCCCCATGCCTGCGCTCGACAGCAGATTGAGCAGATACATCCGGAAGATGTTCACTCCCGAGAGCTGGTTGAACATGGCAATGCTCACTGCGAGCAAAATCGGCCGCAAATAGCTCCTCTGCATCAGGGATTTTCCCATTGCTGTGGATCGCAACTGCAGCGGCTCTGCTTTGCTCTCCCACTCGCTTGGTATCATTCCCATGCGATCCGCAATTCGCTCTGCGTCGGCGTGTCGTCCCCGAGCCCCCAACCACTCCGGAGATTCCGGCATCCACCGCAAAACAGCGATCTGGCACAACGACAGCACGGTTCCAAGTCCAAGCAGCCAACGCCACCCCGGCGTGTAGCCAAGGCGCGTCGCAAGCAGGGCGCTGATCGCGAAGGCCAGAACCACCCCGGCGCCGATCTGAAGCTGAAAGCACCCGACAATTCGCCCCCGCAGAATGCGGGGAGAGATCTCGGCCAGATACAGCGGGCAGACGACGACGAAGCCGCCAATCGCCAAGCCGCACAGCAGACGCAGTGCGAGCAAGACGCTCCATGAAACAGACGGCGCGATGGCCGATCCAAGTGCCGCTAGTCCATAGCAGGCCGCACAGCACGCAAACAGAACGCGCCGCCCCACTCGGTCCACGAGTAGTCCAGCCAGAACTGAACCCGCGGCTCCGCCCCAGAGCGACGCGGAAACGGTTATTCCCAGTTGTGTTGGAGAGAGTTGAAATACATGCAGCAGCTCCTGCGTCGCGGCCGACATGGCGCCCATGTCGTAGCCGAACGTCGTGCCTCCCAGAGAACACGCTGCGATGGCCGCAATGCGCCCCCTGCTCAGCACGGACAGCCGCTTCCGGAATTCATTCTTCATCGGCAGGACTGTCCCGATCTTATCGATGCCTCCAATGCTCACCTCCCGATGCCGAAGACAATCGATCGGCGCAAACTAGCTCGATGACTCGAATAGTTGCATATCGCCTTGCGATTTGGGCAGAGACTGAAAGCGTGCGACGCGGAACTCGGCCCAGTACCCGAGCCATCGCGGATCGGCCTGAAGAGCCGCGCCCAGGCGCCGAATCATCTCTTCGCGGATGTCCGCATAATCCGGGTTGGCGATCAAGTTGACCGCATCCTGGCTGTCGAGATCGTAGAGCTGATCGCAGGGCGAGCTGCAGTTGTACGCATACAGAAAACGTCGCCCATCCTGCCTGAGATGTTGCAGTCCGCAGGCAAAGTTCACTCCGACGTGCCATCCGCCAAAGAACAGAAGTGTCCGCTCTTCATCTGCCCCCCCACCGACCATCCGTGAACACAAAGACACGCCGTCAAACTTGGCTTCAGCACTGATTCCCGCAACTTCGAGAATGGTCTGGGAAAGGTCGAGCAGCGATGCTGCCCGACGCGACACGGACGGCTTTATGTTTGCAGTTACTGGCGGCTTGATCACCATCGGGACGCGAATCGTATCAGGATGGAGATAAACTCCTTTGTCCACCAGCGCTTGGCGTCCGTTCATCTCGCCATGATCGGAGATCAACACGATCATGGCGTTGTCATAAAGGCCGAGGTCCTTTAGGCGCTGCAAATATCGCCCGACCACCTCATCGACCAGCTCCATCTGGAGCACATAAGCCACGCGATAGTCCAAGAGAGCCTTCTGGTCGTAAAGCCCCCAGTAGTTTCGATAAACGTCAAGGATCTCCGGATCATCAGTATCGCGCGCCCAATTGCGGCGCTGCACCGCCTTGTACGTTTCAGGCAGGCTCATCACGCTACGCAACTCTTCCTCCCGCTGCTCGAATCCTTCGGGAATTGAAAACGGCTGATGCGGATCGAAGATATCCAGCTGGACATAAAGTGGATGCTTGCGGCTCGTGCCGTTGGCCACAAGATTCTCCACAGTCTCGATCGCCTTTTGGCCGAGGTAATAGCTGTACTGTGCCCGGCGAGGGAAGGACTTGCCATCCTCCTGCACGATCCATCCGCCGGCGGAGTTGCCGGCAGAGCGCCGATCGGGCAGACGAAATACGATCTCGCGCGAGTACTTCTGCGGCTTGATCCCCAAACCGCGCTGATATGCAAGAAAATTGTCGTCATCGAATACCGGCGGAGACCATCGATCCCACGGCTGATCGTTTTCTCCGAAAACATCGACGAACTTCTGCGCTCCTACATGGCATTTACCGACTTGCCGCGTCACATATCCGCTGGCCTTGAGGTATTCGGGAAAGATCACGTCGTCAGCCCGCAATTGCGTCTGCAAGCCGTCGGGTGCCCGCTCGCCGTTGCCCTGGATATAGCTGTACCTGCCGGTGAGATAGGATGCACGGGAAGGCGCACAAACCGGAACAGTGCAAAACGTATTCGAAAAAAAGACTCCCTGCTCCATCAACGAGCGAATCGCGGGAATCTTCACATGTTGTGCAAGCGGGCGATCGGGATGGTACAGGTCCGGACTGACCATATCGATGCTGATGAGAAAGATGTGGGGCCGCCCTACTCCGTCCGTCATCCGAAACGGCGCGTCCACGGCATGATTCCGCGTGAATTTCAATTTGGGCGAGGTTTCCGCCGGGCTGCCGGCATCGCCGTGTAGGCTGCCCGCCATTGCTATGCCCGCCGACAATTGAAAGAAGGTCCGCCTGTTCATCTACCATTCCTCTCCGGAAGCAATCAAATTATAGATGTAAAGGATTACAATTGGACAGTGTTCTGAGCTTTCGCGCTGGATCGGTATTCCAGTGAAGTCGGAGACCGGATACAATCTCTCCTGAAACGCGAGCGTCTCATCTGGGATAGCGGCATGGACATCATCGAGGTCGCAAAGCGAGCCAAAGTTTCAACGGCAACTGTGTCACGCGTGCTGAACGGTTCAGCCGATGTGAGCGAAAAGACTTCGGCGCGGGTGCGCAAGATCGTCGCGGAACTCAACTACGTTCCGAACTCCAATGCGCGCAATCTTCGCGTAGGATCCACGCGGTTGTTCGGATTGATCGTCTCGGACATAAAAAATCCCTTCTTCCCGGAACTGATCGACGGATTCGAGGCGCTGGCCGCAACAAAGTCCATTGACGTAATCTTCACGCATACCGACTACGATCCGAAGCGGCTGCTAAAGTGTGTGCGCCGCATGGTTGACCGAAACGTAGATGGAATCGCGGTCATGACCTCGGAAGTGGACGAAGAAGCATTGGCCCAGGCGGAACATGCACGCATCCCTCTGGTACTGCTCAACCAGATGGCGCTCCAAGATCGCTTTTCCAACGTCCTGGTGGATTACTCGCAGGGGTTCGGAGAAGCCATTGAGCACCTTCTGTCCCTGGGCCACCGTGACATTGGCTTCATCGCCGGCCCGCAATCTCTCGCTTCGGCCAGACGGCGAAAACAGGCATTTCAGGCAGCACTGCGAAAGTGTGGTTTAAGGCTTCACGCCGAATGGACAGCCGTCGGCGACATGCGCGTCGAAGGCGGAAAGCGAGCGATGGAACAGATCCTGGCCGGAGCCGCCCATCCTACAGCCATTGTAGCCACCAACGATCTGATGGCGATTGGTGCCATTGAAACCGCTCGCGAGGCTGGTGTGCGCATCCCCGACGACATTTCGTTGGTAGGATTCGATGACCTTCCGATCAGCTCCATGGTCTACCCTACATTGAGCACAATTCATCTTTCTCGAGCAGAGATCGCCCTCCGCGCTTTTAACTCACTCATAGATGCGGTAAAGTCGGGGAACAAGATTCTCCTTCCAGCTCCACCCGTTCGTCCGAGACTGGTCGTACGCCAATCCACTGGAAAGCTGGCATCCGGTTGAATGTGAATTACGAGAAAAGAAGCTCGGGCGGCTCTGGTGCAAATAGGTAAAGTGGTCGCAGTGAGGTACTGAAGAGGGCCTTGTTGCAAAAAAATGTATAGGGGAAATGCGACCATGACAATGATGGGTGAAGCTTAGCCTTCTGGGGTGAAGTGCGATGTGCATGAGCTCAAAGGGCGGCATTTTGAGGGAGAAATTATTCTCTGGGCAGTGCGCTGGTATTGCAAATACGGCAGGCCACAAGAGGAGATTCGGATGATTGTTCGTTTTGTCGAAGCATGCGTCTGGTACCGCCCCAAAGTCGAAATTCGAATGGCCGACGACCCGAAAGTAGGCCGGAAAACACAGCGTGGTTCTCATTCTTGATTCAGGGGTGAAGGCGATACCCGATTCGGCCTTTACGATTCAAAACAAGCTATTTGCCCACAAAACTGGCGCTGCCGCGATATCCTGAGGGCGTCATGAGACCCAGGTTCGGTGATTTCGAATTCAATAGTGAAACAGGCGAACTGTGGCAAGGCATAACGGCAAACTGCCTACGCCCTCAGCCTGCCCGAGTGCATAGGGGCGCGTCCCCCATAGTCAATTTCGCAGACGGCGTCTGCTAAATCTTTGGGGAGACTCCCGCAGCCGAATCCGCAGACAGTGTCTGCGGATTCTCCTACTGGAGATAGAACTGTCGCATCTGCTCCAGATTTCTTTCCGAGAATCCGCGACCAAACCGGGACTGCAGATTGTCCGACAGCCTCTTCAGTAATTCAGAGCCCTAAACTGCCCGCTCCTTACCGCGCTGTTCAAACTCCACGAGACGCCGCCTCGCCAGCCAGTAGGTTGTCGTCAAGACTGCGTTGACAGACTTCGCCGCGTTCTGGCGTCCACGTTGGAGGAGTTCCGAGACGCTCGACAGCAGCGTCTGATATCCAGTGGACATTTCCGTGTTTGAACGTCGTTTCGGCGGCATTGCTCCTCTTTGACCGACATCAAGTCCTCAGTCGCACTTAACCATTTCTGATCTGCGACTGCCTGGTGCGCCGTTTTTTGCCGGTTCTGCGTAGAAACACGCTCAGGCGGTTTACCAACTCTTGAGGACAACTCGTCTTAGGATGGCCGGCCGAAGATAACTCTGTCTAATGAACGAAGTCGACCGCTTCCCGCACGGGGATGCATTTACCAGGGAACAACGCCCCCCGTCTCGAAGAAGCCACCGGTCGGAGCATCGTCCGGGACAAGAGACTGGCGAACCGTCTCGGCTGCTCCTTCCTCAATGGTCTGGGTGCCGCCGTTGCCGTTCAAATCCGTAGCCGTATAGCCAGGATTGACCGTGTTGACCTTGATCGGAGTGTCTCTCAGTTCCCAGGCAAGTTGCACGGTCATCATATTGAGGATCGCCTTGGAACCGTTGTAGCCCAGCTGTTTGATTCCGGCGAAAGACCAATTCGGATCGGCGTTCCAAGTGAGCGAACCCAGGCCACTTGAAACCATCACGATACGGCCTGACGCGGCCTTCCGCACCAGCGGCAAGATCGCCTGCGTAACCGCCAGCACGCCGAAGAAATTAACGTCGAGGACACGGCGAACTGCATCAGGGTTGGCGACGCTCGGCGGACCGTCGCCCTTGGCGACCACACCTGCGTTATTAACGAGGATGTCGACCCTGTCATACTGCCCGCGGATCTGCTCCGCGGCTTTCGCGATGGATTCCGGCTTGGTGACATCCAGTTCTACAAAGTGCGCGTCAACTCCTTCCGCTCTCAATTTCGCTGCAGCGCCTTCCCCAAGTTGCGGATCGCGTGCGCCCACAAGTACGGTAATGCCTTCCGTACCAAGTTGCCGTGCCACTTCAAACCCAATGCCCTTGTTCGCGCCCGTGATCAGAGCAATTTTCCCCTTGTGTTTCTGCGCCATGCGATCTGCCTCCTGCGCCTGAGCGATTGGACGGGACAAAATAGCAGCAGGATTCAAAATGCAGCGGGAGGATCGCTGATGGTCACCTGGTGAACAGCCCAACGCGCGTTTTCAGAACGCCAAGGCTCGAAACACTCCTCGGCGGAGTGCCAGTGCAGCACGGGACGCTGGTGGCTGTGGCGGATGTAGGCGGTGCGGGGACCGGGACGCCCCCGACTGGCCTGGGCGAAGCGCTGCTCCTCTGCGGCCTTCGTCACTGCAGACTTGCCGTCCATTGCGCCCAAAGCGGTTGCATTCTTCCCCTTCAACCCCGCGTCCAGACGGCCATCGAAAAGAACAAGGAACCCGAAGCCTTGCTGCTTTAGCAGAGAACGCTTGCCTGTCCAGGAATTCTGCTTTTCACCTGGAGGGCCATTAACCAATCGCTCGTATAGCGAAAGGTTTTGTGAAGCGCGGGCAGAGATGAGTCTCCGGGATAGTCACTTCTATCAAAGCCCGGCACGGCCGGTCGCTCAATTCATTTTGGTGGCATTCGCCGACCTTGCGAATTCAGAGGAAGGGATTGGCAACCTGGAGACTTCCGAAGCGATGACCGTGCTCGAGATCCTCCGTATAGAGGAAATCGCACTGCGCCTGAATAGCAGCCGAGACAATCAATGAGTCGTACCAGTGCAGGCCGCTCTTGGCTTGGAGATGCAATGCCTCGGAATAGAGCGCTTGTGAGGAATGCACGCTCAGCAGGGGGCGGAAAACCGTGCCGAGATACTGCTCGGCATCGGCCGCCTTCATCGGTTGGGAGAACTTTCGCAGAGCCACATTGAAGAACTCCTGGACGATCTGATAGCTGACAATACCCTTCTGCGTCTTCAGGGCGTTGCGAATCAATTGCGTGGCCTTTTGTGCTTTCATCGGCGCGCTTCGATCGAATGAGTACACGAAGATATTCGTATCGAGGAAAAATCTATCGCTCATTCATTTCGTCCCTGCTGAAGTGCCTGCCCGCGTCGACGTGCCGCAGGTGTTTCATCAGCCCATCGAAGCTTTGGGCGTCTCCCGCACTTTGCGTGAACTGCGTGAGCCATTCGCGGAATGCCGCGTTCAATGTCCTGCGTTGCCCGCGCGCTATTGAGCGCGCCCGCTCGATCAAGTCCTCATCCGCACTCAAAGTTATGTTCTTCATACGAAACCAGTGTACACTATTTTCGTGTGATTGAAATGTTCCTCACCGGGAAGTTCTCGCCATAACTCCAAGCGAATCGACACGGGCCGGCCTATCGTTGTCGTCTCCCCAGCTGTGACAACAGACATAAATTGTCCAGGGCTACAACGATAAATTGACCTCGAATGCCGGTTCTTTATGGAGCAGTTTGTTCGGCGGCCATGCAGAAAAATACGCACGCGCATTCAATGGACTCTTTGTCGACGGTGTAGTGGATGTTGGCGATGAGACAGGTGCGGAGGGTCCCTTCGGAGATGGGGAGTTTCTGCGACCGTTCGGCGACGAGGGCGTCGATATTCTGGAGACAGTGGAAGCGGGATTGGTTGAAGTCCTCGGCGATGGTTTCCAGTGCCAGGTCGGCCGGTTCGGTGTAATTGGGAGCGGTGGGGCCACGACGCAGGCCGGAAGATCAAAGCACGCAAGCGGCACATCGTGGTGGACACTCAAGGTTTGCTGACGACGGTCGTGTATTCGGCGGCCATCCAGGACCGGGTGGCGGCGCGGGCCGTGCTGACACGGCAGTTCTGCCGCTTCGACACCATCCCCACCGTATTTGTCGACGGCGTCTACAAGCCCCGCTTCGGCAGGCTTTCTTTGCCGGGTTTTCCAGCCGCTTCTGCTCGCTCAGGTTTTCGATCTCCTCTGGAGAATCGAAGCCAGGCGCGTGGTCTGGCCTCGTGATTCGATTGCCGATCGCATTTCACCGCGATTTGTAGTGGTGCAGTCTGCGGATGAGCCGGAAAGCATCACATTGAGTCCAAAGTTCTGCGCACTCGCGACTTCGAAGCCGGGATCGTACCAATGCAGATAGGCCAGTTCATCGTCAAATCCCGTGACCGCGATTCGCACGACATGTGCCTCTGGCAGACGTTGCTCGTGGAACTCGAAGAGCATCGCCTCGCATCCGCCTTGTGCTTCGACTTCAAACCTGCTTAGCGCCTGTTTCGGTCATTATCCTTGCCCACCCATCAGTGAGCAATCATCCAGGACCAACGCTTGAAACCAGACCCAGTCCCCAGCCGGCTGACTCAAATTGCTCGAGTAGCTCGAGTCTTTTTCCCAGTGGACTTCTTCCCGGAGCGGGGTTCATCCAAAAACTGGATGCGCGGGGGGAGGCCCATCTTGATGCGCTCGGCTTCTCGCTGGTGGACAGTGATATAGACGTCGTCCGGATCGCGCAGTGTCTCCTCTTCGCTGCGCTGTTGGCTTTGAAAGAGCCAGGCTTCGGTATGCTCGACGCCAGTCATCGACTCGACGATATCCAGGCTGATTGCAGCCCGAACAGACTGAATCAGAGACTGGTTGTAGAGAAGGGCTTCCGGGTCAATGGCAAACTTGTTACTCAGCTCCTCGAGTAGCTCAACCATCTTCTGCGCACACAGATTGAACTGATACAGATGTTCATAGACCGGAAACCGCAGCGGCGGTGTTCCCGTTCCTGCGTGGCGCACGGCGTCTTGCCATTCCTGTTGGCGCTCGTCCGAAACTTGGCTGTTGCGGAAAAGCTCTCGAAAGACAGGGTTTGTCCCCGGCTCTCCTTTGCGGGTATGTTTAGAGACAGCCATATTGTCGCCTTTCATGAGAAGGTGAGTGTGGTCAGGGATGCGTCGGTGTTTCAGCACCGGCGTGTCCCGCTGCGAATTGCGTATGGCCCCCGCAAGACAGGAAGCCAATGTTGGAAGAATACGAGAAAAACCAAGCGATGTCAAGATATCTAAAACCTGGAGAAGGGGATATTGTTGATGCCTCTGCCTGGATTTCCCAAGCTAGGGCTGCTCGATTGCGTGGAGTG
>DATDLS010000260.1:0-6667 GCA_036519195.1 Occallatibacter sp. | reverse complement strand
GCACGCATCATCCGTCAGCTGTTGACCGAAAGCATCCTCCTGTCGGTGTTCGGCGGCATCCTCGGCCTGATCCTCGGCTACGCCGGCGTTCGCGCCCTGCTGACCGTGAGCCCCGCCGGCCTGCCCCGCATCGGCGAACATGGCGCCGCCGTCGGTGTCGACTGGCGCGTGCTCGCCTTCACCCTCGGCATCGCCCTGCTCACCGGCATTCTCTTCGGACTCTTCCCCGCCCTCGGCGCCTCACGGCCGGATCTGAATACCACCCTGAAGGAAAGCAGCAACCGCTCCGGCACCGGCTTCGGCCAAAGCAAGGCCCGCTCCCTGCTGGTCATCAGCGAGGTCTCTCTCGCGCTGGTCCTTCTGATCGGAGCTGCGCTGCTGATCCGCACCTTCATTGCTCTCCGAGAGGTCAACCCCGGCTTCGATCCCCGCAACGTACTCACTCTCGAAATGTCGCTGACCGGCGACCAGTTCAAGAAGACCGCCAGCGTCGCCCAGGTCGACCACGACGGGCGTGAGCGCCTCAATGCCATCCCCGGCATCGAAGTCTCCGCCTTCACCTGCTGCCTTCCTCTCGAAAGCGGCCACGGCCTGCCCTTCAACATCATCGGCCGCGCCCCCGAAGGCAAATCTCCATGGAACGGCGGCGCCGGCTGGATGAGCGCTTCTCCAGGCTACTTCTCGGTCTTCCATATTCCTATCCTGCGCGGCCGCGACTTCACCGAGCAGGACACCGGTTCGGCCCCCGGCGTCGTTCTCATCAACCAGACCATGGAGAAAGAATTCTGGCCCAAAGGCGATGCCGTTGGCCAGCAGCTGCTCATCGGCAAAGGCGAAGGCCCCCAGTTCACCGAGCCCGCCCGCCGGATCATCGGCGTCGTCGGCGACATCCGCGACCGTGGCCTCAATAACGATCCCCGTCCGCTCATGATCGTCCCCGGCGCCCAGCTCACAGACGGCATGACCACGCTCAACTCCAACATTACCCCTATGCACTGGCTCGTCCGCACCCACGGCGATCCCCATCAGTACATCTCCGCCATCACCGAACAACTCCGCCAGGCCAGCGGCGGGTTCCCCGTCGCCCGCGTGCGCCCCATGAGCGAAGTGGTCGTCCAGTCCACTGCGAGCGAGGACTTCAACATGCTGCTGCTGACCATCTTCGGAGCCTCCGCACTCATCCTCGCCGCCATCGGCATCTACGGCCTGATGGCCTACTCGGTCGAGCAGCGCACCCAGGAGATGGGCATCCGCATGGCTCTCGGCGCAGACCGCGCCGCCATCCGCAATCTCGTTGTCTGGCACGGCATGCGGCTGGCGCTGGTTGGCGTCGCGATCGGCGTCGGCGCGGCCTTCGGGCTTACCCGCTTCATTGCCAGCTTTCTGTTCGGCGTCAAGACCTGGGATCCGTTGGTATTTGTAACCGTCCCGATCGTATTAAGCCTGGTCGCGCTGCTCGCCGTCTGGATGCCGGCTACGCGCGCCTCGCGCCTCGATCCCCTCAAGGCCCTCCGCATCGAGTGACCGCGCTCTCTGCCTTCTGAAGGGGAACTTCAGCAATCAGGACAGGAACTGTTTGTCTCCGGCTTCGATATGTGTCGGCCCTCCACCGGGGTGACGATCAATTGACAAAAGGCCGACGATTCGGAGACACCTTTCGATCCCGAATTCACTACTGTGAGTGCAGTGGCCGCACCGGTTGAAGAGGTGCGGCGGAGGGAAACGCAAGTGAAAACTTTCGACGGCCTACAGGCAGAGAACCTGACGCCGGGCATGTTACGGGAGCAGATCGATTCGAAAGGGTACGCGCTGATTCGCGGACTCATACCCTACAACGTCGTCCGGACCGTGCTGGCTGATGTAACGAAAATCCTGTTCACTGCCAAATGGCTGAGGGCAGGGTTCGATCCGCTGGACCGCGTTCCCGAACACGGAACGGCTTACGGCGACCCGGATCCGGAATTCAAGCGTGTCTATCAGGAAGTCTTCAATCTCGAATCGCTCCATGCACTGCCGCATCAGCCGGCATTGTGCAATGCAATGAAGATGCTGGTGGGCGATGAGGTTCTGGTCCATCCGAAGCCGATCGGCCGCTTGATCTTTCCCAACTGCGAACGTCTCGTGGTCCATCCACATCAGGATTACGAGTTCATGGGGGGGGATCCCGAGTTCTTTACGATATGGATTCCACTCCATGACTGCCCAATTGAGGCGGGACCACTGCGGATTCTCGAAGGATCCCATCGTTTTGGCATCCAGCAGCACCAGCGTGAGAACCTTCAGGTTCCGGAGATCCCGGTCGATGCCATCCTCGGCGACGAGTGGGTTGGCGGTCAGGTCAACGCCGGAGACGTGCTGATCTTCCACAGTCTCACTGTGCATGCAGCTTCTCCGAACGTCTCCGAGCAGATGCGTCTGTCGCTCGACTGCAGATTCCAGGACGCGTACCGGGTGCTCAATCCCTCGAATCTCGTGTTTGCCGGCGAGTCCGGGAAGTCCTGGGACAAGACGTATGCCAACTGGCGGTCAGACGAGCTGAAGTTTTACTGGAAGAGCATGCCCCTGACATTCAAACCATCCAGGGAAGAACTTGAGCAGTTGGCCGAGACCTCGGAGTCTCCGTCAGCACGGGCAAAGTATGCCCGGATAGTGGGTCAGCTGAAATAGTCGATCAGGGCGTGGTGAGAATGACCATGCCCTGACCAATCGATCGGTCGACGCCAGATGGCGTCAGCGCAAAGATGCTCCCGCCGAGGCCGGCGGGAGCATCTTTGCGCTGTACGCCCCCCCAGTCTTCCCGTGGGGGTTCAAAACGTGCCTAATGCGTGAGCTTCCAGTGAAGTACTGACTCGTGGGCTCATCCTGCCCGAAGAAAAGAGTGGAACACAGTCGACAATATCCAGACCGAACCCGTGCAGAGCCGGAATGTGCGTTGGTGTATTGGTCAACAGCCGGATGTTCCGAACACCGAGGTCGCTCAAGATCTGGCTGCCGAGCCCGACCTGACGCAGAGTTCTTTCGCTACTCTCGCCTCCTTCTTCGTGCGATCGCATCGATGTCACCATCGCTGTATCATGGCAGCCCCTTCCATGCTTTCGCAGATATACCAGGGCGCCACGGCCTTCGAGCGCAATCATTCGGAGACTCTCCTCGACGACGCTCCGGCAGTTACATAATGTACTGCCAAACACGTCCCCGTGAAGGCACTGGGAGTGCACCCGTACCAGAGCCGGCTTACTCGTTGAGACATCTCCGAGTACCAGTGCCGTGTGCAGTTCTCCGCTGTCGATCTCGCTTTCGAAGCTGATCATGCGGAAGTCGGCAAACTGTGTAGGCAACACTTCTTCCGCCACGCGGCGGATGAAACGCTCCGTCTGAAGACGATGGCGAATCAGTTCTGCAACAGTAAGCATTTTCAGTCCATGTTTACTGCAGAACTCGATCAGGTCGGGCACACGCGCCATCGCGCCGTCATCCTTCATGATCTCGCAGATGACGCCGGCAGGCGTGAGTCCAGCCATTCTGGCCAGGTCCACAGAGGCCTCCGTCTGGCCCGCACGCACGAGGACGCCTCCCCTGCGCGCCCGGAGTGGAAACACGTGTCCAGGTCGGGCGAGGTCGTGTGCGGCCGATCGAGTGTCGATGGCAACGCGGATCGTATGGGCACGGTCATGCGCGGAGATCCCCGTTGTCACACCTTCTCTCGCTTCGATGCTTTCCGTGAAGGCAGTGCCAAAGCGCGAGGTGTTCGCCTGAGTCATCGGGCTGAGGTGCAACTGATTGGCACGCTCTTCGGTCAGGGTCAGGCAGATCAGCCCGCGACCGTGCTTGGCCATGAAATTGATCGCCTCAGGGGTGACGAACTCAGCGGCGAGCGTGAGATCGCCCTCGTTTTCGCGGTCTTCATCGTCTACGACGATGATCATGCGCCCACGGGAAAATTCCTCAAGCGCCTCCGGTACTGTTACAAAAGGCATTTTCATATCCATTCCATCCCTTGCACTTCATCGGTCACCGGCAGGATTGCGATGAAACTAGGCCACGCTGCAACCCGTGCCGGCGACTTTGTAACATCATGGATTGGCCCGCGCCGGAAGTTGTCATTCATTTGTCGTTTCTTTGCCTTAATCAATGCATGCCCCCAGGGCCAGCCAGGGCCGGCCGCCTCAATGCCCGGGGGTATTTCCGGCTGAAGCCTGGATGGCCGCAAGGACTTCCGCACTGTGCGAAGGAATATCCTTTACTGTCCACTCCTTGGCCACTGTGCCGTCGGGCGAGATCAGGAACGTTGTGCGCTCGGCAAAATGCATGGTGCCGAATGCACGTATTGGAACGCCGTAGGCGTCGATGACCTTATGGTCGGGGTCGGCGAGGAGCTTGAACGTAAGTGAATCCTTCGTGCAGAAGGCCTTGTGACTCTCGACGGTGTCCAACGATACTCCGAGTACGACAGCATTGAGCGCCTCATACTTCTCGAGGTCACGCTGGAAATTGTGCGCCTCGACAGTGCATCCGCTGGTCTGGTCCTTGGGATAGAAATACAACACGACCCACTTGCCCTTGTAGTCGGACAACGATACGGGCGCGGCCTCCTGGGAGGGCAATGTAAAGTTCGATGCACGTGTGCCGATAGCCATCAGATCTGCAGCCGAGGCGATACCTGGAGTAAATGTAGTCATGCAGGTGAGGGCACTCACCAGCCAGAACTTCTTCAATCGGGAACAGGTCATATCAGTCTCCGGGCGCCGAGTCCTTGGTTGCGACCCGGCCAAGCGCCATCTTAGCGCTCCCCGTACCGCGCGATTGTCATCGAATTGTCTTTGTTCCGGCGAGTTAAGTGCTGCGAGTTTCGGGCCTAAACGGGATTGGGCCGCAATTCCAGCCGGAGCACGGGGGGAGGCCAATAGCGGCGGCAACAAGAAAATGACAATTCGCTGAGGGCAACAACAAAATGACAATTCACTGACGCACCCATGACACCGCATTTGTACCGACTCTCTAGGGTCAAATAAGTAGAGCGAACCGCATGGTCGGCGCTTGATCGATTTGACTGGTGTGACCCATATGAACCGAAAGCAGCACGCGAATCCGAAGAAGCGTTTCTCAACGATTGCCCGGCAGATCCTGCTGGCTCTGGTGTCTGTCGCAGGGATGTCGATGTTCCTTGCGAGCAGTGGAATGGCGCAGGCGCCACAGGATCCACTGGACCCGGATTCGACACAGAATACCTCCCAGCCGTTTTCCTCGCTGCCCCTGTCAGGCAACGACACCAGCCAGCCCTCGACAATCGACGACACCAGCGCGGCTGGGGTGGCATTCGGCGGCAGTTTGGACAGCAACAACAGTTCAGATAATGTCGATGAGCCCAGGTCGGGAGCAATGCTGAGCAATCTGAATGGTACCTCAACTGCGCTGCCTGCAGACCAAATCATCCAGATCCTCGAGCAGAACCCCGACCTGCTCGCGGAAGTGAAAGATCAGGTCGCTGAACGTCTGCAACAACAGGGGACGCAGGTTCAGGCAAACGATATCACCGACGAGATGCTTTACAACCAGATCCAAACGAACGCGAGTGTTCGTGCTCAAATCACGACCTTCCTGCAAGTTCAAGGCTATGCTCCTCAAGGTGGTCTCCAGTCCGTCGGTGGCAACTTTCCGCAAGGCGATTCTTCCTCCATGCGAACTAGTTCGTCTTCACCCCGTGATATGAATGCAGACGAAGCTTCCCCAACCGCGGGTTCCCCCATGGACGATGGTGAAGAGCGAGAGCGGCAGCGGACGAATCCTGGGATGAATCCTGGGACGGCTGGGATGCATCCTGGGGCGACCGGGACCAACCGTGAAGGCACCACACCCGAAAGACAACAGCGTCAGCAGACCAATGCGGCTACCGATTCCCCGAAGGTGCTTCGTCAGCCAGCTCCATACAGACTGCGGTCAATGCACGATCTGTACACCCAGATTCCGGAACAAACTGCACCCCTCAAGCGATTCGGTTCCGAAGTGTTCGTGACTCGCGACATGTCTTCTATGACCAAGGGAATGTCAAGCTCCGATACACCACTCGACGTGCCTTTGGGACCGGATTATGTCGTCGGTCCAGGGGACATGCTCACGATCAACATGTGGGGTGGCATGACCCAAAGCTTCTCCCGGATGATCAATCGCGACGGCCAGATTATGCTCCCTGACGCCGGTTCACTGCAGGTGTCGGGCCTCGTGCTCGAACGGGCAGAAAGCCTGATCGAAGGCGCACTCGAACACCAATATCGGAACGTTCACGTTGCTGTGACGGTCTCAAAATTGCGTTCGGTTCGTGTCTATGTGGTCGGCGACGTGCAGCGGCCCGGGGGCTATGACATCAGTTCGCTGTCCACGCCGCTGAGCGCTCTTTATGCGGCCGGCGGCCCAACCTCGGTTGGCTCCCTTCGTGTCGTTCGTCATTACCGCGGATCCCAGCTGGTCGAAGAGGTGGACCTTTACGATTTCCTTATTCATGGAGTGCAAAAGGGCAGTGCACACTTCCTAAGCGGAGACACTCTGCAGGTTCCTGCGGCGGGTCCGCAGGTTGCTGTCTCAGGAGCGGTGAAGCGGCCTGCGATTTACGAGCTCAAGCCTGGAGGTTCGGCCCTTGGTGCCGTAATTGAAGATGCGGGTAGTCTTACGG
>DATDLS010000259.1:0-8886 GCA_036519195.1 Occallatibacter sp. | reverse complement strand
ATCGAGCAGTGCCTGTGGCCAATGCCTTGCACGGTGCCCTTGGCGGTCTGGATGTTGAAGCTTCCGGTTGCCCTGATAGCAACACGCCCAACATGGATGCCAACCTTCTTGCCTTTCGGTACATCAGCTTTCACCAAGTCTACCGTTCCTGGAGGCGGTCAACGAGCCTGATGGTGAAGGGCCGCATCTTGTGGATCCGAGCGCGGCCCCGTTCAAGCTCCGTCCTTTAGGGCGGGGTAGTTGATTGGTCTCCCCTTTTTTTGTCCTTCATCTTTTCCTTGTCCTTGTCCTTCACATCGGAGGCCACGTCGCCCAGCACACTCAGCCCGCCAATACCCTTCAGCTTGCCCAACTCATCCGTGTGAATCGGTCCCAGGATCAGCACAATCGTCAGCTCCTTGGGCTCGACAGACAAGATGAAGATGCCGTGCGATTCGCCATTCTCCAGTTTCACCATCACGTCCGTGCTTTCGCCTGTCTTGCGCTCGCGATCCTTCACCATCGGCGTCCACGCGCTGGTCTCGAAGTACTTGCGTAACTGCTCCACATCTCCGGAGGAAAACTGCCCGTCCTTGTCGAACTCGTACTCGCGCACGTAGATGCCTTCGAGGCCTTCAATCAGCCGCCGCGTGGCAGCATCGTCCTCGTCTTTGCCGTTCATGATTTTGGCGGCGAAGGCGAGCATGGTTTTACCCAGCGTCACTTCGGTGACATCGGAGGCGCGCGCGGCAAGCTGCTTCTCAATGGGTGAAGGCGCCGGCAGCGGCGAATCCTGCGCCTGCGACCAAGCCCCCAGCGCCGGCCCAGCCAGCAATCCCGCGGCAACAATGGAATACAACATCCGGTTTCGCATCTGTCTGTCTCCTTAAATACCTGTTTCAAAAACCTGTTTCGTACCTCTTGATTGCCTATTGAAAAAGGGCGCGGATCGACTTCGGTCCCCTGCCAGTCAAAATGGAGTCCGGGGGTTGAGGCCCGAGGAACGCTTCAGCTGCGCACTTAATCCTGTCTCGGGGCGTGATGATGCGCCGCCAGCCGCCTATTCATCCGGACCAACGCCTGGCTGGTGATGCGCAGCGCGGTCAAGACCTGTTCCCGCGCAGCTTCGGCCTTGCGCACCTGCTCGACATGCCGCCACTCCACCCCGCCGGCCAATACCGCCACCAGCGCCGCACACGCAGCCAGCATTTGCCAGCAAACCAACGGCCTCTCGATCCGCGCCGTACGCGGCGCGTCTTTCCCTCGCCCATCTGGCAGAGGCTCTTTGAGCAGGCCGCGCTCGCGCAGTCTCCGCTTCAACCCCGGCGGAGCAGGCCGGCGCTCAAAGGCCTGGCGCAGTTGGCGTTCAAACTCGTCCATCGGGTCAACATTCACCGGATCACGCTCCACGCACAAACTCCTTCAAATGTGCTGCCGCCTTGGCCCGCAACAGCTTCAGCCCGCGCTGCAAATGGCTCTTTACCGTAGCCAGCGGAGACGCGAGCGTGGCTGCAATCTCCTCCGGCGTCAGGTCCTCCTGGTAGCGAAGCACCAGCGCCGCTCGCTGCGGCTCCGGCAGCGTGGCCAGCAGCTGCTCCAGCCTTGCGCCCAGCGGCGACGATCGCTCTTGCCCGGGTGCGCCGTGCACGTCTTCCATCTCCACCCACAGGTCCATTCCCCGCACCCGCCGTCTGCGCAGCGCATCAGCGCAGCGATTCATCGCCACCCGCCGCAGCCAGAAGCAGGCATGATCCGCGCTTTCGATCCGTCTCAGGTTGTGGTCCAGCTCAACGAACACATCCTGCGCAATCTCTTCGGCCAGACCGCGATCGCCCGTCATGCGCAGCGCCAGCGAGAACACCATCGACTGGAACTGGTCCACGAGTTGTTCAAAATCCGGCTGCCAGTCATGGGCCATTGTCTTCGCGTCTACTCTCTGATCCGCAAAAGTCCGCGCGGCGGGATGCAGAGAATACGCGATTGAGAGAAAAAAGTTCGAGTGGGGCCACTTGCGAGGTCCCAGCTAGAACAACTCCGGGATGCTATGGAAGGCAATCCGCGTCGGCGCCGACTTATACGCCGTCAGCATCGTCGCCGGGGCCAGCGTGCTCATCCCATATTTGTTGTTGAGCTGGTCCATCACCGCCAGCAGCCGTGCGCGGCTCTGGTCGTCTTCGCTGCCATCAAATAAATTCAGCGAGTGCAGCCGATCCGGCACCAGCCCGTTCAAATGCACTCCGATAAAGTACGGATGGTCATACTGCGCGCCTGCCGGCTTGCTGGCCCACAACCGAGTCAGCGCCGCAATCAGCGTGGGGTTATCTTGGCACTCGCTCAGCTTCAGCTCCGCCTTCCATCCCTTGCTCGGCACGCCGTAGGTGCTCACCGGCCCACGTTCTCCCTTGGGCACGGCGAAGCCCACCGCAAGGCCAATGCCACTGGCCCACAAACCTCCGGCGCGGAGCCGCATGGCCGCCTTGTGCAGCAGCTTGTGCGCCACCGCCCAGGCCTTGTCCGGAGTGCGCATCTCCGGAGCCAGCACGTGCTGATGGCTCAACGACTTCAGATGCTCGGTCTCCGCCATCTCGAAGTCTTCGCCCCGCAGCCAGTGCCACAGCCGTTCGCCCCAGACCGATCCCCACAGCTCTCCGGCTTGCTCGCACTCCAATGCCAGAAGCTGGTCGACGGTGCGGATGCCTTTCTCGCCGAGCCGCTTCTCTGTCCGCGCGCCAATGCCGGGCAGGTCGCGCAGCGCGAGCAGCCGCAGCGCGTCCGGTAATACGTCCAGCGGCAGCGCCACCAGGCCGTCGGGCTTCTCCATGTCGCTGGCCACCTTGGCCAGGTAGCGATTGGTCGCCAGGCCCACCGAGCTGCTGAGCGTCGGCCCTGCCTTTCGGCGGATGGCTGCCTTCACCTTCCGGCCCAGCTCGATCGCCGCCAGCAGCGGGCGCTCGCGCCCCATCAGCCGGCAGGCCATCTCGTCAATCGACAGCACCGCCGTCACCGGCAGGCAGCTTTCCACCGCTTCAACAACGCGATGGTGATAGTCCACGTAAATCTCGTGCCGCGCCTCCACCAGGACCAGCTCGGGACACATGCGTTTGGCATCCGCGACCACGGTGCCTGTCTTCACGCCAAAGGCCTTGGCCTCATAGCTGGCCGCGATACACACCGTGGTATCGGCCAGCATCGGCACCACGCCCAGCGGCCTGCCGCGCAGTTCAGGACGAACCTCCTGCTCGACGGAAGCGAAGTAAGAGTTCAGATCCACGAACAGCCAGTTCAAATGCCTGTCTCCGGCCCCATCCCGCGCCCCTTTCTTTGGGTCAGAATCTCCTCCCCCCTGTGTGGGATGGTCCTCGAGCGCATCTAAGCCCACCATGGGGGTACGCACCAAATTGGGATCGGGGTCCATCCTGAGTTTATTTTCGTCTTTTATTCGCTGCACCGCAAGGCAAAAGCTTCAGGTGACGAGCGAAATCAGCCGATGATACACTTGGTTTCGCCGGGAAACCGGAACGGCGATGCTTTCCCCCCCCCAAAAAAAGATGATGTTTCTGTTCGACCGACGGTCTATGTGTAGTCGAAAACTTTCCATAGAAGGTGTGGGTTCCAGAATATGCTTCGCTTGATTCATTGGTTCTCGATGAACGGAAGCCTGGTCGCCATCCTGGTGACCGTAGGCGTTGCCGTGCTGCTGGTTTGCTGCCTTGGCTGCTCCAACTGCCCCAGCCGTGACAAAGACGACCTGTTTCGTCCCCACGGAATGTAGAGCGCCCTGTTCAGGGCACGCGCGTTCCCTGGTGGAGCCTGACCCGCCACGGTTTGTCTGCGCGCGTCCAGATCGAACTCCGCATTACTGCCGCCTTCACCCCAGAGCTTGCCTCGCGGGTAGGTCCGACGGGTGCGCAGGACTGCGCCTTGGCCGATTTCTGCGCACCGAAAGTCTTCGATCGCCGGCGGCGTGTGCCGCTGGTCCGCAGGCAGCTTCGGGATTTGATCAGGCGACCCGGAACCTTCCCCCGGACCCGATCGGGCTGAACTCTTCGGTCGGCAAGGCTGCGATCCGGGTCGGCGCGGGTCGCGTCGCGTCGCACGGAGGGCGTCGGCCCGGCAGCGTCTCTTCTGACGCCCTCCGATGCTGGCAAATCCGCTCATCCATTCCAGCCAACGCTTATTCGACCGCCGGCTTCAGATAAGTTTCAAACTGGGCGAGAATGCGATTGAACAAGTGCGTCCGCACATCCGCGCCCGCAATCGAATGCGTCTTGCGCGGATAAATCTGCAAGTCGTACGGCAGTTGTGCCTCAATCAGCTGCTGAATGAATTGCACGGAATTCTCGATATGTACGTTGTCGTCGCCGGTGCCATGCACCAGCAGCAGCCGGCCTTTCAGATTCGCCGCCGAATTGACCACCGAGAAGTCGTGATAGCCGGTGGCGAAATCCGTCGGCTCACTCATGTACCGCTCCGTATAAATCGAGTCGTAATTGTGCCAGTCGGTCACCGGCGCCACCGCAACGCCGGCGCGGAAGCGGTCCGAGTGCGACATTGCATAGAGGGTGAATGTGCCACCCCAGCTCCAGCCCCACCAGCCCAGCCGTTTTCTGTCCAGCTGCGGATACTTGTCCAGCGCCGCATCGAGAACCGTCAACTGGTCTTCGAGCTCGACCGGTCCAAAGTTGTGATACGCCGCCTGCGCAAAATCACGCCCCCGCGAGCCGGAGCCGCGATTGTCCGCATGCAGTACGGCAAATCCATGCTGCGCCAGCAGCTCGTCAAACAGCAGGTCATTGTCCCAGCGATTGGCCACTTCCTGGACGCCGGGGCCGCCGTAAGGATTAACGATGAGAGGAACGCTGGCCGCGCTCGTTGCGCCCTCCGGCAACAGCAACGTCGCATAGAGCGTGCTGCCGTCGTGCGCCTTGACCTCCAGCTGTTCGGGACGGGTGATGTGGTAAGCCTCGAGCGCGCGCGTTGACCAGAACGTGTTGCACTTGGCTGCCTTCACGCACAGCTGCAGGGCGGGCGGGCTCATCCGCGAAGACTGGGTGTCGACAAAGCCCTCGCCCGCGGGCGCAAAGTTGCCATCATGCGTACCGGCACCGCTGGTCAGTTGCGTGCGATCCCCCGCAAAGCTCACCTGCCATAGTTGCTGCTCGAGCGGATTGCCCTCGTTGGACGCGTAGCGGATCATTTTGGCCGCGTGATCCACCGCGGAAACATCGCCCACGTCAAATTCGCCCTTGGTCAGCTGCCGCTCCAGCCTCGCCATGCCTCCGCTGGCGGTTTGAGCGTCGTAGCTGTAAATGTAAAGGTGATTGTGGCCGTCGCTCCAGTTCGTCAGCGCAATCGTTCCGTAGCCCACCGACACGTCGTAGTTGTCGTCGATGAATTTTTCGTCACTGAACTCGAGCACCAGGTGCGCCTGCCCCGTGCCCGCGTCGGCAAAGTAGATTTGGCGATGCTTGTGGTCGCGGGTCAGCGTCTCCACCCACACCGTCCGGTCGTCAGTCCAGCCGAAGCGTGGAATGTAATCCTGGCCGCCCTGGATCGGGATCTTCATCCAAACCGTCTTGCCGCCCTTGGCGCCCACCACGCCCACGCGCACGTCGGGATTCGGATCGCCTGGCTGCGGGTAGCGCTCGAAGTCCACCGTCGCATGGGTCGGAATCCAGTCTTCAATTGCATACTGCGGGACCTCGCTTTCATTCATCTGCAAGTAGGCCAGGTGGTTCGAGTCCGGAGCCCAGAAATAATTGCTGCGCACCTCCAGCTCTTCCTCGTACACCCAATCCACTTCGCCGTTGAGAATCGTCTCCTTGGGCGCCGCCGCCACCACGGTCGCCGGCATTCCAGCGTCCCTCAGATGCAGCACCGACAGTCCGTGGTCCCGCACAAACGAGATGGAATCTCCATTAGGCGAGAATTTCGGGTCGTCTCCCGAAGCGGCTCCGGTAAATCCTTCCTGCACGCCGGTGCCGGTCTTCAGGTCATAGAGCCACAGCCGGCCGTTGGAGTCAAACAGCAGGTGCGCCGAGTCCGGAGCCCACAGGTAGCTGGCCATCTTGTAACGGTCGCGATGGTCCTTGTCCGTCTCCGAGCCGGCCGCTCCGGAAAGCGCAGCCAGTTTGGCGCGGCTCACCATCACGTGCGACTTGGCCGTCGCCAGGTCCACATCCACCAGTTCGCCGCCGTCGATGTATGTCAGGTGCTTGCCATCCGGAGACCAGGTCAAGCTCTCGGGCGGAAGCCCCAGCAGCGGACCGTGGGCAAAGATGGCTTCGACGGTGAGTGGCTTGCCAGCTGAGTTGTTCTGCTCGGAGTCGTTCCGGGCAGCCTGCGCCGCCGGAGCCATGGTTCGAAGCAAGCAGGAGAGAGCCAGGGCAGAGGTCAGAAAAGCAGAACGAGTCAAATGAAGATCCTCCGGAAGCAGACCTAGCACCGTTCGATCCCAAGCAGAACCGTTCAATCCCGGCACAAGAGAGCATAGCTGCCACGGAGAAGTTTATCGCACGGCTTGTGTGCTCAGGAAAGGAAGGGCCGGGGGGGGGGAGAAAATCGACCGGTTGGCAGTCGTCCTTCAATGCCCTACTGGTCCGGCTCCCCTTTTCGGTCGCTGCATCAGGAAGACCAGCGGAATGGCCAGCATCATGGCGACCGCCAGCATCTTGATGACGTCAAGATATCCCAGCATGGTGGATTGGCCCAGAAGCTGCTGATAAAGATTTCCCTGCGCCAGCGCTTTGCCCTGGGCCAGTGAGCTGGTGTTGCCGCCATGCTCGACAAGGTACTGTCCGAGCGCGCTCACCCTGGTTTGCAAATTGAGACTGCCGAGTCCGGCTGCTGCGCCCAGACGCTCCTGGTGGAACTGCTGCCTCCGCGCCAGCATCGTAACCACAAACGCCGTGCCCACGCTGCCGCCGATATTGCGCGCCAAGTTGGTCAGTCCGCTCACATCGTTGTTCTTGTTGCCGGGAATCCCGTTATACGAGAGCGTGTTAATGGGAATAAACAGAAACGCCAGGCCCGAGGCCTGAAACACGCGCAACCAGGCAATATGGGCGAAGCTCGCGCCGGTATCGAGGTCGAGCATAGTCAACAGCGCTGCGCTCGAGATGCCGAACCCGTACACAATCATCCAGCGGGGATCGACGCGGCTCACCAGGAAGCCGACGATGGGCATCATCAACATGACCATCAAGCCGCCGGGAGAAATCACCAGACCGGCCAGCTGCGCCGTGTAGCCCAACAGCGACTGCACAAACTGCGGAATCAGGACGGTCGTCCCGAACAGGACCGTACCGAGAATCCCCATGAGTACAAACGAGACGGCGAAGTTGCGATGCTTGAACAGCGTCAGGTCGAGAATCGGCCGCTTCTTGCGCTGAATCTGGTAGAGCTCCCATGCCACCAGGGACACCAGCGAGATGACGCACATCACCACGAACGAGGTGATCAGCCGCGACCCGAACCAATCGTCCTCCTGGCCCTTGTCCAAAACGAATTCCAGCGAACCAAACCCCATGGCCAGCAGCGCAAAACCGACGAAATCCAGCTTGAGGCCTTCCTTCTGCGTCTTCTTCACTTCCTGAAGAATGTGGGGCGGGTCCTCGACAATGCGGCTGGTCAGGAACAGGGACAGCAGAGCCACCGGCACGTTGATAAAGAAGATCCATCGCCAGTCGAAGTTGTCCGTGATCCAGCCGCCCAGCGTCGGCCCAATGGCCGGGGCAAACACCACGGCCAGCCCATATAGGGCAAACGCCTGCCCACGTTGCTCGGGCTTGAACGTGTCAGCCAGAATCGCCTGCTCGCTGGGCGCCAGGCCACCGCCGCCCACGCCCTGCAGCACGCGAAACAAAATAAGCAGCGGCAGCGACGGAGCCAGCCCGCACATGGCCGAACTGATGCCGAACAGGGCCACGCAGATCATGTAGAACTTCTTGCGCCCGATAAAAGTTGTGAAGTAAGCGGAGGCGGGAAGAATGACGGCGTTCGCCACCAGATAGCTGGTGAGCACCCAGGTGGCCTCGTCCTGGCTTGCACCCAGTCCGCCGGCAATATGCGGCAGCGCCACGTTGGCAATGGAGGTGTCCAGCACCTCCATGAACGTGGCCAATGTGACGGTCAGGGCGATCACCCATTGATTCCGTCTAGGCTTCCAGACGGTGGCAGGGTTGGACGGGGAAAGTGGCCGGCTCTCGGCCGCTGCGGCGCTCATAGCTGGGACTCCCCTTAGACACTGGCGGCTCTAGCATCGATGCACAAAATCCAAGGAAACCGCCAGGCCACAGGCTTCCCGATTTTGAACCCGGGCTGAGCATATTTTCACACGCCCAGCATAAAACGGGCCGGCGCGGAAATCCGGCCCCCCTCGCGGCGTATATTGATTCAGTATTCATGCGCCGAAAAGTCAATTTCCCCCTGATCTCTACTTCTGCACTCTCTTCGATGGCTCCTGGGTCTGCTGCGCACGCTGGCGCCCCGCCGATACGACCAATTCTCGCCAGGACCGTGGTTTGGGCGATGCTGCTGATCGTCTTCGCAGCGTGGGCGACGGCGCAGCAGCCGCTGCCTCTGACAGCGGCTGACCTGCGCGGCTCGACCCTCTTCACGCAATCGGCCGCGACCGGCATGGTGCTGGTCGTGGTTCGCAATCACCAAGTGCTGATCAGCGGCTACGGAGAAACTTCGCCCGGAAGCGGTATCAAGCCGAATGCCAGCTCCCTGGTCCGGCTTTGCTCGATCTCCAAGGTGTTCACTGCGGAGATGCTGATGCAGATGGCCAATGAAGGAAGGCTCAAGCTCAGCGATCCACTGCAGAAATTCGCGCCGCCCGCGACCATCGTGCCCCGGGGGCCGACCGGAACTCCCATCACCCTGCTCAACCTGGCAACGCACACC
>DATDLS010000258.1:0-4027 GCA_036519195.1 Occallatibacter sp. | reverse complement strand
GTGCCCGCGCAAACGACGCTGCCGCCGCTTCAGGCAGGCAGCCTCCAGATGGATGTTCAGTTCTTCCCAGCTCGCCGCGCGTGGAATCGGCACCATGAAGTTACGTCGCGAATAGCCCACCAGGCCCTCGACCTTGCCCTTGCCCAAAGCTGTCAACTACACATGATCCGGTCGATTCGCAGCAGGTTCGAATCATTCATCCTTTCCATCCGCTTTACGGCCAGTCCTTCCGGTTCGTCGTTTCCAAAATGCTCTGGGGCGAAGATCGGGTAACGATTCAGCTGGAGGACGGATCCCCGCGATCTGTGCCGGTCAGCTGGACCGACGCTGTTCCCGCAGATGCCTACATTGCTGTGGGACGCGGCCGGTCCAGGTTCCGGGTAGAGGACTTGCGGGCCCTGGCTGAGCTGATCGCTTTGAACAGGAAGGGGAGATGAAGGTGATCTTGATGTGTCAAGCGGACTACGTACACAGTGTCATTCTTATTACGTCCATTGTCCAGTGCTCTGGCCGTGTCCGGCTGGCGATCATCTTGGAGAGCATGCTGTACATCATGTGCATTATGTCGGGCTATTGGGTGCATTGTAAGGTTACCGCCTCACGCTATGAGATTGACAGTGTTGCAATAGAGCACATAATACAGTTGACACATATGAAGCGAACGGCAGGCAGCAGACTGAACCGGGCCGTGGATGCCAAGAGCGAAGCGCTGCGCCAACAAGGATCCCTCCATCCCAACCCCGAGCATGTGCATGACGAAGCTTTCCGGCGGGATGAGTTCTTCGACCCTCGCGATCTGGTGCAAGTGCGCTACGAGATGCTGCGGCGCCACCAGATCGATGGGGACGCGGTGACCGAGGTCGCGAGCGTCTTCGGCGTGAGTCGGCAGGCTTACTACATGACGGAGGCCGCGTTTGAGGCGGGGGGCATTGCTGGGCTGATGCCTCGTAGGCGAGGTCCCCAACGAGCCCACAAGTGCACCGACGAGATTCTCGACTTTGTGGAACAGTGGCGCGCAGATACATCCCCGGAGAACAACGTCAGTGAAGCTGTCCGGAAACGGTATGGGGTTGTGATTCATCCGCGATCGCTGGCACGGGCGCTGACCCGGCGGAAAAAAAAACAGCAATGACGCACCTCGGTCGATGACGAATGTGGATCAGCTGATTGACTGGAAACGAGAGTATGAAGACCTGCGCCGGGAAGCGCTTCAACCCGGCTCACGCCGTGGTCATGGTTTGGCGCTGTTTCTGTCGCGCGGCATGAAGGCCTGGCTGGAGGCACTGGCAGCGCTGAGGCCACGGCCGGTCACGAAAAGTACGTTGCAGGAATCGGTCGATCTGCCGCCCGTCGCGCGGCCTGATCTGACGTCGTTACTGGCCAACATGGTGTTGTCGTGCGTGAGAGGAGGCACATGAACCCATCATCCAAAGTGACGGCCGACCATCTGCGGCGGCTGGCGTATCTTTACATTCGTCAGTCCACGTTGCGACAGGTGCACGAGAACTGTGAGAGCACGGCCCGGCAGTACGATCTGAAGCGGCGGGCGCATGCTCTAGGGTGGAAGACCGACCAGGTCATTGTGATCGACGAAGACCTTGGCTTGTCCGGAGCCACCGCCGCCGGCCGTAATGGCTTCCAACGCCTTGTGGCGGAAGTTGGGTTGGGGCGCGTGGGTGTAGTCATGGGCCTGGAAGTCTCTCGTTTGGCACGTAGCTCAACAGACTGGCATCGGTTGTTGGAGATCTGCGCTTTGGCAGATACGCTCATCCTCGACGAAGACGGGATCTACGACCCGAGCCACTTTAACGATCGGCTGCTATTGGGTCTAAAAGGGACGATGAGTGAAGCCGAGCTGCACTTATTGCGCGCACGACTCATCGGCGGCCAGCTCAACAAGGCACGGCGCGGCGATTTGTGGATGAAGCCGCCGCTCGGCTTCGTGTATGACGACAGTGGGCGAATGGTTTTCGACCCGGACCAGCAGGTGCAACGAGCCGTGCGTCTGTTGTTCGAGACCTTTCGCCGGACCGCTTCCGCCATGCGTGTTGTTCATCATTTCAAGACCGAAGGCGTTCTATGGCCGCGGCGTATCAACAAGGGTGCTCGCGCTGGGGAACTGGTATTCGGCCCTTTGGCGCACAGCCGCGTGCTGGGCATTCTGCACAACCCCCGCTACACGGGAGCTTTCGTCTTTGGCCAAACCCGCCAGCGCAAGGTGCGCATTGGTGGACAACTTCGTTACCGGCGCTTGAAGCGGGAAGAGTGGTCGGTGTTCCTGCCCAACATGCACCCGGGATATATCTCCTGGGAGGAGTTTGAAGCTAATCAGGCAAAGCTGCTCGATAATGCCAACGGCTATGGTGAGGATCGGCGCAAGAGTCCGCCTCGCGAAGGCACCGCTCTTTTACAAGGCCTTGTCCTCTGTGGCGTTTGCGGTCTGCGCATGACGGTGAGATATCACGTGGACCGCGGGCATCCCATTCCGGAATATGTCTGCCAGCGGCATGGCATCGAAACTGCCGCACCCGTGTGCCAGCGGTTGCCCGGCGCCCAGGTCGATCAGGCGGTCACCGAACTCGTGCTCGAAGCCGTCACACCGGCTTCCCTTGAGGTGGCGCTGGAGGTATTTGAGGAGTTACGGACTCGGCAAGCGGAAGTGGATCGTCTGCGCCGCGCCCAGGTAGAACGGGCTCGTGAACAAGCCGAGCTGGCACAGCGCCAGTACATGCTGGCTCGTCCTGAGAACCGTTTGGTCGTGGATAGTCTGGAGCGCCAGTGGAACGAAAAACTCACGAGTCTGGCACAGGCCGAAGAAGAATACGCCCGCATGAGCAAATCACAACCAGCGGCTCTTCTGAAGGAAGATCGCGATCTTATCCATGCTCTGGCTTCCGACCTTCCTCGCGTTTGGAACGATGCCCGCACTTCTGCGCGTGATCGCAAGCGGATGTTACGGCTTCTCATCGAAGACGTTACTCTGGTGAAGAAATTCAAAATCCAGATCCACATCCGATGGAAAGGCGGAGCCACTACCTCGCTGGAGCGGCCGTTGCCTCTGAGCGCTCCAGACTTGGTTCGGACTCCGGCGGAAATCGTTGAACTTATCCGTGCCCTCGCCACCGAAAAGACCGATGCTCAGATCGCACAGGCTTTCAACGCGCGATGTCTTCGTACTGGCAGGAAGCACCCGTTTACGCGGCTCATCGTCCGGCACATTCGTATCGCCTACGATATCGCTTCTTACTTCCATCATCTTCGCAGCCACGGCTGGCTCACGGTGCCCGAGGTCGCCGCGCAGATGAAAGTACACTCCTCTACCGCCAAGCGCTTTGCCCGTGAAGGCGTGCTACGGGCTGTTCGCGCTAATGACAGCGGCCTTTTGCTCTTCGAGCCGACAACCGGACCGTTGCCTCAAGCCCAACCCGGCAAACGATTCCGAGATCGCTGCCGTTATCCGCAGCTTGCACTCAAGATACCCAACGAGGTGCAGTATGAAGCTTGATCCTTCCGATCCGGATCGCGCACTCTACAGGGCAACGCCGTTACCGCATAATGGGCCAGCACATCGCGATAGAGGGGATTCAGGCCGGGATCGTAGATGTCGGCCGCCAGCACCCCTTCCCGCAGATTATCCAGAACGACGATCCGCGTGGCTCCGCCCAGCCGCCGAAAAGCCTGCTCATGCAACTCTGCCCACACCCGCGCGCTTGATCGGAACACCAGCAGGCGAACCGACTTGCGACTGTAACCGAGCGTCAGCACGAACAACCGCGTACGCCGATACTTGCCGCTGTCAGCATCGCGCACCATCGGGCCGGTGCCGTAGTCCACCTGACACTCTTCCCCGGGCTCGGTTTCGATGATCACCCGTGCTTCTTGACCGCAAGCTCCGCGCAGCACCCGTACGAACCGCCTGACGCTCTGATAGCCGCCGGCGAATCCATGCCGATCTACCAGATCCTGCCAGATGCCCACCGCGTTCCGGCCACGGCGCAGGTCGGCTTCGATCTTCTCCCGATACATT
>DATDLS010000257.1:0-2246 GCA_036519195.1 Occallatibacter sp. | reverse complement strand
TTGTAAAACTTATGTTTTGCGCGCGGGCGCGATCTCTATAAAAGGGAGCAACAAAATGTCACGATGGAAGCTAATATTGCGGCTTGACGTATTCTCGCTTGTATTCGGAAGTTTGCTTGCGGTGGGGTTGGGTTTTTTGGCGCTCGATAAATATCTACATAACTTGTTAGTCGCACAGATCACCTTGGGCGCTGTCGGCCTTTTGCTTGCAGCTAAATTTGTAGAAATTGGATCATCCACAAAGATCGACAGGCGCGCCAAAACACAATTGAATCGCGCCAAAGCTAGCCAAACATATTTGAAATTTGCCTCTACCGGTCGTCTGTCCGATGATCTTGTTATCTAGACGAGACCAGAGGAGGGCGACCGGTGGAGACATTCACAAGGCTGTTTGGCAGCCTGCTGCTCTTTGTATACCACTGTTTTGACCGGGTAGTGATCAACGGCTATCTGAGCGGACTTTCCCGGCCGGGGCAGGTGGTTCATTTCTTTCAGAACGTGGTCGGCGAGCCGGTGATCGGCAAGGAAGTGTTGTCGCGCCGGACCAACGAGTATCAGGCTTGGGTGGAGGCGTTCGCCCGCAACCACGCCCCCATCGAATGGGCCGAACCGAAGGTGCGCAAGGAGGACTATGTGCGTCCCGCGCTGCGCCGCATGGAACGAGCCGGGCAGCACGGCGTGTATTTCATTTTGAAAAGTATGGAACAGGGTCAGACCTTCCGTTCCACGCTTCCCCGCTATGCCACCAACGATCCCAACTACCGCATTCTGGCTCGCCAGCGCAGCCGCTTCACGCACTATTACTTCTACATCCGCGACGAAACGCTGGGGCCGATAGTGATGCGCGTGGCCTCCTTCTTTCCCTTTCAGACCACCTACTATTTAAACGGCCACAACTTCATCGAGAAGGAACTGGACCGCGAGAAGGTCAGCTTCCGCAAGCGCGACAACGCCTTCCTGGCCGTCTCCGACCCGGAGGCTCTGCAAGCAGCCGCAGATCGGTTTACCTCAGATGTCATCCGCAAGCGAATCGAGTACTGGACACTTATACTGGGGCCGAAATTTTCCAAACGCGAACGGGCGACGATGAACCTGCGCCGCTTCTATGCCGTCAGCCAGATCGAATACTGTCGCAACTTCATCTTCAAGCGCAACTTCCCCATCCACAAGATCTTCGAGCGCGGCTGTGAAATGGGCCTGTGGCGCATGACGGCCAACAAGATCGCCGAGGTCTTCGGGCAGCGTGTCAGCAGAAAACTGAAGGGCAAGCTGAACACGGTCTTGGAACAGGTCGAGCACGGCCATCACATTTTTCGCGCCTACTATCGGAACGGCTTCATCAAGCAATACGAGAAGTTATCGACCTATTCTGCGCAATGAGGCTTGCTCCAACAATCTGGCTGATTTCGGCCTGAAGAAGGGTCTGGATCATCTCGCCGCGGTGCGCGAAAAGCTGCTCGCGGTGACCGGGCGGTTCGCCGCTCTCCAGGCCCAATGGCTGAACGTGCACGTCGACTTTCCGCTGCTCCAACGGCTGGCGCTGCCCATCGCCGTTGGCACGGCAAAGTATCCCGGCATCAAGATCCACGACACACGCATCATCCGACTGATGGAAGTGCTGCTCCACGGCGGAACGGTCGTATCTGGTTGGACAGCCCGCCAGATCCACGAGGCAATCCTGACCAGTTTTAGCATCGGCGCGGACCGCTATGACCTCAATCAACTCCGCTACGACCTGCGCAAACTAAAGGCCCATGCATTGCTCGCCCGCGACGGAAAGCGATACGCCTATTGCCTCACCGAGAAAGGAACCAAGGTCGCGCTGCTCTTCATCCTCTTCCACAAGCAGCTCTGCGGCCCCATCGCCAACAGCCTCTTTCACCATCAAACCCCTAAAGAACCACGGCCAAACAGCAAACTCGAAACCGCCTTCCACAAAGCCGACCTCTCCATCCAAAACATCATCCAATTGCTCGAAGCTGCCTGAATTTGTTGAAGTATTCCTATTTACGAATGCAGCGGTAAGAATCTAATCGCCTTAGGGGCAAGCGAAACCGCGGCGCGCATGCTGGCAATCAGCGCAGCGAATGTTGTTTTCCTAATTATGTGGCGCACTTCTGTGCTCACTATTTGGCATAACGACTGCAAATCTAGGGAAAGAATGTGTAGACTCGGCATATTCCCGCCCTGAGACACCTTCTCGGGGTTGGCGAAGGCCCGTCAGGAACGATAGTGTGCCAGATAAT
>DATDLS010000256.1:0-7039 GCA_036519195.1 Occallatibacter sp. | reverse complement strand
AAAATATCGCACGGGCCGCAAAGTAACCACTGCAGATATGAAACAACTCGCTCTTCATCCAGATAAGTTTCACGGCGAATGGAACTATCTAATCAAACCTCGGCGCAAGTACTAATGTTGACAATGTTATTTATGTCCGGTTACTTAGTACGCACCAATATTGAGTGCGGGCGTTGCGTGCCGCCTGGTTGATTGGCCAGTTGACACGCGTAGCGCTCGCTCATTTTGCGCCCAGATCTAGACCCACTACTGTTTTTCATCTTAATGTTAGCTAATCCACAGACCCCAGCGGGCCACTTCGAGGCCGCTCGATGTGAATGCCTTCACAGAGATCTCAAGAATGTGAGCAGCGCTTCTCTCTCATCGGGGCTCAATTCCCTAAAGTGCCTGACCGGCGCGCGTGCCTCTCCCTCATGGCGCAAGATAGCGTCTGTAAGCGATAACGACCCGAGGTCATGCATGAAACGTGACTTTGTACGCAAGCCCCAAAGTGGCGCGGTTCTCAATTTGTCGGCTGTGTCCTGCGGACCAACTTGGACAATTCCATCTCCTGTCCCGATGTCATGCAACAAGAAGTCGCTGAATGGATGGATGATCTTGTCACCCAGCGCATCCGGAATTGTAAACATGCCGCCGTCGATGACTGTCCCAGCGGGCGCAGTGGTGATGGATTGCACGTGGCAAACGCTGCAACCGATTTGCTGAAACAATTTTTGGCCTCTTAGCGCTGCAGGAGTTGCGGCAAGCGCCGTGTCTCGAGGTGGAACCATCGTGCCACGTATGAACTGAGCAAAGTGATCGATATCAGCCAAGCCGAGATTATCGGGATGATCGTTAATGCCGGTCGTGGTATTGAGAACCTGAGTAACCTCCGTGGGGCGTAGCCGATTGGTGATCCCCATCTCATTGAGATAGGCGTCGGCAATAAATGAGAGCAAGCTGCTATGCTGGTCTTTCCAGCCAAAGCGTCCCACGCGGGTCTGTCCAGGAGCTTCGAAGATGGGCGCTTGGACAACCTCACCATGAATCCTGCCTTCGCTCAACTGCGCTTGTTGCTCTGCGATCTCTATCAGAGTCTGATCGTCGATGGCTTCTACAAATCCGTCCCCAAGAGTATTGAGGGCGGCACGTAGCGTGCGAATGTTCTCTGTCGCAGGGATGTGCTCCTGCGCCTGCGGACCGATCGCGCGATCATTGACAATCGACCTGCCGGTAATCGTGTTGTTCCCATCGTTAATAAAGATTGTCGGGTTTACGAAATTGCCATTAGCATCATTGTGTCCGACTCGAAGTTCTGTGATCTGACTGGCAGCACCGCTATTCGGGTTCTGATGACAAGTAACGCAACTGGTTGCGTTGTATACGGGTCCAAGCCCGTCGGCCACAGCTTCATTCTCCTCGTAGACCTCTTGATCCCGAGCGAATGTGTCTCCGGGTGGCTCGACAATTCCATTGCTGATGCTGCGTTGTCCGTTGAAACTTGGAGTGTTGAATCCGGCTGGCGCTTCAGTTGCCGAATTCGCTGCGACTCTAACGAGTCCCGTACCTAATGCGATTGATGTCGCGAAAAGGCAAGCACAGAGGAAAATGTTCCTCCGATGGGATATGAGCATGGTCGTTCCTCCAAAGAACACCGCAGCAAGCCGCCGGCGCGAGGACAATAGCCCACCGATCCGTTGACCTCGAATACTGAAAGCTGCGAGCTCGCGATCGAGAACCACAGGCCTGGAGCCAGAAGTCCTGTACTCATACAAACTGGTTCGCACGACGCTTATTCCCACTGCGGGAGGAAATATTGTAGATAAGAGGTATCTTTCTAACGGAGCAACACGACTCGCCGGACCGCGCTCACTCGTGAGATTGAGGCGAGATCCATCAGCGAGCGTGTAGTAGGTTTCTCGTCAGTTACGCCGAACAGAGGCTCTCCAGTAAGAGTGTCCTGCAAAATAGACTCCGACTTCACATTGATATTTATTTATTAAGGCGACGAACTTCATAGCTTGTGATCTCACAAAACGCCGACCATTCGGCGCATGCTGAATGAAATCGAATTTCGTTCTGGCGTCGGAGTCGGGGCCTTGCCGTTCGGCAATTCCCCGACTCTGTAGAACAGATTGCAATTCCAGGCAATCGGTTACCAATGGGCTGCATCCGCTTCAACAGCCAGAGTGTTGAGCGTCGCAAGCCACTTCTTGCTTTGACCGAAGAAAAGCCCATCGGCCGTGAAGCTGGCGATTGTAGCCACAGCCCCGCCAAACTGATCGGTCAACGGACGAATGATTGAGACATGGGGCAGGTTTGGGCTGATGAATTCACATGGCACAGGGAAGATCAGACTGGGTTGAACCAGGCTAGCTGGCTTGAGTGGAGGGTTGGCGAAAAAGTCGGGAAACGTTAAGCCGGAGTCTGAGACCGGTGCAACAGGTGCCTGTACTCCATTGCCAGCAAAGTCGACCCATTCCAGAAAGTGCGCGACTTCATCTCCTCCAATACCCAGCGTGATCCGCACCACTTCCGGGTGCTTCGCTTTCTGATTCATAGCCGCGTATAAACTGGAGCCTCCTTGCTCGATATATCCGAAGTGAAACGCCGCCGTATTGGCAATCACCTGGATGCGATTGGCATTGTTGAAATCGGCGTCCGTGATGGGAATGGCGGTTCGGTTGTTGATTTTGATCGCTTGAGGAAATGTTGCGCCGAAGTCTGGATTGGTTGCGCTGCGATAACGAACAAACCAGCTAGTGTCGACATTGAGGTGCATGAGGTTGGTGAGACGTCCGATGTCCTGCGCTCCCGTTGCCTGGCTTCCTTGGAGCACGCGGAATTCGTCGAAGTTGACCGGCTGGGCGCCTTTCGACTCTAGGTAGGCATTGAGGAAAGTCGCGTGGCTCACTTCATCCAGCGTATTGCTGGTGATGTATTGCGGACCATCTCCATCAAGGTTCGAGAGCGCAGCCTGATACGGATTCAACTGTTCGTTCGGGTCGACTTCGATAGGCCGATTGTCACCGATACCGCCCAATTCCTCATATTGCGTCCAGAGGTCCGCTTCAATGAGTTCTGCCGCGGCCAGAAACCGGAGAATGGCGACATCGCCTGCATCCAGGGGGCCGTCTTCCCTGCTATCTTGAGCCCGCACAGAAGTTGCATTTGCTAACAAACCGGCGCTAATTGTAGCTGCGCCACCTGCCAGAAGACCGCTCCTCATAAAAGAGCGGCGGTCGACTGAACGCCTGGTGTTGCTTACTGGATTATCCATACTCGACATACCTGTCCTGGCTCGTGTATCTCGATGAGCCTCTCTTGACATGATTTGCAAATCCCTGAAGTCGTAAACTGGCACGCTCCCGATTTATTCCCTAATCGCTCAGGCCAGGACGTTTCGTGTTTACTTTCCGTGGGTTTCTCACGGCTCATTCTGCCGGCCCGCAGAGATTTCCGATCGTCCGGACCCGCATGAAGTAAGCACCGTTCAGGCTCGGCGCAACTTGTTCGTGGTTCATTTGGTGACAAGACGACTTGGAGATTTACTGTCATGAACAGGCGGCCCTACTTGGAACCGCAATAGTCCGGCGAGATCGCGCACGCTTTGCCATCTCAGTCACTTCGCTGCCGAATGACTGACCGGAATTTATTTATTTTACCCACAGCGAATCCTTAACCTCCCTCTCACCAGAAATAAGAGTGAGCCATGCGTTTGAAGACGTCTTCACCTGTGAGATGGGAACCTCGCGGAGAGGAGCGCTCAGACACAGCACCCGCCATTGCTTCCTGAATAGCTCTGCCCTTCAAGCAAACAGAACCAATTCCTCCTTCCGTAAGGAATCCAAATCCTCACCAGGCGGCACAAGCATGAAGGCTTGGGAGGAGCGCGGACGGGCCGAGAATTCTCTCGTAGCGAGTGGCGGATGAACTGAAGGCTCCGACATCGTCTGAATTTCTCCAATCGGGTTGGCGCGGCTGAAGCGCACGAAAACGTCATTGGCTGTGTCCTCGACGCGTACTCCGGGCTTATGGAGTTCTCAGACCGCCTTCTAGGCGAGTTGGGCAAGGAGATAGCGATGAGGTACATGCATCATAGCGCCAAAGATCAGTCTGGATCGCATTGAAACCTTCCGATGAAATGAACGCTTTTGTTGATGCAACCATGAACGCGGAGACAGCGGTGAGCGGAAATGGCGAATTCGCGAGAGCAGGACGTGTGAAGGCTACTACCGCGCTTCACACGGAGCGGGGCAGCTTGGGCCTTTAAAGACACTTGGATCAACTCTTTTTTGCAAGCTCCTGCGTTCTTCTCGTTTGTGCTCTGAGGTCGATGCACGAGCTCGGATTCGGATTGCAAGGCACTCTGTACTGCAATGCTGCCATCACTGTTTGCTTTCGAATGAGCGCTGATCTTTTCCGTCCGTCAGGTCCCTTCCATCTAGAAAAGCGAGACGGATTCCCGACAAACCTTAAGTTGAGCCGGCCGGAGAGCTTGGCGAACAACTTTTCGCGCTCTGGCAAGTCTGGACATGACTGTTCATATCGGAATATCAAGTATTTGCGCGATCTCCCGATAGGTAAAGTCTTCAAGGTCACACATTAGGATCACTTCTCGGCTCGGCAATGGCAGTTGCTCAATTGCTTCTCGAATAGCGGCGATGTCGTACTTCTCGATTAATAGAGACTCGGGGCCCGGGCAATTGTCGCGCAGCAACGGGAGTTCATCCTCGATGTTCAGCGCAACGGTCATTCGTCGTTCCAGCGTTGAACGTGAATCGATGAAAGCGTTTCTTAGAATTCGCAGAATCCATGCCCGGAAATTGGTACCGGATTGAAACGAACTAAAGCTTCGAAAGGCCTTCAGATACGTTTCCTGCACGAGATCCTCGACATCATGATCGTTTCCCGCCAGCCAGCGGGCGAAGTTGTAGACACAACTCACAAGAGGCATGGCCAATTCTTCAAACTCTGAGACTGGTTCATTCTTTCGCGGCGCCGCTGTCCGCCTTGGAATCCTGCGCATACGATCGAAACCAATCTGTCTCATTTGCCTTCTCCGATTCAGGGTGAATCCGGTGTGAGATCCAATCTGAGGCACAGCTGCTCCAAGGTCAATCTCCCGAACCTGTTTTTCGCATATACGCGTCCTATCCTTCTAAGTAACTAATATCGAGCGACTTATCTGATCGCATATCCGCCGGAAATCGCCCCCGCATGGGCGGGAAATGTTAAACTTCGCAGAAGGTTCAAGTAGGAAATGGAGCCATTGAAGCGCATGTACGTAGCGAAGTTTGGAACCTTCGAGGTGTCCTTCGCTTCGGGCGAAATGCGTAGAGCAGGTCTGAAAATCAGAGTGCAGCAGCAACCGTTGAAGTTGCTTCAGCTTCTTCTGGAACACCCCGGAGAAGTCGTTACCAGGGAGCATCTGCGTAACCGGTTGTGGGCCAACGAAAGCTTTGGCGACTTCGACCAGGCCGTCAACATCGCGATCGGCAAGCTCCGCAGCGTACTGGGGGATTCAGCGGAGAGGCCCCGCTATATCGAGACTCTTCCAAAACGTGGCTACCGGTTTATCGCCGAGGTCACGTTTGTCGATTTGGAAGCTCGAGCAGGCGGCCGATTATCCGTCTCGCCGGAATTCTCAGCGCAAACATCTCCGGCCGGTGCCTCAGGCCCGGTGCGGCTGGATGCACCGCTCCAGACCGCAACGGTCGCAGAAACTTCGCAAAGGCGACGATGGACGACGAGCCGAATCTTGTTGGCTGCAACGTTAGGTCTGGGTACGTCGGTTCTTGCTTTTTGGCTGGTTTCCTCCTGGATCCATCGGCCGACGATCATCCGGTCCCTTGCAGTGCTACCACTCGAGAACTTTTCTGGCGACAGCTCGCAGGATTATTTCGCCGACGGCATGACCGACGAGCTGATCACCGAACTGGCACAGCTCAGAGCCCTGCGTGTGGTCTCTCGAACCTCTGTAATGATTTACAAGGGAACGCGTAAATCGCTCCCGGAGATCGCGCGAGAGTTGAACGTGGATGCTGTCGTTGAGGGCTCGGTTTTGCGCTCCGGGGACCAAGTGCGAATCACAGCTCAATTGATCCAGTTACCGGCCGACAAGCACCTTTGGGCAGAGAGCTACCAGGGGAACGTGCGCGATACATTGGCGGTCCAGAATCGCGTCGCGCGCGCAATTGCCGAAGAAATACGGATAGAGGTCTCTCCGCGAGAGCGGGCGGCACTGACCAGCGCAATGGAAATCGACCCTGAAGCTTACGAGGCGTATCTCAAAGGGCGCTATTTCTGGAACAAGAGGACGCCCGAAGGACTTAAGACTGCAGTCGGGTACTTCAACGAGGCTGTCGCCAAGGATCCAAACTATGCTGCGGCTTACAGTGGGTTGGCCGACGCATACGCACTCCTTGGAGATTGGCAATATGCCGTGATGCCCCCCAAAGAAGCAATGCCCCTAGCTCTCTCTGCAGCCAGGAAAGCCCTGGAACTGGATGATAGCCTGGCCGAAGCGCATGCTTCGCTTGGCTTTTGCCTGGAGGGATTCAATTGGGATTTCGCTGCCGCCGATAAGGAATTCCACAGGGCAATTGAGCTTAATCCTGGCTATGCGACTGCTCACCATTGGTATGCCTGGCATTTGAGCCTGATTGGGCAGAACAGGGAGGCTATCGCAGAAATGAAGAAGGCGCAGAGTCTTGATCCTGTTTCACCGGTTGTGAATGCTGATTTGGCAGAGCTTCTTCTGATTTCCCACCTTCCGGACGAATCGATCGAGCAAAGCCGCAAGACGATCGAGATGAACCCCGGCTTTGCCTCCGCTCACAACCAATTGGCCCTGGCCTATATCCAGAAGCAAATGTTTGATGAAGCGATCGTGGAACTAAACGAGGCCATCAAACTAAGGATCCTTTCATAAATAACATCCCATGATGAAGTTTGTGCTGGACATTTTCGTTCCTTCCTGCTAAAGCATAGTGGGAGACTCTTTTCTGGAGGATCCCGAGGGATGAAAGCCGAAATCGACTGGCGGGGTAAAAAGGAA
>DATDLS010000255.1:0-4763 GCA_036519195.1 Occallatibacter sp. | reverse complement strand
AGATGGCACATTACCTTGGCGTTGCCTCGCACCCGCACCGAGCGCCCGCCGAACTCGTCTTTCAGGCGCGCGTTTACCCGCTCCACCGTTGTGCGTTCGCGATAACGCACATCCTCGGGGAAATCGAAATTCAACAGCTTCTGTCGCTTCGCTTCGTCCTGCAACTCGATCTTCAGTTCCGCATCGCGGCGCGGGTTGATATCGATGATCGGCACGCGCCCCAGAGCGCGGATCTGCTCATGAATCAAGGGCGCATCGTAGGCCGAGTCCGACAAGTCGTAGAGATTTGTGACTCTCTGGCCGGTCATGTGGGCCAGCGGAATCGCCGCCTGAGAGTCATGCAGAGAGGCCGAAGTCAGGATGCAACTGATCGGAATCTGCCCATCTGCCGCGTCAATATGTAACTTGTAACCGATCCACGATTCCTTGTATCCCTTGCTGTTCTTCTTGGTGCCCACATTGCATTCGCGCGGCAGATCGTCGAGCATCTGCTCCAGCGTCATGTTCGCTTGGCGCTCCAGGCGCGTCGGTTCAGGCGGCGGTGGTGTCTCGCCCTTCTTGGGCCTGCCCCGCTTGCGCTCTGACTTATCAGTAGGGATCGGAACAGGCTTGGATACAGGCTTTTCGCGGGCTTCGATCTCGGTGGAATCGCGCGAGATGTGGCCGATCAGACGTTCTTTCTGGGTAGCTTCGATCAGCGCGGCGTGCAGGCGTTGCGGTAACTCCGATGCGGAGAAGCTGGCAAAAGCGCGAGAGAACTGCGACTCGTGGGGGATATCGCGCCGGCTCTGCCAGCCGCAGATGGCCCGCAAGGAAGGGTCGTTCTGCAGACGATCCAGCAACTGCCGCGTATGGCTCAGGTTGTAGACCGCTTTGGCCACAAAGGCGCGGGCGATCGCCCGCTCATGCAGGGCTGGCCGCCCTACGCCACCGTGCCAAGGGCCAACCATCGCCTCGATCTGAAGCAGTTCAAGAACCGCGACGAGCTGCCGCATCTTGTCGGTCAACGGCCCCAACGCCTCTTCCAGCTTCGGAAACAAACAACCTTGCAGCACACGGGCAAATTGCTTTAACTGATCGGAGATGGTAAGCTTCATAGTATACTGGGGTTCTTTTACGTTGGAGTTGGTGCTAACCCTATTATAACGTGCGGAAACCCCACTTAAATATGCTTAAATCCGGAATTTTGCAAGAGGCTCAAAAGGTTTTCACTTGGCCAAGAACCGCAAAGCAGTGTGTCTTCAACGATCTTGCAGACGGCGAGTTCAGTCCGGACATCAGCCGCACGTTTTGGCCCTCCGCCCAAGTATGGGCTTGACTCCAGCGAAAGCTCCTATGTGGTCTGCGGAAGCTGATATCGATCCGGTCCAGTAGCGAGCAACATCGCTCGTGATGGCTTCGCCGCGCCAGTCAACGCAAAGCGACGAGGACCAGTAAGCCTCAGGCAGTAACACACTGCGAGAAGAGAGCCAATCTACTCTTAGCGTGGCAGTCTGAGCATAGCCGGGGCGCAGGCGGAGTCAAGGCCGACCGAAGGTCGCTGTTGCGCGGTCAAGAGCCTTGACACCGCCTGACGACCTCGGCACACCATTCCATTCGTCCGGGGAATGTCACTCTATGGCTATAGAACTTAGCTTTCAATGCTTCTACCCATAGAGGACTCTATGGGTGGCAAAATGCAGGACTCCTGCATTGGAGGTCTATTCTGTCCGCAATGCCTTCATGGGGTCAATCGAGGCAGCACGGTGCGACGGAATCAGGGTCGCTATCAAGGCTACGCCTCCCAGCAATATTGCTGTGCCCACAAGGACAATCGGGCTGAAGCCCTCGGTTCCACCCAGCAGGTTCCTCATCCATCCATTGAACGGGATGGACAATAACCCTCCAAGCAAAAGGCCCACTCCCACCAATCCCCCCGTCGATTTCAGCAGCATGGAATAGATTTGATAGCGTTGGGCTCCCAATGCCATCCGCACACCGAATTCTCGTTCTCTGCGACTTACGGCGTATGCCATCACTCCATATACGCCTATGCTGGCCAATAACAACGCCATCACCCCCAATCCTCCGATCAATGCGGTCGATGTGCTTTGCCCCGCCACAGACTGCGATGCCAGCGCTTCTACCGGCGCCACGTGAGAGATAAGCACTCCTGGGTCGATCGCATGTACCACCTGCTTGGCCGCTTCCGCCGATTCAAGCGGTTCGCCCTTCGTATGCAGTACCATCGTCAAGCTCAGCGAAGGATACTGCTCTAAAGCCAGGTACACCTGCTCCCCTGCGGGTTGGGCCACACCTGCTCCACGGACATCGCCCACGACGCCTACAATCTCTTTCCATTCGTCGTCAACAATATGAAGACGTTTGCCGACGGCACTTTGACCTGGCCACAATTTTGCGGCCATCGACTGATTAATCATAGCGACCTTTGGATTGCCATTCGTATCGCGTTCTGTCAAAAGTCGGCCGCGTAGCAGTGGGACTCCCATGGTTTTGAAGTACCCAGGCGTGGCGTAATAGAAATCTGCGAACTCCATGTGATCCGGGTCTTGTGGGGGACCGCCTTCATAAAAATAGCCACTGGATGGTGCGTTCCCACTGAAAGGAGGGGCCGAAACGCCGCCGGCAGAGTCCACTCCCGGCAATGCGGCCAGCCTCTCCTGTAAAGTGCGGAAGAATCTCCGCTGATCGTCACCCGCCGCGTACCGGATGGAAGACAACGACACATCAATACTCAAGGCATGATCTGTACGGACGCCCGGATCTGTATGCAGGAGCCGCGCAAAATAGACCGCCATACCAATCGCGCCACCTATCAGAAGCGTGGCGAAGGCGATCTCTACAACCATCAACCCTGACCGCACGGCACGTTGTTCCCTGGATTCGGTCATCGTTCGCATGTCCTGCTGTACAGCAGCCTTTGCGCTTTGCCTCACGATCTGAACTGCCGGAGCGCTACCGAAGATCAGCGTCGTCAATACCACTAGGGCACCGGCAAAAAGCAGCACACCTGCACTCAGATGGACATCGCTCGGTGCTGCGAGAAATGTTGGCCACGCCCTCATCGGAATCCTGGTAAGAGAAAATGCTATTGCAAGCCCTAGCAATCCGCCTGCTAAAGCAAATAGCCCGCTTTCCGTGAGGCTCTGTCGTACTAATCGCCGGTGGCTCGCCCCCAATGCCTGTCGTATGCCAAACTCGCGCATGCGCCCCGATGCCCTGGCCAGCATCATGTTCGCAAGGTTTACGCAGGCAATGAGCAGAATAAAGCCAACCGCCGTCAACAGGATCATCATGACCGGTCGCACATCTCCGAACAGTGTCTGCCCGAGTGGTTGCAACTCTATGCCATGCTTGTTTGCCGGGAACTGCTTATCAATCTGCGACTGAATCACAGAAAGGTCGCTCTGTGCCTGCCTGATGGACACGCCTGGTTTCAAGAGACCGGTCACATACAGGTAATTGGTTCCATGCTGCTCATAGGGCGGTGCGGCTTCCAACGGCAGCCACACCTGAGCCTCTCGAAAGAAGCTGGGCACCATATCAGGAACTACACCGACAACCACGTAACTCTTTCCTTCCAGCACGACGGCACGACCCAAAACAGCCTGGCTCCCACCAAATTCCTGCATCCAGAAGTGTTCGCTGAGAACACAAACCAGACTCGCCCCCTTCTGCTCTTCGTTGGGTAGAAAACCGCGTCCGACGATGGGCTTCAACCCGAAGACAGAAAAGAAACCATTGGAGATACGGGACACATACAGGCTGACTGGTCCGCTGTTACCCGTGTAGGTATTGCGCCCGTATGTGACCGACACCAATTGGGAGAACGAAGTATTTTGGCGCTTCCACTCCTGAAAATCAGGCCAAGATACGGCAATGTAGCTGGCCGTCGGATACTTGTTCTTTATCGAAATAAGTCGCTCGGCCTGTGGAAAAGGAAGCCTCAACGCTCCTTGGATCAGGCTGAAGATTGCCGTCGTTGCTCCCATGCCGAGCGCCAGTGTCAAGACGGCGGTGAGGGTAAACCCAGGTGCTTTCCGCATCTGCCGCAAAGCGTAACGTAAATCTTGAGGTAGTGTTCGCATGGAAATCTCCGGGCACACAACAACTTACGCTATTTACTGCACTGCTTCTGCCAAACCAAGCCGGTCAGAAATCTTTTGTTTGCATAGAATTACATTCGACTTCCCGATTTACTTCCAATGTGATCTGTCCGAAATTGAAAATCGTTGTTCGAAACTGGACGGGCCAGACTATTTGGTCAGCCCCTCGATTTCATAACTTAAAGGGTAGGCTCTGTGCTTCACAAGCTCGGTCCGAAATCATACCGATGGCTGATTTCGTCGCGCGCATCGTTTTCAGCGGTAAACGGGGCGAACTGCGGCAACGCAACCGTGAGGGCCAGGAAGACCAACTCGGCGCGCTCGGGCTGGTTGTCAACATGATCGTGCTTTGGAATACGATTTATATGGAGGCAGTCCTGGAGCCACTCCGAAAGGAAGGCTATCCGGTGAACGAAGAGGATAAGGCGCGCCTGTCACCCTTAATTCACGACCATGTGAACACGCAGGGGCGGCATTCGTTTACGATGCCAGAGGCGGTCGTGAAGGGGGAACTGAGACCGCTGCGCAACCCGGCCGATGATCCAGACTAAATCTGCGGTTTGGATGGTCCGTTCGCCCCAACGGCCTGGGAATAGGGTATTGGGGAGCAACGGAGAAAACTCGCTTAAGGGGATGTAAGCCCAAACCCCAGAGAAT
>DATDLS010000254.1:0-5454 GCA_036519195.1 Occallatibacter sp. | reverse complement strand
GGTCGAGGAAGGGGTGCCTGAGCCCGTTTGTGCTTTAGTGTATAGCGCAGGATCCAGGGGGGAACATGTTTCTGTGATTGAAAGAAAACTATGACTGATTGGATGGACATAATCAACAGCACTTACCTGGGACCAACGGAGTTGCTCCGCGCCCATCCAGCTTCAATCAATCCTGCTGAGTGGATGCACGAACGTTTGGTTCGCTCGATCGCCGAGTTCGAGAAGAAGCTTGACGACTCTCAGGAAATTGGGGCGCGTCTCGTAAACTTCGGAAATCACCGGACCATTCACATCGACAACGTGGGTTTTTGGGGCAACGATTTGGTGATCTTTTATGGGACTGGTGCTGACGGGAAGCCGATGGAACTCTATCAACATATCACCCAGATTAATGTTTTATTTGTGGCTGTTCCCCCATCATCTGACAAGCCGCGTCGTATTGGATTTGCGCTCACAAGAAGTCTCGACGAAAAGCAAACCTAACGCATTCGAGTGTGTTTGTACCTTCTCGCCGGGAGCCGGCCGAAGGCAACGCACGATTGCCGGCTCCACGCTCCTATATAGTCGCGCCAAGACCCTGAGACGAGCCGCTGACACCGCGGGTAGGCTGTCCCTCATCCGGAATGCCCTGCGGCATCCCCTTTGAAGACAAGGCGTCGGGGACACAGCTCCTCCAGGACCTGGAAGTGGACGGACTGTTTGGACTTACCCTTCTCAACCGCCCCCCAAGTGTGACAAAGTGACAAAGTGGTCCGGCTCCATGCCCAGACGGCGGAATTCGAAAGCGGCCATGTGCTTCTGCCAAGGTGGGCGCCGTGGCTTTCCGAATACGTGCGCGAGCTGACCTCCTTTCCGGGTAGCAAGCATGACGACCAGGTTGATTCGACCACCCAGGCGCTCGAACACATGAAGATGTCGCGAGACCTAGCGGTATGGGCGAAATTGGGCGGCGCCTAGGACACACAGGCCGAGCCGCTTCACCCGGCGTAACAGGCGTTCATCCTCAGGGAGAGACTGCTCTGGTCTCTCCGACTCGTGAGCTTGAAATCAAGCCCAGGGGTTGCGATTCGCGTTTGGTGGTTACCGCCGATCAACAAGCTGCCCCTCGACGCCTCGCATCCGCTGATCAAGGCAGTGGCTCGCGCAAACAGCTGGAAAGACTCCTATCTGGAGAGGTCGCATCACTGGAAGGCTTGACATCCGAAACTGGATTTACAAAACGCTACATCAGCCGAACGCTTCGAAGCGCTTTCCTCGCGCCGGACATTACATGGCCTATAGGCACCCGAGCTGACCGTCCGAACACTAATGGCTGGCTTTGCCGATGACTGAGCATCAGACCGGGGCCCTCAAACTTCCATGAGCGGTATTGTGGATCACTACCACCGGCCTTGATGAAATCGGGCTCTCTCGCGATCCTCAGGGCAGCGCTCCACAGTGCATAGCCACGGATCAGAAAACATTCCCGTGTTAACGGACACTACAGCGGTTTCCGTTACTATCGCGGAACGAAGCAGTGTGCAGGCACCTTGATGTTTATCAACTCGTAATTTCCGGTTAGGCGACGATCCGCCAGGAACCTGAATTGCGACCAGCAATGATCCTCAATGAGCGAGTTGCCCTGTTAACCGGCCAATCGGTTCCCATTTTCATTCAGGTGGTTGGCAGCTTTTTTATTTCGGCGAGTATCTTGATGAGGCGTTTGGAGAGCCTGAGAAGACGATTTCGTGAGTAGCCGTTTGGGAGTGAGCGGCGGAACATCTCCATGACGTGTTGGGCGGCGAGCAAGGAATCGATGAGGCCGTCGAGCCCCGGGCGCAGAGGAGCGGATGAGGTTTTGGGCTGCGGAGCCAAGTGTCGAGGTTGCGAGCGAGCCAGTTGGAACTCCCGCTGGAGGTCGGTCAAGGTCACATCCACATAGCGCATGGTCATGCCCGGATCGGTGTGGCCGAGCAGTTTCATGACCGCAGCAAAGCCCACGCCGGCACGGACCATTTCCGTTCCGTAGGTATGGCGCAACTGGTGCGGGACGATACTGGTCGGCAAGCCGGCAGAGTGACAGGCCAGATGCAAGTAATCGCGGAGGCGGGCGAGAAGAGATACTCTCGATCCACGCCATGCCAGGAGCCGTCCGTTGTCAGGCAGTAGGTCCAGGGAGCGGAAGAAGCGCAGTCGATGAACGAGGTCACGGGCGAAGGCATCCACAGGCACCATGCGTTCGGTTTTGAGCTTACCCAAGGGCACGTGAACAGCCCATTGGTTCGGGCTTAAGGCGTGCAGGCAGTCGTAAGAGAGGTCAACACACTCGCCGATGCGCATACCGGTGTGGCGCAATAACAGAAAAACATTTCCGCCAAGATCGTTGCGGCGCATCAACTCTTGTTGCAGGATCTGATCCTGTTCTGCGGTGAGCGGACGGGGCAGACTCTGTGGCGTACGTGGAATATCCTCGCGTCGTATCAGGTGAGCGAGTTCAGCAAGCTTGTGTGTCCAAGCCAGTTCGTTCAAGACGGTGCGCAGAGCGATGAGGCGCCCGATGCAGGTTGCCGTAGCCAGTGGCGGAGTCTGCGCGCGCATGCGCGCCATCCATCCAAGGATGTGCGGATCGCGTCGCAGCTGCTCGAGGCCAGTAATCTTGCGGTGTTCAGTGCCGAGATAGACAAGGAAACTGCGCACCGCGATGTTGTAGTTGCGTTCGGTGGCAGGACTGAGTGCGGTGGAGAGGGACTCAACGGCGCGCGCGAAGGCCGACGCCAGCTGATGCTGGAGCGGAGGACGGCGCCAACGCTTCACGAGGTGATCCTCGGCTGGGGATGGATGCACTGCGCGGTGGCGCGGGCATACTGAAGATAGACATCCTGCGGAGAGACCTGCACATAGTGCAGAGTGGTCTCGATATCGGCGTGGCCCATCAACTGCATGAGCGCGGGCAAGCTGATGCCGGCACGCACCATATCGGAGGCGAAGGTATGCCGGAAGCGGTGCGGGTTAGCGGTCTTTACGCCGGTGATGCGGCGATGATGTCGGAACAGGGATCGTAACCCCGCCGGAGTCACGCGTTGGCCACGTGCGGGCCCCTTCAACACCACGAACAGTGCTGCCGAGCAGGGATCAGGCCGCTCCAGGCGCTGGTAGTGATCGAGCAGTTGTGTGGTCTCCGGAGCTAGAGGCAGCAATCGCATCTTGCTGCCCTTGCCGTGCACGCGAAGCTGACCTTCGGATAACAACACGTCATCGCGATTCAGTGCTATGACTTCGGCCGAGCGCAGGCCGTGCATGAGCATCAGGCCTACGATGGCCAAGTCGCGCGCAGTGCGAAAGCTCGACCAGAAGCGCGCCACCTCGTTGACCGAGAGAGGAACGATGGTGAGCCTGGGTTCCTTCACGCGCAGTCTACTGAGATCGAACCTGGGTCGGCCGAGGCCTAGCGGCCGGCGATGCAGGAAGACGTGATGAAAGCCGGGCGCGGCCTGAGAGGGAGCATCGGGGAACGCGTTACGGATAGCGCGATCGGCACACGCCACACGGTCGTTGATGGTGGAGGCAGAGGGCGAAGGGTGCTGGCTGGACTGGAAGCGGATGTAGTCGAGCAAGGTCGATTCGGTAAGGTCTTCCTCGGAGATGTCGCCGGTATGATGAAGGCCCTCCCACCAGCGCACGAAATGCAACAGACTGTGGGCATAGCTATAGAGGCTTTTGTAGGCAAGGCGCCGGACATACTCACGATCCAGGTAGCGGTTGATCCAGCCCACGCCTTGGCCTGTTTCTTGTTCGATCACGTAAATGGGGCTGTGCGCACCCGACGGTGCGGGCTGGCGAATCACGCGGAACTTCATGGCTGGGCAGCCTCCAGGAGAGACCGAAACTGTTCCGCGTTCCCACACCCAGCGAAGAACGAGTTTGGATCGTAACCCTGTGGCAGCGCGACGCGAAGGGCCATGATGCCGTGTGCGCCAAGTCGGTGGGCCAGTCGCTCTGCAGCCTGCTGTCCGCTCTGGTTGGCGTCGACATCGAAGGTGAGATAGACGGTGCGTTGGCTATCACACAGTTGATGGAACTGGACGTCATTCAGATGGGCGCCCAACGAGCAGGTCGCGTTGTGAAAACCGGCCTGGCGTAACGAACTATAGTCGAATAGTCCTTCGACCAGAATGACCTCGTCATGATGGCGCACCTTTTCCCATGCGTACAATCCGCCCTTGCAGCCGGGCAGGAAACGATGGGCGAAGGCAGAGCCGATGCTGCGGCCGTAGAGGTTGACGATGTGTTCGCCCTGACGCAATGGGAAGATGATGCGCTGATAAAGAGCATCCGCACCCTGTGCGTTGATAAGACCGGCTGTCCGCAAAAGTTCGAAGGAGTAACCTTTCGCTGTGAGATGACGACGCAGATTCCCGCCGGGCGCATAGCCTATACCCAGTTCTCGAATCAAGGCAGGATGGTAAACTCCGCGTTGCCAGAGATAGCCGAGGGCCTCCGGATACTGATCCAGTTGGTGCTGATAGAAACTGGCCGCCTGTTCGAGCACTGCGATTGCATCTTTTTCTCGAGTGTCCGTTGGATCAAGATAAGCAAGGCCTTTGTGGAAGGGCAGGTGATGTGAGAGCTGGAGGAAGCGAATCAGATCGCCGCCCTGCCCGCAGCCGTGGCAGTAGAAGACATCCTTCTGTGTGTTGACGTAGAACGAGGGCCGGCTCTCCTCATGCAGCGGACAGAGACCCACATACTCCGAACGGCTCGCAGGCCGGCCAACCCAGTTCTGTTGCCGCAAGTACTCCAGTAGGGGCATTCGCCGTCGGCGCGTCTCGACATCTTGGCTCACGCTTTTTTCCGCCTCTGGAACCCAGTCTGGGACGACACCTCTGCGATTCCCAGGCAAGGATGGTGGGCGAGCGGATTTTTTATACACGCATGGGCCAGAGGACTTTGAGAGCCGAGATAATCCAGGGCAGTGGTGCTGCTCTCTGAGCGCCAGGGTTACCACGCTCCAGCCAGTGAGCCACGCGAGTCATAGTGTGGGGCAGAAACGAAAGTGCCGGCTGAGAACAGGCCAGACCCGTCGACCAGCGGCGAACCGTGGAAGAATCCGGTATGCGATCCGCATCCTTGAACTTCGACACTGCTCTCTCCCACGAACAGTGCTCCACAAAGCGTCGCAGCAATGTCTGACAGCGCGCCACCAGGCTGTAGTGGGTGTAAGGGAGTGAGTACACCAGTACACCGGCAGGAAAGTGAAGGTTCTCCCGCACTTGATGCAGCGGCCCCGGCGAACCCCGATCCAGTCGTGATGCTCGTCGTGCGCCTGCTTGCGGCGATGCCCGTGGCCAACAATGGAATCGCGTTCGCAAATCGGACAATGGCGTAAGATGTTTTTGTCGCAGTCTTCGGCCCAGCAGGCAGCAACCTGCCCCAGCCGGACCGACACTGGGACAAAGAGGATCGTTACCTCAAAGG
>DATDLS010000253.1:0-3903 GCA_036519195.1 Occallatibacter sp. | reverse complement strand
ACATGTCCGCATCGTTATCGCAAAGTGCCAGCACCACGCCGTCATAAACCTGCGCCGAGGCCTTGAAGCCCGAGCCAGCTATTCCAGATGGTATAGCCGTTCACGCCATGGTTCTAACGCCTCCACCGACCAGCCGGGCTGCGAAGCCTAGTGGAGGGCCGGAGGATGGCTGGCGCGGCTTCAGTGCTGCCAATTGAATGTCGCCGCGATAAAAGTCGAGTACACGCGGGTCCATCACCCGACGCCACAACGGCGGAAACAACGCCACCAGCAACATGCCGCTATATCCACTCGGGAGTTGAGGCGCCTCGTCGACATGGCGCAGCACCTGGTAACGGCGCAGCGGATTGGCGTGATGATCGGAATGGCGCTGCAGATGGAACAGGAAGACGTTGGCGATCACTGTGTTGCTATTCCAGCTATGCGAGGGCCGCACCCGTTCGTAGCGCCCGTTGGGCAGCTTCTGTCGCCGCAGCCCGTAATGCTCCATGTAATTGATCGTTTCCAGCAGGCAAAAGCCGATAATTGCCTGCCCGGCCAGCCACGGCAGAACAACGGCGCCGAACCAGACTGCCAGCACGGTGAACAACGTGAGGCTGATCAGCCAGGCATTGATCACGTGATTGCCGAGCGTCCAGCGAGATTTCCCGATCCTGGCCAACCGTGCGGCTTCAAGGCTCCAGGCAGAGCGCACACCGCCGGTTACCGACCGTGGAATGAAGGCGTACAAACTCTCGCGCAGTCGCGCACTGGCGGGGTCCTCAGCGGTAGCCACCCGGACATGGTGTCCGCGGGTGTGCTCGACAAAGAAATGCCCGTAGCAAGTCTGCGCAAGCGCGACTTTACTCAGGCGCCTCTCGGATGGTGCCCGCGTGTGTCCCAATTCATGTGCGGCGTTGATGGCAAGGCCGCCGATGAGGCCGACCGTCGCCATTAGTCCGAGCTTGTCGGCGAACCCCATTGTCAGCCAGCCACCGCCACTCCAGAGCCAGCAGGCGAGCAGCACCGATCCGTACTGATTGGGCAAGTAGAGATACGTGGCCCAGCGGTACATGCGGTTGTTTTCCAGCCATGCGAGGGCACTGTCGGGAGGGTTATCCGCGTCGGGCCCGATCATGTGGTCGAGAACGGGAATGACCCCGAACGCCAGGATGGGGCCCGCCCACCAGAACGCGCCGAGACCAGTAGCCCACACCACGAGCCATGATGCGGCGACAAGCGCCGGGACGACCGCTCCGAGGAGCCATAGGTACCTCTTGGGGTCCTTCCAGCTCACAGCCGACGTCTCCGGTCGACAGATCGCTACGCGAGCGCGGGATAAGAATGGCGCTGCCGTCCAGCAAGATTCAGGCAGGCCGATTCGGAGTCGATACCCCCTCATGCCGACGTAGAGTAGCAGTACTAGCAAACTTATGCTGGCGTTATGATGATGGTTACATGAAGTCAACAATTGGCCCGAAATGTGGGCGTTGACGGGCGACGGCCGCTTCGGTTTCGGGCTGGGTTAGACGAGGTAGCGGAGGAGCGCTGAATGGCTTTCTCGCGGAGACGTTTCCTTCGAGCCACAGTCGGGATTGCGGCGGGCGCTGCCGGTATTGGCGGGGCCATCGAACTCGGAAGAGGCCGCAACTCAACTGCTCCACGACTCCACTACAGGGCCATCGTTGTTGGCAGCGGCTATGGCGGCGGAGTTTCGGCGCTGCGGCTTGCCGAAGCCGGGATCCAGACCGTGATTCTGGAAAGGGGCAGGCTCTGGGACACCCCCGACGCAGACGGCAAGCGGTTCTCGCGAATGCTGCCCGCCGACAACCGCGCCGGCTGGTTCACGTCGGTTCCGCCGAGCTTGGTGACGTCTTATCGAGGCGTTTCGGTGGAGCAGGTGGCGAAGCACACGCCACAACCGCAGCCGGTCCAGGCCGGGATCTGCGAAAAGGTTGTGCATGGCGCGCATACGGTGTTCTGCGGAAGTGCCGTCGGCGGCGGGTCGATGATCAACGCGGGCATTGCCGCAATTCCGACCCCGGCTCAGGTCCGTGCGGCCTTCCCGGACATTGACCCGGCTGTTTTCCTCGGGACTTATATCGAACGTGCGAAGGCAATGCTGCGAATCAGCAATCGCGACATGGACTGGTTCGAGCGGACACCATGGTTCCAATACGCCAGAGTGGGTCGCAAGTACGCGGCGGCCGCCGGCTACCGCGTCGACTACAACGGCAGCGCATACTCGTTCGACTACATGAAAAGAGAAGAGGCAGGCGAGGTTCCACGTTCAGCTTTCGACTTCGAACAGCAGTACGGCAACAATTACGGCAGGTTCGGCAGTGTTGATCAGACGTATATTGCCGCCGCCTTGGCGACCGGAAAGGTCACCCTGAAGCCCCTCACTGAAGTGACGGGTATCCGGCGCGAGCGCTCGGGTGAGTACGTGGTATCCACCCGCGAAATCGACAGGTTCGGCAAAGAAGTCGGGCGCGCCGAACTCGGCTGTGACGAGCTGCATCTCAACGCCGGGGTACTCGGTACGACCGAGATCCTGCTGCGCGCCCGTGAGACCGGGGCGCTACCCAACTTGAGCGAAGAGATCGGCCGCGGATACGGAAACAACGGAGACATCATGGTCGCCCATGCACTCCAGCCCAGCGACCCCGCGGGTACTCAGCAATCCTTGATGGGACTGATCAATCTCGACGGCCGAAATGATCCGGATAACCCGGTCTATGCCAGTATGTTCTCGATCCCGCTTCCGATCGAGACGTTCGCGTTGGGCTACTACGTGATGGTGCGGACCGGCGACCGTGCCGACATTGCCTATAACCGGGCTTCGAACTCGATCGCCATCAGCTGGCCGCAGGGCTACACGGATCACTTGCGCGAGAAAGCGCAGGTGGTTTTCGACAAAGTGACACACGCCAACGGCGTGGACTATCGCGACGACCTATTTGAAGGAAAGGTCTTTGCGCCCAACACGGTTCACCCGATGGGTGGGGTTCTTCGCGGCAAAGCCACGGACGCCTACGGCAGGGTCAAAGGGTACGACAAGCTCTATGTCAACGACGCGTCACTGCTTCCCGGCTATCTGGGCTGCAACCCGTTCATGTCCATCACCGCGCTCGCGGAACGGAACATCGAAGGAATCCTGCGGGGAAGCAAGTGAACTGATTCCGTCAGCCGGTGGCTCAGGTTCCCCCAGGTCGCAATAGGTCGTTACAGCCGCCTCGCAGGCCTGTTTTCCCTGGTCAGGGGGCTCAAGCTACGGGTTCGATTCCCGGCAGCTCCACAATGAAGATGCTAGTCAGAGCCATAAGCTCTGGCCAGTTTTCTTTTCAAAGAATCTTGTCCCGATCGGTCGTTTACGGGCGCGATGGCGACGCGGTGTGGGAGCCGTCGGCCTCGGCCCCGGCCGCGCCTTCGAGCGCATCGGCGGCGGCTTGTGCCGCCTGAGCCGCATCGGCGGCAGCCTGCGCTGCCAAGTCGTCGGAGGAGGCTTCGCGGGTGGCCGATGACTTGGGCAGCGCCTGGGTGAAGGCGCGGGACACGTCTTGCAGGGCGGAGGTGACCTCGCTTGGAATTACCCAGAACGTGTTTCCTGGGCCCTGGGCCAGCTGCGGCAGCATCTGGAGATACTGATAGGCGAGCAGTTTGGGGTCGGGGTCGTTGCGGTGCACGGACTGAAATACTTCGTCGATAGCGCGGGCCTGGCCCTCGGCCTTGAGGATCGCTGCGGTCCGGTTGCCCTCGGCGCGCAGGATGGCGGCCTGCTTGTCACCCTCGGCGGTGAGGATCTGAGACTGGCGTTGGCCTTCGGCGCCCAGGATTGCCGCACGCTTGTCGCGCTCGGCCCGCATCTGCTTCTCCATCGCGTCCTTGATGGATTGCGGCGGGTCGATGGCCTTGATCTCTACC
>DATDLS010000252.1:0-14148 GCA_036519195.1 Occallatibacter sp. | reverse complement strand
CGAGCCCCTGTTCATGAATGTTGGTTCAACCAGCGTTAATCACCCACCTGCTTTGCAGGCCGGTTTCTATTGCGGATACTATGTGTCCGCGCAAAAAATTACAAGTCCTTGTGCGACATAAGCGCGGTGTGCTACGTTTTTTCGCTCCGATTGTGTTGACGGCAAATGAAAACATGGGCCGGGCGAGCATTATTTCTGCTGGCAACGGCGCATCTGAGCCTGTGCCCACAGAAACCCGCCTGAAGGCCCGAAGCTGTTCAAATTATGAGCCTGTCTTACGTTCCTCTTCCAGCACTTCATCCAGCAGGCCGCGCAGACTGATGGCGCGCTCATGCCCCGGCTCGACGTCAGCTTGCCCATTGGGTCCAAGAGCCTGGGTCAACTCATCGGCCAGATTCAGCGCAGCAAGAACAGCGACGCGCAGCGAATCCACCGTGCGGCCATGCGCCGCGACGGCACGCATCTTGGCATCGACGCGAGCTGCCAACTGGCGCACATGATCCACATCCTGACCGGACAGGTGATAGACCTGATCGTAGATTTCAACGGTCACATAATTGCTCGCCGCGCCCTGCTGTTCGTCAGCCATGCCTCGCCTCCGTTTTTTATTTTTTTGCGATTCTAAAGCTCCAGCGCATCCAGTTGTCCCAGCAGCCGTTCCACGCGCTCGCGCACTTGATCGCGCTCAACGCGCAATGCGCTTAAGTCTTTCTCCAACTGCTCGATCAGCGGCAATTGCTCACGCAACTGCGCTTCTGCACGAGCAGCGCGCTCTTCTGCTTCCAGCCGCACCTGGCGCTCGCGGCGCACCACTTCCACGGTACGATGGACTCGCTCCTCGAGCGCGGAAAAATCATTGGCACTCAACGTCAACGTAGCCGACGTATTTGCCGACTCGTGCCCATGGGGGTGCCCTTCATGCGCAGTTCCGTGTTCCAGCGCCGCTTCATTGCGATATTCAGACTCCGACATCCAACATCCTCCACTCATTCAAGCGTCTTCGCTGCCAGTATAGCGCCCGAGACAATTCTTTTCAGCTGCGCAGCCGCGCCCCGGTCTTGCCCACCGCTTCGACCACCTGCGCCTGGAAGCCCTGTAACTCTTCTTCGCGCAGGGTTCGATCCGCGGCCTGAAACGTTGCGCCCATCAGCAGTGAGTACTCGCGCGCACCCAGCCGCGGGTCGCGAAACACTTCGCGCACGCGCCAATCCACCAGTTCCGGAATCTCGAGCGCGGCGAGTGCCTGGTCAATCCTTTCCCACGCAATGCTCTCATCCAGGATGAGAGAAAAGTCGCGCCGCACCGGTTGAAAGCGGGAAATCTCCTTGCCAATCGGCTTGCGCATCCCCAGCTTGTAGAGACGATCAAGATAAAGCTCGCCCACCAGCACCGGCTCCCTGAGCTTGCGCGCCGCAGCCTCGCGCGGATGCAGCTGGCCGATCCACCCAACGGTCTCCCCTTCCACAGCCACGCGCGCCGAACGATACGGATGAAGCCACACGGGCGTCAGTCCGGCCTCCGGAGCAAAGCGATCGAAGTAAACAGTGCGCGACTGGAAGTGGGCCAGTACCTGCTCGACAGCGCCCTTCACGTCATAAAAGTCAATGCGGCGCGCAGCATGCAATGCGCCCTGCTGCGGCACTGTCCCCGCTGCGCCGAACGCCACCGCCGGCCGCTCTTCGACTTTTTCCGTGGTCCCGCTGAACACCGTACCCAATTCGAATAAGCGCACATCGCTCACATCGCGATTCAAGTTGCCGGCAATCATGGCGAGCATGCCGGGTACCAGAGACGGACGCAACACGCCGGCCTCTTCGCTCAAAGGATTGCCCAGCGGAATCAGCAACCCCGGCTGCGGCGCAGTCAGCGCGCCCTCCGCGGCAGAACAAAACGTGCTTCCGATCGCTTCATGAAAGCCCGCCGCAAGCAGCGTGCGCCGCACCGCGGCTTCGCTCTCTGCCCAAGGCAGGGCACGGACACCTTCGCCGAATTCCGGCAGACTGTTGGCGAATCCGTTGTAGCCGTAGACGCGCGCGACCTCTTCGATGAGATCGATCTCGCGCTCCATATCGAGCCGCCAGCTGGGCAGCGTTACCTGCCACGTAGCACCGTCTTCGGACGAGTCTGCCAGTTGGCAGCCCAGCGCCGTCAGCACGTCCCGCACGGTAGCCGCAGTAATGCCCTCCTTGTCGACAGTGGTTCCCAGAATGCGATGGACTTGGCTCAAGGCAAGCGGCACCGGACTGCGGCTGGCGGTGCGCGCTTCCCACCCGGGCGCGCGCACGTCGACCATTTCGCCTTCAACAAAGCCGCCGTTGGCAAGCAGAATGCTGCTCACCAGATCCGAGGCCTCAGGAGCCGCGTTGAAATCAGCTCCGCGTTCAAAGCGATGACTGGCGTCGGTGTGCAGGCCATGACGCCGCGCCGTGCGGCGCACAGCGGTTTGCTCGAACCACGCCGCTTCGACAAGCACGTTGGTGGTCTGGGGCGTAATCATCGTGTCCCAGCCGCCCATGACGCCAGCCAGGCCCAGAGCCTTTGCTTGGTCAGCAATGATCAGGTCTTCGCCATCCAGTACGCGCTCCACGCCGTCGAGCGTCTTGAGCCGTTCGCCTTTGCGCGCGCGCCTGACCACGATGCCGCCTTCAATCTTGTCCAGATCGAAAGCATGCGTTGGCTGGCCCATGGCGAGCCATGCGAAGTTCGTTGCGTCCACAGCATTTGAGATGCGCTTTTGCTCGAGCAGGGCGAAATAGGTGGCAACCTCGGCGCCTTTGAACCAGTCGCGCGAATCACCGATGGTGATGCCGCGCAGCACCCGCGCAGTAAAGCGGCCGCACTCACTCTCGGCTTCAATGCGCACCGGAAACGGTGCCGTAGCCGGACGCGCCCCAGGCAGAGAAAATGCCAACGGCGGCAGTTCGAATCCGTAGATTGCCGCCGCCTCTCGCGCCACACCGTAATGATTCATCGCATCCACGCGATTGGTCGTGATGTCCATCTCGTAGAGCGAGCCGTTGCCCGCGCCGAGATCATAGATGCCTTCGACGGCAATGCCGCGCAGTGTCAGAGCTTCAGCGAGCCGTGCATCGTCGACTGGCAGCCCCGGAAGGTACGCTCGAAGCCATTTTGTCAGTATCTTCATCTTTCAGTATTTATCCTCTGGCAAGTAGGCCGCGCTGCGCGCTTGCTGGTGAGCACCTCAGCGTTGCCTTATTTTCAGGACTCCCATACGCCCGGCAAGGCGCTCGATGAGTCCGGCTGTGTTTGTCACTCGGTCGCGCAGCCTCGCCGCAGAGACCTTTTTCAACAGACCCGACACGGTTTGCCAATTCGCTCTCGAACTCGAACTCAGACAGAGCCCCGGGCGCCGCCGCAGGCGATTTCCGCGTCTCCGAGCCGGTCAGAGGCCCGGCGACGATATGGCTGGCGACCCCGGGCAGAGACCTGCGTATCTGCATGCGCAATCCAAATATCCCGGCTTGAGGCAACTGCTCGGTTCCGGCGTATACCTCACACGCCAACTCCATCGCCTTCCCGCAGACAAGCAAATCTCGAAAATGTCTTGTTCTCGCCACAGCTGTCTGTTCCTCATCGTCCGTTGCCAATCTGCTAACTCGCTGACGGCGCGCAGCGCACGCCAACTGGTTGCATTCATCACACAAACTGCCCCAGGAACCGCATATCTCCGGCGTAGAAACTACCGATTTCGCTGACTCCGTACTTCATCATCGCAATGCGTTCTACACCCATGCCAAACGCGAAGCCGGAGACGTTTTTCGGATCGTAGGCCGGCTGCTTCTCCGCGGCGAATCGGAATACGGCCGGATCAACCATGCCGCAGCCGAGCAGCTCAATCCATCCCGACTGCTTGCACTTGCGACAGCCCTTTCCCGCGCAGAAGATGCAACTGATCTGCACGTCTGCCGAGGGCTCGGTGAAGGGGAAGAATGAGGGAAAGAAGCGCGTCTTCACCGAGGAGCCAAACAGCGCCTTCATGGCGTGGTCCAGCGTGCCTTTCAAGTCGCTGAAAGTGATGTTGGTATCCACGCACAGCCCTTCCACCTGATGAAAGATAGGCGAGTGTGTGGCGTCGGCGGCATCGTTCCGATGTACCTTGCCGGGAATGATGATGCGCACCGGCGGCGGCTGCGACTCCATGGTACGCATTTGGACCGGAGATGTGTGCGTGCGCAGCAGCAGACGATCGCGCAGGGGTCGGCGCTCCTGGTTGGCGACAACCAGCGTGTCCTGCGTGTCGCGCGCCGGGTGCCCGGGCGGGAAGTTCATGCTCTCGAAATTATAGAAATCGGTCTCGACTTCCGGCCCCACGCCAACCGAGTAGCCCAGCGCCGCAAAGATCGCCGTGAGCTCATTGAGCGTGCGGGTAATGGGGTGCTCGGCACCAGTGAGCCGCTCGGTGCCGGGGAGGGTAATGTCGATGGCCTCAGCGGCCAGCGCTGCCTCGCTTGGTCCCGCCCCGACAGACTGCTCCAGCAGACCTTCGACCAGTTCCTTGAGCCTCTTGAAGCGCTCCCCTACCGGTTTCTTGGCCTCCGCAGGGGCAGCCTTCAGCCAGCGGCTGGAGACCTCGTTAAGCAACCCCTGCTTGCGGCCCAGCCAGCGCAGGCGAAAAGCCTCCACCGTGTCAGGACTGCCAAGCGCAGCTCGGTCGTTGCGCGCCCGCTGCTCCACCGCAGCGAACGCTTTGTCGAGCGAGGCATCGTCAAATGCCGTCAGATTGGGTATCTCGTGATTGGGACTATCCGGGTTCATCATGCGTAATCTGCAAGATAAACCACTGCGCATGCGATCAATGACTGAGAGCCGGTCAGCGGGCCGCTCCTCAAGACGAAATCGCCATCCGCATCACCTGCGTCAACGGCTCTGGAATCGTCAGCCCGGCCTCGCGCATTCGCTCGATATGGAATTCAATGCCTTCGCGAGATCCGGGTTTGAATCAATTCCGCCGCCCTGCCGGGTGAATTGCTGCTACGCTGCCGCAGCACCCAGCACGGCCTTAGCTCCGTAGGCGTGTTGGGTAGTGCACAAGTGGTAACTGACGGGTAGGCGGTTGACGGAAGGATACCGCCTACCCGTCAACCGCCTACCCGTCAGTTGCCCTTGAGTAAACGGCATCGAGCCGGTCGGAACCCGCTTCCCAGGCGGAAGATTTGCAGGCTACCGGGAAGGGCCCAGATTGCAGCATTCCGTTGAATCTAGCAAGCCGGTATCGGAAGTCGCGCGAACTTTCAACGGCCCACTCCGCCACGGCCTGCAGAGTGCTTCCTTTATGCTACTGATATATAAGCGGATACGCCATTGTCCGGTAATGTGAGCTTATTGTCGGGTTAATCTGAGCGCGGCGGTTTTTCTTGTTGGCAGTTAATGTGGGCAGAAAACCGCACGGACAATGAGCCGGAGCGTTTATGTTTGCAAGCCGCTACACATACTTATGCGATCGCTGCTTCCTCGGGGCGAACCTCGCGCACTTTAACTTTGACCTCAACGCGCGATCCCAACCTGTTGATCACCGACATCAGACGATCGACTGTGAATCGTCCGAGATCGGCATTGCGAATCCGCGAGAAATCCGCAGCGGCAATTCCCGTGCAGACGTGCGCGGCACGCACGCTTAGTTTCTCTCGGTCCAGCATCTTGATGATCTCCGCGGCCAGCACGGCTTTCATCTGATCAGCGTCGGAGCTCGCGCGTCCGAAATCCCGGAACACGTTGCCGCTGCCGCGCATCACCTCGACCGTTTTGCTCTTCATTCGAGCATCTCCTTCAGCCTCTTCAGCCGCTCTTTGATCAGATCGATTTCGCGCTTCGGAGTTTTGATTCCCTGTGTCGCCTTCTTCTGAAAGGCGTGAACAACCCATACTTCGCTTCCCAACTGAAGAGCATAGATCACGCGAAATGCATTTCCTCGAAGGGGCAACGCGATCTCCAAAACGCCAGGCCCCAAGCCTAACATCGGCTTGGCGATGTCCGCCTTGCCGCCAGTGTCCTAGTCTAGTCCGCATCAAGATCCTCACCGATGCCGAAGCATAGGAGGCGCAGCTTAGTAGAGAACAGCCGACTCACGGATTCCCGGATACAGGTATGTCAAGTTTTGTCGCAAAAAAACTTGACAATATGGCGTAGGTGGGACAGAGTAAAGGAGATGCCGAAGGCCGCCAAAACCCGCAGTGCCGCCAGCTCCATCCGCCTGCAGATTGAACGCGGCGGCGAGAAGTTGTGGCGTCACAATGACTTCAGGGATCAGCCTTTTCCCGCCATCGCCCAGACGCTCTCACGCCTGACCCGCAATGGCACATTAGAACGGCTGAGCAAAGGGATTTATTATCGTCCTCGCTCAACCGCGTTCGGGCCGAGCCGTCCCAGCCCCACGGCAATCAAGAAGCTGGCAGAGGGAACCAAGTCGATCTTCCCAGCCGGCACCGCTGCGGCCAATCTACTCGGTTTCAGCACGCAAACACCGCGACGAAGCGAGTTGGCAACAAGCTCGCTCAGTCTCCCCAGGAAACTCATCGGCGCCGAGACCCGCGTTCATGCACGGAGGCCGGAAGCATGGAAGAGCCTCTCTGAGACAGAAGCAGCCCTCCTCGACTTTTTACGCAAGGGCGGTAACACGAGCGAACTGTCTGCCGAGCGCACCATTCAGAAGACCTTGGCCCTACTGGCAAAGGATCGTCACTTTGAACGACTGCTCAAGGTGGCTGATTCGGAGCCGCCACGGGTTCGCGCTCTCCTGGGCGCACTCGCGGAAGAGCTTGAACGAGATCCCGCCGCACGAGCACGTCTGCGTGCCTCCTTGAATCCGCTCTCCCGGTTTGACTTTGGACAATTCACATCCCTGACGCACGCGCGCGAGTGGCAGGCTAAGGAAAGGCCCAAAACGTGAGACAGTTTGAACATCCTGACTTCGATCAGGTGATCCTTTAGGCCGCAGAGCACTTTCATCTCCGTCCGGCCATCATCGAAAAGGACTGCTACGTCACCGAAGTGCTGCGTATCATCGCCGCTACGGCCGGCGACAAGGTGATCTTCAAAGGTGGGACCAGCCTCTCAAAAGGCTGGAACTTGATCCAGCGGTTTTCGGAAGACATCGATATTTTTCTCGACCCGCTTGCCTTCGAGGCGCCTCTAACAAAACGCGGCATCGACCGCGAACCAAAAAGCCTGCGCGATGCCGTGGCCGCGCATCCGGCTCTTCAGTTCGTTCCCGAGGAGAGCCAAACCATAGGAGGCTTCGGGCGCAATGACCGGTTCTCCTATCACCAGCTCCACGGCGGTCCCGGCGAAGTCGCCAACCGTGTACTGCTCGAAGCAGGAACAGCCAGCGGTCGGGAACCCACCGCGAATGTTGAACTGCGCTCCTACCTCGGTCAATTTCTAGATGAGAAAGGAATCACGCTCGGGGCGGAAGACGAAAGCTCGTTCCCGATGCGCTTGCTCCATTTCAGGCGGACCTTCGTGGAGAAGATGTTTGCCATTCACAGTAAAGTGGAAATTCTCAAACGGGATGGACGTGCTCTGGGTACCTACGCTCGGCACTACTATGACCTATTTCAACTCGCATCGCGGCCCGAGACTTTAGAAATGCTGCAATCTGCCGAGTATGGCGAGATCATGAAGGACTACGACCGCATCAGCCGCACACACTTTCCCGGCAGCTACTTCTTCCCGGATCAAATGAGCTTTGCCAACAGCGACGCGCTCTTTGCGACGGGAGACCTTTCTGCCGCGATTGGCCGCGAATACAAGGGCCAGTGCGAAATTCTCTGTTTCGGCTCCCACCCGTCTTGGGAGATCGTGCAAGCCCGTTTCATGGAGCTTCGCAACCTGCTTTAGGCAGCAATAAACTTCGCGATACACGGACCGTACCGGGAACGTGAGACGAAGGCGGAGGGATGAGGAAAGAGTGGGCATTGATGCATCTGCAACGCACGCTATTTGTACTGCTGTCGTTCGGCACCGCGGCGGCTGCGCTCGCCGCAGCCTATTACTGGTGTCGTTCTAGCCAACCAACACCAATCGAAAGCACGGAAATTGATGCCTCAATCTCTTATGACGAGGCGTTGTATATTCTCGATGCACGCGTGAACGTAGACAGCTTGCGCAGCATACTTGCCGAATCATCCCGCTTAAGACAAAGAGCTTGACGTAGCTTACGCAAAGTTTCAGCCCGGCTTGCCGCACTTGACTGTGCGTTCGGACAAAGATCCACGGCGCATGGGTTTCAGTTCCGCCAGTTCTGCAGCGAGTGCGCGAAGGCGTGCGGGGAAGCTGGATAGTTCATGCCTTTATCTTTCGGCTATAAGATCCGTAAGGAAAGCAGAGAGAATCAGCTCATCGCGAAAATCCCCTTCTGGCAGCGTAAGTCTCTTGACAAGATATGCCTGTTATTGCATGGTTAATGCATGATGTTGCACAGTTCTACTCGAGTAGGGAAAAATTCATCTCTTCCCGCGAATCGGGAAAGGCGTATTCTGGATCGGCTCAGCCGGGATGGGCAGGTGAACGCCACTGCCCTGGCAGAGGAGTTCTCGACATCAGAAGACACGATTCGTCGCGATCTGCGGGAGCTTGCGGCGCGCGGGCTCTGCCAGCGGGTCTACGGTGGAGCGGTGGTAACTTCGCCGGCCTCGACGCCGATCGTGGTGCGCGCAGGCGAATCGAATGATCGTAAAGCAGCACTGGGCAAAACGCTCGCAACGCTGCTTCGGCCCAAGCAGTTCGTATACATCGATGTCGGCTCAACAAATCTTGCGTTTGCGCGCGTGTTGCCCGACGACCTCCCCCTCACTGTCGCCACCCATGATCCCGCGATTGCTGCCTGTGTCATGGGAAGGTCCGCGATCAAACTGCTGCTGATCGGCGGCAGCGTCAATCGGGAGGTCGGAGCTGCCCTCGGCGGTCGGGCCATGCTTGAGGTTGCCCGGATGCGCCCGGACCTGCTCGTACTCGGCGTCTGCTCCATCCATGCGAAAGAGGGCCTAGGAGTGTTCGATGCTGAGGATGCCGAAATGAAAAGGACCTTGATTCAGAGGGCGGGTTCAGTGGCCGTGGCCGTCCTGAATGAAAAGCTCGAGTCCGTTGCCGCACACCGGGTGTCGGAAATCGATTCGATTGCAGATGTGGTGGTGGAAGCCGACGCGCCCGCCGACACGATGATGGCCCTTGCAGAGCGAGGACTGCGAATTCATAAAGCCGCTCTTCGAACGCATTGAACCAGCGATCGTGCTCCTCAACCGGGGGATTCCCGTCCCGCCCAAGCAGAAAGAGATGATGATGAAGGGTATCAGCAAGAAGCGCGTCTTCGTCACCGGTGCTACCCAGGGAATCGGAAGAGCGGTCACGGAACGCTTCCTTGAGGAAGGGGCCTCTGTGCTGCTAACCGATGTAGTGTCGGACACCCTTATCAACGACACCGTGGATTCGCTGGAAGATCGCTATCCCGGGCTCGCCTTTGGAAAGCGCGTCGACATTACCGATGAGAAGCAGATCATCGCGGGCTTCGAGTACATGAAGGATGCTCTTGGTGGGTGCGACATCCTGATCAACAACGCGGGAGTCAACCGGCGACACCCCTCCCACTTATTCCCTGCAAGCGACTTCGATCAGGTACTTGGGGTAAACCTTCGGGGCGCATTTCTTTGCAGCCGGGAAGCCCTGAAACTGTTTGTCGATCAGGGATCGGGAATCATTCTCAATAACTCCTCGAATCACGAAATGATCCCCAAACCGGAGTTCCTGGCTTACTCGGTGAGCAAGGGCGGTCTTGGCAATCTGACGCGCACTCTGGCGCTTGAATATTCCGATCGCGGTATTCGCGTGAACGCGGTCGCGCCGGGAGCGACGATTACACCGATTAACGCGTCGTGGAAGGACGATCCGGTGATTCGCAAGCAGGTGGAAAGCCACATCCCTCTCGGCCGTTCAGCGTCGCCTGAAGAGATTGCTGGAGTCTTCCTGTTTCTGGCCAGCGATGATGCGGCCTACATCACCGGGCAGACTCTCTATGTCGATGGGGGCCTGAATCTCCATACCGACTTCAAAAATAACTGGTCGTCGTAGACGTGCGCGAAGCCCGGCCCTCGTTTTGCAGCACGTGAAAGGAACCTCATCGGTCGCTGAGCTAACCGCCGGGCAATGGCCATCATCTGCCGATGCCCGCGCACACTGTTGGCTTCGCTTCTGGTCGCGGCTCAAGATGGTTGCAATCAAACCTCTGCTCCGGCCTGGCGTGGCGTGCTCCTTGACAACGCCGCTCAGCCGATCGCGCAGGCGGGGGTGAAACTCGACGCCAGGAGTGAACGCAAAGAGGCAGCGACCGACCAGCACGGGGTGTTCCTCTTTGACTTTCCGCTCTCCAAGGTGGCGGGCAGGTCGGTGATCGGGTCTATAGAAAAACGCAGCGATCGCGATCAGCAGACTGCAAGGTTTCGCGCCTCGGGCCGTGTTCTTCAACACACATGGAGACGCGATGGCCGAGCGGAGACCGAAGGCGGTTGGCAGATTGGCGGTGTTGGAACCGCCGCGTACAGACCCGTAGGGACGGTGGTGTGACAGGAGTCGGTAGGTGACTGCCGCCCCATTGCCCCCCTAAAGTCTCCCCCCGCCGCCAAAAGGGAAGGCCATCCGTTGCAGCGGATGGCCTTCCCTTTCGAGACTCAAGTCCGAAGCTACTTGGCGGCCACCAGCGGCTGCGTCGTCAGCGAACCGTCAGCATACCCCTTGGCGATATCGGTAATCGGAATCGGCTTGTAGTCGCCCGCGTGTCCTGCCTGGCCGAACTCGGTCATGCGCGCTGCAACTACTTTCTTCATTGCCTCGCGCGCCGGCTTCATGTAGTCGCGCGGATCGAACTTCTCCGGCGACTCGGCAAACACCTTGCGAATGGCGCCGGTAATGGCCAGGCGATTGTCGGTGTCCACGTTGATCTTGCGCACGCCGTTGCGGATGCCCAGCTGAATCTCTTCGACCGGAACGCCCCACGTCTCGGTCAGTTTACCGCCGTACTTGTTGATGATCTCCTGCAGGTCCTTGGGAACCGAGGAGCTGCCGTGCATCACCAGGTGGGTGTGCGGCAGGCGCTTGTGGATGGCGATCAGCACATCCATCTTCAGCACCGAACCATCCGGCTTCTTGTTGAATTTGTAGGCTCCGTGGCTGGTGCCGATAGCGATCGCCAACGCGTCCACGCCGGTGCGTTCGGCAAACTCGACTGCCTGGTCGGGATCGGTGATGTGATCGAGGCCAGATCCGCCGGCTCCGTGGCCATCTTCCACCCCGCCCAGCACGCCGATCTCGCCTTCCACCGTCACGCCGCGCTCGTGCGCGTAATCCACCACACGGCGGGTCACTTCCACATTCTCTTCAAAGGTCGAAGGCGTCTTGCCGTCTTCCTTCAGCGATCCGTCCATCATCACCGACGTGTAGCCCAGTGTGATGGCGCTCTTACAGGTCTCAAAGTTGTTGCCGTGATCTTGGTGCATGGCAATCGGAATCTCAGGATTCAGTTCCGCTGCTGCCTGAATCAACCGAAAGAGATAGAGGTCCTCGGCAAAGGCGCGGGCTCCGCGGCTGGCCTGCACGATCACCGGCGACTTGGTCTCCTTGGCGGCCATCATGATGGACTGAATCTGTTCCATGTTGTTCACGTTGAATGCGCCGACGCCGTAACCGCCTTTGGCGGCCTCGTCGAGGAGTTGCCGCATGGAGACTAATGGCATAAGGAACTCTCCTTCTCAGTTTGAATCCGGATTGACTTTGGCCGCCTGTGCGCTCGAGCCCGCATCGGGCCGGCGAAATGTCTCGCCGAGGGCAGCAATTGCTTGTCGTCCTTATGGTAGCAGAGACGCGCAAGGGGAAAAGGGGCTTCAGACCCCGGCAAAAGGTCCGAGCGCCAAAGCCGAACGCCTGCCGATTGTGCGCGCGAGCGGGTTGAAAAGAATGGGCCTGCCCGCTCGACGCCTTCCCCCCGGCCTTCAGCACAATTGCCCGGTCTCGCTTCAGACGGCCGTGCCCGGGAGCGTGAGCCAGGCAAGCGAGGCAGCCAGCAGGGTCATCCCCAGCGGAAAGAGCGGGTTGAACAACGCCATGGTGTAACACAACGCCGTTCCCAGGCCCACGGTCGAGGTGACAATGAGCGCGCCATAGCAGGTCCAACGCGGGAAAACGATGAGCAGTGCCCCTGCCGTGTCCAGTACCCGGGAAGCATACCGGAACCACTGTCCCCAGCCGATGGCTCGAAAGAACCGAAAGTGCCGGTCAGCTTTTCCACTCCGATCACCAGGAAGGCAAGGCCCAGAAAGACGCGCAGGATCCACGCGAAAACAGTGCGGGCTTTCGCCCCTGAGGCTGACGCCACCGTATTCCCACTTCCCCACTGGGAGTTCCGTCAGACGACACCGGATTCTGCTCCGTGCGGACAGGACTGCACCCGGCTATGGAATAATCGCCCGGTGACGCTGGCCGACGCGATTCCCAACGACAGCTGGTACCTGGTAGCCTGCGCGGCCGGCGCCGTGCTGCTGCTTCTCGTGCTCATCGCCCGCGTCCGGCTGCACCCAGCGCTGGCCCTGGCCATCGCCGCGCTCACCCTGGGCGTGGCATCCGGCATGCCTCTCAAGCAGGTGCCGCTCTCGTTCACCTCCGGGGTCGGCAATTTAATGGGCCACATCGCCATCCTTCTCGGCCTCGGCGCCGTGCTGGGACGTTTGCTGGCCGGCTCCGGCGGCGCAACGGCGCTGGGCAGTCTCCTGGTTGAGAAATGCGGCCCTTACGGGCTGCCCTGGGCTCTGCTGGGCCTGGGCATTGTGGTCGGCATGCCGGTGTTCTTTGAGGTGGGCCTCGTCTTGTTGATGCCGATCGTGGCCGAAGCGGCGCGCCGCACAGGCAAACCGCCCGTCCTCGCCGGAATGCCCCTGCTGGCCGGCCTCTCGATCGTCCACGGCACGCTGCCGCCGCATCCGGCCGCCATGCTTGCTGCCGTGCAATACCATGCCGATCTGGGCCGCACCATTCTCTGGGGTTTGGCCGTCGGCCTGCCCGCCGCAGCCATCGCCGGGCCGGGACTCGGCTGGATCCTGACCCGCCGCTGGCAGCATCGGCACGCGTGCGACCCTCTGGCTCCGGCCGATGATAGCCTGCCCATCTTTGCGCCCACAGACGAGGAGGAAACTCAAATTGAAAGACGGGAACAAGCGGCGTCGGCAACCCAACCCGACCTCTCACCGCGGGTCTCGCCTCTGCGCCCTCAAAACGAAGCCGGTCGATTCCCAAAGAGGGAGCAAATTCCACCCCCCGCCGGTCCCACACGCGCCGCCATCGCCATCCTGCTCCCAATCGCCCTCATCTTCCTCGGTAGCTGGGCCGACTCTCTCGCTCTGCCGACCAGCGTCCTCAATCAGATCCTTCACTTCGTCGGCAGCCCAGACATCGCCCTGCTCATCGCAGTGCTGGTCGCGCTCATCACGCTCGGCAGCCGCATCCAGTCTGGACAGCATCACGGCCGCGAACTGCTGCGCAAGCTCACCACCGAGTCCTTCGAGCCCATCGCCAACGTGCTCATCATCCTGGCTGCCGCCGGCGGCTTGAGCGGCGTACTGCGCGACTCCGGCGCTGCCCAAGCTACTGTCAGCCTGGCTCTCGGCGCTCACATGCCGCCACTGGTGCTGGCCTGGCTGCTGGCGGCCGTCGTCCGCGTCTCCATGGGATCGGCAACCGTGGCCATGGCGGTTGCCTCCTCGGTCCTCGCACCCATGGCCGGACACGCCGGCGTCCGCCCGGAACTGCTGGTCCTGGCCACCGGCACCGGCTCCCTAGTTCTTTCTCACGTAAACGACCCGGGCTTCTGGATGATTTCCTCTTTCTTCAAGCTCGAAGTCAGAGACGCACTCTCCACCTGGTCGGTGATGGAGACGGTGCTGTCGATCGCCGGGCTGGGAACCACGCTGTTGCTTGCGGCCCTGTTGCGATAATCAGCTGACCTCTTCTGCAGTTCACCAATGCCTCTCGGCCGACTCTTTGAACCTGCGCAGCCAGGCTTCGGCCCCGGCGTCTCCCTCGTGATGGGCCCAGCCGGCAGCCATTTTTTAGAGCACATCCTGGCTATCGATGCGCGCGCCGCCTTCGATG
>DATDLS010000251.1:0-37283 GCA_036519195.1 Occallatibacter sp. | reverse complement strand
GGCGAATGTCGAGCTTGTAATAGGCCGCGACCAGGCGGTAATACTGCAGCGCCTCATTCCGGCTGGGCTTGGGGTTGGGGCTGGGAAAGGGAATGTCACCGATCTCGAGCAGCTCGGGAGTGGTAAAGAATGTCATGTGCGCCGGGTAATGGAACAGCGAGTTGCAGACGCAACCTTTGTCGACCACGACGACGCGCAGGCCGGCTTTTTGAGCCTCAATGGCGCAGGCGAGGCCGGTGGGGCCGGCGCCGATAACTAAAAGATCGAAGACGTCCGGCGCAGCCGAGGCTGACTGCCCATTGAAGCCGTTCATCTGTCTAGCTTAGGGCATCGGGGGGAGAAGCGCGAGACTGACTGCCACTGCTCTTTAAGGGCGGTCACCTCCGAGCTGCAGATTTGCGTCCGGCCTTCGAGCAGCCCCCAGGGCGTGATGAGGGAGTTCTCCCCATCGAGCCGGACAATCGAGCCGGGCAATCGAGCCGGGCAATCGAGCAGGCCGCCGGGGGCGGGCGCCGCAGGTCCCCCCCGGCGCCCCGCGTCCTGATGGGCAGGACGGGACGGGACGGAACCTCTCCCCGTCCTTTAACCTAAGAGAGTTCAGGGAGCCGTTATGACCGTTATCCGCCAGGAAGACTTCATCGCCAGCGTCGCGGGCGCGTTGCAGTACATCAGCTACTACCATCCGGTAGATTACGTGACAAGCCTGGCCAAGGCCTATGAGCGGGAGCAGTCGCATGCAGCCAAGGATGCGATTGCGCAGATCCTTATCAATAGCCGCATGTGCGCGGAGGGACATCGGCCCATCTGCCAGGATACGGGGATTGTGAATGTATTCCTGAGAATAGGCATGGATGTGCGCTTCGAGGGATCTGCGGGCGCGCCGTCGCTTGATTTGCAGGAGATGGTGGACGAGGGCGTGCGCCGGGCATATCTGGACCCGGACAACAAGCTGCGCGCATCGCTGCAGGCCGACCCGGCGGGCAAGCGCGTGAACACCAAAGACAACACGCCGGCCGCGGTGAATGTGGAGTTGGTGAGGGGCGACAAGGTTGAAATTACGGTGGCGGCCAAGGGCGGAGGCTCGGAAGCGAAGTCGAAGTTTGCCATGCTGAACCCGAGCGACTCGGTTGCCGAGTGGGTGTTGAAGACGGTGCCAACGATGGGCGCCGGATGGTGCCCGCCGGGGATGCTGGGCATCGGTATCGGCGGCACTGCGGAGAAAGCGATGCTGCTGGCCAAACAATCGCTCATGGACCCGATCGACATTCAGGACCTGATTGCACGCGGCCCGGTGACGACAGCGGAAAAACTGCGCGTGGAGCTTTACGACAAGGTGAATCGGCTGGGCATTGGCGCACAGGGGCTGGGCGGACTGACGACGGTGCTGGACGTGAAGGTGCTGGACACGCCGGCACACGCGGCCAACCTGCCGGTGGCGATGATTCCCAACTGCGCGGCTACGCGGCACGCGCATGTAGTGCTGGATGGGTCGGGGCCGGTTTATCTTGATCCGCCTAACCTGGAAGACTGGCCGCAGCTGACCTATGACGTCTCCGGCGCGCGGCGGGTGAATCTTGATACGGTGACGCGCGCGGAAGCCCGGACCTGGAAGCCGGGCGAGGTGCTGCTGCTGACCGGAAAGCTGCTCACCGGGCGCGATGCGGCGCACAAGCGCATGACGGATATGCTGAGCCGCGGGGAAACACTGCCGGTCGACTTTCGCGACCGGTTCATTTACTACGTGGGACCGGTGGACCCGGTCCGTGAAGAAGTGGTTGGTCCGGCTGGACCGACGACGGCCACGCGCATGGACAAGTTCACGCGGCAGATGCTGGCTGAGACCGGTCTGCTGGGCATGGTGGGCAAGGCCGAGCGGGGACCGGTGGCGATTGAGGCGATCCGCGAGTTTGGCGCGGTGTATTTAATGGCTGTCGGCGGAGCGGCTTACCTGGTGTCAAAGGCCATCACCGCGTCGCGGCTGCTGGCCTTTCCTGATCTGGGCATGGAAGCCATCTACGAGTTCATCGTCCGCGACATGCCGGTAACGGTGGCGGTGGATTCGAAAGGAACGAGTGTGCATAACACCGGTCCGGCGGAGTGGCAGCAGAGGATTGCGGGGATTCCGATACTGGGGTAACGACCAGGAACTGGAACCGGGAAGGCGCGGGTCCCTCTCAGCCGCGTGTTCATCGCGCGCTTTCGATCGTGAGCGAACATCGTGGCGCAAGCCGAGTTGTGCCAGGGAGCGCGCCCTGCCAAACCTGGCCCTGGGCGGACGGTTGGAACTTCTTCCTTCCGCAACTCATTGCAATTCTGCCCGCAGGCGCGCTTCGTATGGGATTTCCCCGCCAAGGAAGTGAGAGTCGCGCCCGAACGGGGCCCTCCGCAGTCCAGCGCCGTCCCTCGATCACTCGGCGGATACCAACAGCCAGGCCGCTCGACGGGAAGGAAAACCCTCGAATTGCTCTCCATTTCGCGATTCGAGATCATCCTGGCCAGTACGGCTGGGCTGCGTGGTTGCTCGACCCTTACACAGTGATTGAACGCGTTTCCAGAAAGGCGGAGGCGATTTCACCCCCTGCCCCGGTGCCGCCAGAGTGAATCCCAACAATGGAAAACGAGTTGGACCGTGGCTGAGGATCAAGTTATCGAACAAGGCAGATTCCGGACCGACCGTTGGCGATAATTCCATCGCATCTTGCGCGCAGGACTGTAGCCAGAAAGCTTGCCTTGCAATTGCTGGAAAGCTTCGCCTCCTTGGATTCCATCCGATCGGTTCCAGTGAAGGCGATGCCCTCCGCCCAGCGAAAAGCCGGCAGGGGGGAACTGGTGCGTTCACCCGGCCGGCTTTCTTGCTGTTCGCTCTTGCCCTTTTCGCTGCTTCCCTGCTTTATTACTGCTTGCCGAAGCGATAGATGAGGCTGATATTGTAGCCCAGGCCGTTCTGGAAGGAGGAGCCGAAGCGGGTGGCGTAGTACTCCGGTGCCACCCGCAGGGCGAGGGTGGGAGCTACGTTGTAGTCGACAAAAATGCTGGCGGTGGCGGCGAAGGTGGGTCCATCGGGCCAGAGGCCGAAGATAGCGGTTCCGTGTCCGTTGGTGTCGCCGGAGAAATTGCCCTGGGAAAAGCCGGCCAGAACCCGGCCGGAGACCGAGTACTTGGGCTGCAGATAGAAGCGGTAGGTGGGCCCAAGGAGAGCCGCGTACTGGCTGATGGCCGGCTTGGTGATGCCGCCGTTGTCCGCGAAGGGCTCGATGAAAGGCGTGCCGTAGTAGCCGCGGCCATCGAGCGTTGCGCCGAGGCGCTCGTTGAAGTAACGGGTGAAGCCGACGTTCCAGTCATACTCGTTGACGCGCTGCAGTGACGAACCGGGAGTAAAGCGGAGATAGCCGGCGCCGAAGTAGCCCTCGTAGAGGTGGTCGTAGGCGTCGTGGATGGCGGTGGCGCGGCGCTGTTCACGGCGAGCGTGGATGCGGGCCTGCACGCTGATCTGGCTCTGGTTCTGGGGCTGGGGCTGGGTCTGGGTCTGGGTTTGCGCGGCAGCGGGCGCCTGAGGATCAGCAACAGCAGGATTACCACTGGAACTTGAACTTTGGGCGGGAAGAATAGAAACGGCTGAAGACGCGAGCGCCAGCAGCACGGCAAGACGGCAAAAAGAATACATCGGTATCGGGTTACCTCCACGGGAGAACGGAAGCACACCACCGCTGTTGGGCAGCGCTCCCCCCAGTAGGTATTAAAACATCTTGGGGGAGCCTTGTGGGTGAACCGATACTGCTTTGGACGCGCTGCGACTGGATTCGCCTTGGCCGGGTCGCCGACAATCGTGTCCCCTTCTGCGGGCGGCGCAGAAATGACCGCTGGGAGGAGTCTGAAAATCGTGGAAATGGGCTAGGCTGGAAAGGCGTCCGGGATGGCAATCGACTAGGATGGAGACCAAAGGGGAGCCTGACACGTATGGGTCGAATTCTGCTGGGAATCATTGTGGGCATATTGCTTGTACCGGCCGCGGTGCTGATGTGGTTGCACTATGGCCATCTACCGGTGGCCGTCTCGGACACGCCATTTCCACAGGAGCGCATGGTCGTGCATGAGGCGCTCGAAAAGCGCATCGACCGCGAACTGTTCAAAACGCCTCCCATCCAGGCCGACGAGGGTACTTTTGTCGCCGGGGCACAGATCTATCGTGATCAGTGCGCGTCCTGCCACGGGTTCCACGGCAAGCCCTCCGCGTTTGGCCCGCACATGTATCCGGACGCGCCGCCCTTGTGGGAGAAACACCACGACGGCGAGGTGGTGGGCGTGAGCGATGATCCGCCGGGAGAGACGTACTGGAAGGTGGCCAATGGAATCCGGCTGACGGGCATGCCGTCCTACAAGGCGATCTTGACGGACACGCAGATATGGCAGGTGAGCCTGCTGCTGGCCAATGCCGACAAGCCGATGCCGCAGGCGGCGATTGACTTGCTTGGCGGCGATAGGACGGCTGCGCCGGATACGCCAGGCACTCCGGCAGCAGGCCCTCGGCCGGCGACCAAGTGATTCGACGCGGGCAGCTCCAACCGGCTCGGCTCAGGGCGGTGGAACGAATGGGTACGATCGGCGTGGTTGATCCGTTGCGCGAGGGACTGGGATTTCTGATGATGAGCTTGGGCGTTCCCCCCCAAGGCCAGGCCCGGGAGAGACCTGGGGCAAGCCGGAAGATGGCAAATGGCGTTACCCGACTCGCTTGATTTGAAAAAATCGCGCGCCTCGGAGCCCTGAGCGCTGCTCAAATAGAAAAAGGTGTACGGTTGACTTGTGGCAGTCGTGTTGTCCGCGTACCCCTCAGGGGCACACGTTAAGAGGTTTCACGATGAGTGAAGAGAAGAGAAAGAACCGGTTGCGGGCGTTCTGGGATTTCTTTGTGCTGTTCAGCGGCATCTCGACAGCTTCCAACCTGTCGCGGACGCAGCGACGCCCGGTCAAGGCGAATGGTCTCTTTCTGTTTCGGTCGAGGAAAGAGAAGCTGCCCGGCCGTTCCGCGAAGGTCCTCTAAGACCCGCCTCGTGATGAGACTTCTTACTCGTATACGCTGAACCGGACCTCCCCCCTCTGGCCATGACCGAGACACGGAACCGGTCATCGCGCCATCCCAAGTCCAATCCGCCTCGACTTCGATCCGGGAAAAAGGACGAAGCGAGGTTCTCCGAGGTGGCCCGGATGATTTCAATCTCCCCCCGGGAGCGCAGTCCAGGCCGTCGACACTGCGCTGATTGATCTCTCCCGGAAGCTGAGCGTCTGAGCTGGGCGCTTGGGTTCAGCCGCCCTAACTTGTTCCGAATGAACCGATTTGACGAAGATAGAACGATGAGGCAATGGCCGTGTTCCTAACACCTGGTCCTTCTCCGACAGGGCAAAGGCCGGAAAGCGAGCGAGTTCTGCCTGCTTCTCGCCATCCGGCAGAGGGGTAGCAAACGCGCGTTGGAGCCGCAGTTCGGTACCGCGCTGTTCGAGCGCTTCCTGCTCAGTCCTCGGAAAGTCTCGCCAGCGGTGAGACGAACCCGGCTGGACGGCCTTGGGCTTGGCAGACCCGCTTGACGGGAACAATTGCTAGAATTGAGATATGAGCATCGTGCGCGAACAGGCCCTCGATTACTTCCGCTCCCCAGACCTGATCGGGCTGGGCTTCGAAGCGGATGCGGTGCGGCGCCGGCTGCATCCGGAAGGCGTGGTCTCCTACGTCATCGATCGCAACATCAATTACACCAACTTCTGCACCGAATATTGCACCTTCTGCGCGTTTTATCGCCCGCTGAAAGGACCCAAGGCGAGTGAAGGATACATTCTCGAATTTGAAAAGATCTACGAGAAGATCGCCGAGACGGTGGAGATGGGCGGCACGGGCGTGCTGATGCAGGGCGGGATTCATCCTGACCTGAAGATCGATTGGTTTGAGCGGCTGTTCACCGGCATCAAGCAGCGGTTTCCCGAGATCTGGCTCCATTGCCTGTCGGCTTCCGAAGTGCTGGCCATTGCCGAGTACAGCCAGCTGAGCCTCAGCGACACGATTAAGCGGCTGCGCGATGCGGGTCTCGATTCGATTCCCGGCGGCGGGGCGGAGATTTTGGACGACGATGTGCGCAAGCGCATTGCGCGGCTGAAGTGCCGCACCGAAGACTGGGTGAGCGTCCATCGCACTGCCCATCAGCTGGGAATGCGCACCACGGCGACGATGATGTTCGGCGTGGGCGAGACGTTTGAACAGCGGGTGAACCACTTTGAAGTGGTGCGGCGGCTGCAGGAAGAGACGGGCGGGTTTACGGCCTTTATCCCGTGGAGCTTCCAGCCGGGGCACACTGCATTGGGTGGACGGGGGTGGGAAGAGGCAACCTCGGTGGAGTACCTGAAGGTGCTGGCGATTTCGCGTCTCTACCTGGACAACATCGAAAACGTGCAGTCGAGCTGGGTGACGCAGGGTCTGAAGGTGCTCGAGGTGGGCCTCCACTTCGGCGGCAACGATGTCGGTTCAGTGATGCTGGAAGAAAACGTGGTGAAGGCCGCGGGCACTTCCAACTGCACTACGGAAGAAGAGCTGCGACGGATCATTCGCGACGCCGGATTCAAGCCGGTGCAGAGGGACACGTTGTATCGGACGATGTTTTTGAATTGACCACAGATCAACTTTGATTTGGGGGTCTTGATTCAGCGTCGCATCGGGCGAGAAAAACTGTCCTCCACTCCCGAGTAGAGTGCATGCACGAATCTTGCCTGGGCTGTTCGGGGCGACGCCAATCTGCTCACGAATTCGGTCCCGCTAAAGTGGCGCGGGTCGCCGTTCGGTTGCCGAACGTGCTCTCGACCAGTGCGGGGAGGGTTCCGCGCGGGAATGCGGAGGACTGGCGGACCACCAAGCGCGTCGGGATCTGCCACTCCATCTTCGTGGCGCGGGGATGATCCTTCTCAATGCCGGCGCGGAGCGCCTCGACGGCCGCTGCGGCCAGGTCCTTGCAGGACATCTGCACGGTGGTCAGCGGCGGGAGCATGAACTGGGCCAGGTGGATGTCGTCGAAGCCGACGACGGATACATCCTCTGGGACGCTGTGCGTGGTGCGGTAGAGCGCGTGCAGGGCGCCGATGGCGGTGGTGTCATTGGAGCAGAGCACGGCGGTGGGTAGGAGAGGGAGCCCGATCAATTTTTCAGTGGCCCCGATGCCGCCTTCCATGGTGTGGTCGCCTTCGACGATGTGATCCGGGGGCACAGTGAGGCCGAGTTCGGACATCGACTTGAGAAACGCGTCGCGACGGGCAGCGGCGGAACGTAAGCGAAGCGGGCCGGTGATGAAGGCGATTTTGCGATGGCCGAGCGCCGCCAGATGCTGCACGGCCTGACGAATGCCCTCGCCATAGTTCACTTTGAGTACGCGGATGTTGGGCAGGTCAGGCCCGGCGTCGACGAAGACCAGAGGAAACTCGCGTTCCACCAGCTTCTGCACCAGCTCTTCTTCAATGCCGAAGGTCATCACGGCCACGCCGTCAACGTTGCGCTGCAACATGCGGCGGATGAGCGACTCGGTGCGGTCTGGGTCGTAGTTGGTGGAGCCGATGAGCACTTCGTACCCTTGGGCAACCGCCAGACTCTCAAACTCCTGCACCAGCTCGGGAAAAAATGGGTTGGTAATTTCCGAGACAATCAGGCCCAGCATGCGGCTGCGTCCGGAGACCAGGGCACGGGCCTGGGTGTTCGGCAGGTAGCCGACCTCTTCAATGGCGCGCCGGACTTTTTCGACCAGCACCGGATCCACGGTGGGGATGCGATTGACGACGCGCGAGACCGTGGCGATCGAAACGCCGGCACGGCGCGCGACCTCGCGGATGCTCACCGAGCCGGGGCGACGCCGATCGGAAGATGGGAATCTTTGAGAGTTCACGGTAGGAACGATTGTACGCTTGCTCGCTGTTTCTCGATGAGAATTTTGGAGAAAATCTGGAAACGCAAAGAGTATTGGCTGTTGGGTTTAACGGCGAAATCGGCTAAAAAATACGCTTCCCGGCTCTTCGCCAAGCGGACGCGGATTTCTTTTTTCCGGAAAGCGTTTCCTTGTTTTTCCGAGATAATCCGATTTAGGGATGGACTTGGCCGCCGGCGACTATTTCCAGGCCGTGGCGGACGAGAGCCAGGATCGCGCTCAGGCTCTGCTCGGCGCCGCGCAGGCTGCCGGGCAGATTGATAATGAGAGTGGCCCCCCTGAGGCCGGAAACTCCGCGGGAAAGCCAGGCATAGGGATTGCGGGCCGCCCCCTGGGAGCGCATGGCCTCGGCAAGTCCGGGAGCTTCGCGGTCGATGGCGCGACGGGTAGCTTCCGGAGTGCGGTCACGCGGGCCGAGACCGGTGCCTCCAACGGTCAGCACCAGGGCCGTGCCGGCGCTGCTCAGCTCCTGGAGCTCGTGGGCGATGGCGTCTTCGTCGTCAGGGAATATACGGGCGAGAATTTCGGCTTGTGGCCATTCCTGCTCGAGTATCCGAACTACGGCCGGCCCTGCCGTGTCCTCGAGCAAGCCCTGCGAGCAACGGTCGGAGATGGTGAGAACGGCCAGGCGCATGAACAGAATTGTAGAAGCTAGGGCAGGATTTTGATGGTGTGCAGCCAGGTTTCGACCTCTTGCGGCCAGCGAGTGATGGGAAGCGCGGTGCGGCGCAGGCCATAGCCGTGGCCACCCTGGGCGTAGATGTGCAGTTCGGCGGAGACCTTGGCGTTTTTGAGGGCCAGGAAGTAGACCACTGCGTTTTCGACATGAACCGGATCGTCTTCGGCTTGCACGATGAATGTGGGCGGGGTGTTGGAGGTGGGCTTGATTTCCGGATTGGGCGCGAAATTTTCCTCTGCGAGCGCCAGGTAGCCGGGGTAGACGACCACAGCGAAATCCGGGCGGCAGCTCAGCTGGTCTGCCTGGTCCACGGGATCGAAGAGGCGCTTGTCGAAATGCGTGCTGATGGCCGCGGCAAGATGGCCGCCGGCGGAAAAGCCGAGAACACCGATGCGCTGGGGATCAATGCCCCACTCCTGCGCATGCTGGCGCACCAGGCCCATGGCGCGCTGCGCGTCTTCGAGGGCCTCGACGGACTTGGGATAGGGGCCGCTACCGGGCACGCGATATTTGAGCAGCACGCAAGTGACGCCTTTGGCCGTGAGCCAGTCACACACTTCGGTGCCTTCGAGATCGATGGCGAGAATACTGTAACCGCCGCCGGGAAAAACAACCACGGCAGGGACCGGCTTGGCGCCGCTGTTCTGGGCTTGATAGAGCGTGAGTGTGGGCACGGAAACATTACCCAGGCGCACCAGGGGCTTGCCGGCAATCAGATTGTCTTTTGCCGTGGTGGTGTCGGCTTCCGCGGGGGGATGCGCGGCAGCGCCAGGCGCAGCGCCAGGCCAGAGGCGCAGCGTGATGTGGCCGGGAGCCGGAGGCCATCCGGACGATTGCGCGGGAAGGTTCAGGGCCATTGTCACGAGAGCACCCAGGACAAGAAGTCCGGTTCTTTTCATTTCTGAATCCTCGGAGAAAACTTCGCAGCGATGATCGCAGCTTGAGCGGAGCAACGCAACCAAGTTCCATTATCCATATTTTAGCTATAACTCTACAAATAATGGTATATTCGCGGCACGCTCACTTCGTAAACCGTTGATTCTAAAATTGTTCAGCTTTGGCATCGAAAATGCCCCATGCGTTTCAACTTTGTATCCCATTCTAAAAATTCTGTACCAAGATTCAAAATCTGTACCACGATTCTGTACTCATTCTGGCTTCTTTTCTCGAGTCGTCCTGACTTCTTTTTCTCCAGTCGTTCTGACTTCTTTTCTCTAGTCGTTCCGGCTTCACATCTGTACTCATTCTGGCTTCTTTTCTCTAGTCGATCTGACTTCTTTTCTCGAGTCGTTCTGGCTTCTTTTCTCTATTGGTTCCGGCTTCCCTTCTGTATTCATTCTGGCTTCTCTTCAATCCTCGTTCCGGCATGTCTTCAAGGAGATCTGATGGGAAATTCTGCACAGAAGTTTTCGGTTCTGCTCACCCTGGCCTTGGCCGTAATTTCCGCTTCCCTCCTCAACGCGCAGGACGCCGCCTCGCTGACCGGTACGGTCACCGACGCGTCGAGCGCCGTGGTGCCAGGTGCGAGCATCGTGCTGGCGAACAAGTCGACCAACCTGACGTATAAGGCTGTCAGCAGTGCAAGTGGTTCCTATAGCATCTCGAATATTTCGCCAGGCCCAGGGTATACGGAGACAGTCTCCCGTGACGGCTTCCAGACCTCGGTGGTGACCGGCCTTTACCTGAACGTGGGGGTGACCCGCTCGCAGGACGTGAAGCTGGCTGTGGGCAGTGTCTCAGAGACGGTTGCAGTATCGGCCGCGAACGAGACCGTGACCCTGGATACGACCGACGCAACTGTGGGAAACAACTTCCAGGTGCAATATCTGAATGAATTGCCGGTTGCCCTTCGCGACTCCCCGATGGCGCTGTTGACGCAGCAGCCGGGCATGACGCAGGATGGCTCGGCAACGGGCGCGCGCACAGATCAGAACCGGCTGACGCTGGATGGCCTGGATGTGAGCGATATGACCACCGGCACAATTCTCAACACCGCGAATAGCGGCGCTGCGATTGTTCACACGATTATCGGCAACGCACCGGTGGACTCGCTGCAGGAGTTTCGTGGCACCACGGCCGGCGATCTGGCCAGCAATGGCAACGGCGGCGGCGGCCAGTTCGATATGGTGACCAAGTCCGGCACCAACCACTTCCACGGCAATATCAACGAGTATCACCGAGACACCGATCTCGAAGCCAACGAGTGGTTTAACAACTTCGATGGAATACCGCGCTCGCCGCTGATTCGCAATCAGTTTGGCGGCAACATCGGCGGACCTATCTGGAAGGACAAGGTCTTCTTCTTCTTTGACTACAACGGCCGCCGCGATACGCTTTCCGGCCAGGCCGAGCGCACCGTCCCGACCGACAGCTTCCTGAAGGACGACACCATTACGTACTACACCAATATTGCGGCGGGAACGACCAACAGTATCCCTGCGGCTCAGGTGGCAGCTTACGATCCGCAGGGCGTCGGCTTCGACACGAGCATGATGCAGGTCCTTGGCGGCCGTTATCCGTCGCCCAACGATTTCACCGGCGACAAGGGCGACCTGCTGAACACGGCCGGCTTCCGCTTCAATGCTCCCACTCCCTACATTGAGAACAACTTTGTTGGCAAGCTCGACATCAACCCCTGGAGGAATCACCACCTCTTTGGCCGTGTGACGTATAACCGCACCAACGCAGTTCATACCGCCGTTCAATTCCCGGGCGACCCTGAGACATGGCCTTACATCGACGATAGCCATGCCTGGGTGGTGGGCTGGGACTGGACCATCGGTAACAACAAGACCAATAGCGTCGTCTGGGGCTCGACGGTGGCCAACCTCGGTTTTCCAAATACCTATAATCCGCAGGGCGTAAACCAGTACAGCTGGGACGGTGACCCGACCGGCGGCGACTTCCTCACCCCAATCTACGCCAGTCCCGCGGGAGTAGCCCAGTCGCGCATCTTTCCGGTTCCGATCGTCCGCGACGACTTTAGCTGGGATAAAGGCCGCCACAGCTTTTCCTTCGGTGGCACCTTCAAGTACCCCAGCCCCCATTACAGCAATTACTCGGACTACAACAATCCAAATGTCGGATTGGGTGGCGGAGTCACCGGCCTTACCGACTCAGACCCGAGCGGCTGGAAGTTCCGTCCGGACGACCTGGACCGCAGCCAGACCAGTTTGACGATCTACGACTCAGCGGATGCGTTGGCGCTGGGCCGCTTCGCGACCTCGGGCTCGACCTGGAATTACACGGCTGCGGCCTCCGTGGTGCCGCAGGGCACCGGCCTGCAGACCAAGTTCCAGTATTACGAGACAGAAGTCTACTTCGGGGATACCTGGAAGATAACGCCGGCCCTGACCTTCACCTATGGGCTGCGCTACCAGAACTACACGGTGCCTTACGAAGTCCACGGCATCGAATCGGTGCAGAGCGAGAGCTTCTGGGATTATATGCACGCTCGACTTGCTCAGAGTGCGGCCGGCGTGGGCGGCAATGCAAGCCTGCCGGGCGGGACTGCGGCGGTGCCCTATATTACCTACGATCTGGGCGGCAAAGCAAACCACGGCCCCGCCTTTTACACCCCCAGCAACAAGAACTTTGCACCGCGCGTGGCGTTTGCGTGGACTCCCACCAAGGACCGCAAGCTGGTGATCAATGGGGGCGGCGGCGTTGTCTATGACCAGACCGTCATCAACGCGATTCTGCAGGAACAGTCACAATACTCCTACCTGTTTCAAAGCTCCGGGACCAAGAACTTTGGCGTAGCCGGCACCGCGGCTCATTCCCCGGCTTATAACTCCCTGCTCAACAACCCGCGCTTCACTGCGCTCGCTTCTCCACCCGAGGGACCCACGGCTCCCACGATCACCAAGCCTGATTCGCCTTTTATTGGGCCCGGCGATCCAAATTGCCAAGGCGCAACTGGGCCTTGCGGTCTGGCCAATGGGAATGCGTTTAACGTTTCGGTCGATCGCTATCTGCCTACGCCGTACAACATCGTGTACAACTTCGGCATTCAGCAGGAGCTGAAGGGGAACATGATCTTGAAACTGGGCTACGTGGGCCGTCAGGGGCGCCGCCTGCTGGCCCAGGCCGATGCCGAGCAGATCGTTGACTTCCCGGATTCCGCCTCGGGCCAGTTGTTGAGCCAGGCAATGGCCAACCTGACCACCTGGCTGCGCCAGAATCCGAATGCCAATCCCTCCTCTGCTCCACCGCAGCCCTGGTTTGAACACGTGCTGAATCTGGCAGTGGCCGGCCAGTCCAACACCGGTTATATCGCGGCAAATCTCGCTCCGTATCCGGCGCGTGGCGACGTCGCTGACACCATTGAGCTGATGTCCAATGCCGGGTTGCTGCCCTCCAACGTGGGTATGGGCGCGCAATTTTCCGAGAACACCTTCTTTACGGACATGGGTTTCTCCTCCTACAACGGCATGCTGGTTACCTTGCACAAAAATCCCAGCCACGGAGCGCAGTTCGATCTCAACTACACGTGGTCGCACTCGATCGACAACGTCTCGCTGATTGCCAATTCGTATGCCTTCAACGGGTATGGCTTCATCTGCGATGTTCAGCGTCCGCGCATTTGCCGCGCCAACTCGGACTTCGACGTGACCAACTATCTGAACGGCAACGTCCTCTACCAGCTGCCGTTCGGCCGCGGCCGCGACTTTGCGGCGAATATACCGCTGTGGGCCAACGAGGCCATCGGCGGATGGGAGCTGAGCGGTCTGCCAAGCTGGCATACCGGCACTCCCTACATGGCCAACTCGGTCGCCTTCCTGATGAGTTACTCGAATGAAGACCCCGCAATTCTCACGGGCAGCCTGAGCCAGATCAAGAAGGCCCATGTGACGGTCCAGAACGGCGAAGTCTATGCTTTCAAGAACTATCAGACGGCCTATAATCAGTACTCCGGTCCTGTAGCCTTTCAGATGGGTTCGCGCAATAACCTGCGCGGTCCCGGCTTCTTTGACCTCGATCTTGGACTCGGCAAAACCTTCCCGGTCTATCGGGAAGGCGTCAACTTGAAGTTCCGCGTCGATGCCTTCAATGCCCTGAACCATCCGAACTTTCAGGCGCCGAATTTCGAAAACAACATGGACCTGACAGCCGCGCCAAATGAGTTCGGCGTTATTCCGGGCACGGTGATTCCCAACGGTAGTGATCAAGCTGCCCGTGTACTTCAGGGCTCACTGCGCTTGGAGTTCTGACCTCACGGCGGCGTTGCCGCTAAAACTGCACAAGCAAAAGGCGTCCCGCATGCGGGACGCCTTTTGCTTGCGCTGCATTCAGCCCTTTCGCTGTTTCTCACTTCCGGGCCGAACGCATTGCCTGACGACAGCGGCAGAGGCACGAGCCGATGATCGCGGCGCCGGATAAAAATGTGTCAGCAGGAACACCGGCTCGGTAGGGATAGACAGGAGCCATGGAGAACCGTGCGGAAGCGGAGCATCTCGAGGGAGTGTCAAGCCTTGCAGAAGGTCAAGCGTTCTGATTTCCGCCCGCTCCGAGCAGGCGATTTCTCTCACATGTTCTTGTCACACCAGACACGTTTTCCTCTTCACCGAATCGCTCTCCATCTTTCGATGGAGGCGCGTGGCGCGCGGCGCCCCGTAGGATGGACGCGTTCCGTGTTTGTCGCAGCCGCAATTTGAGCGTGCCTGTTGTTTCTCAGTAAAAGCAGGATCTCTCTGAAACGGAGTTTCACTGATGGCTCATATTCAACTTCCTATTGCTGAGGAGCTGGGAAGAGAGTTTCCCGGCATCCTTGGCCCCATGACGTTTCGTCCCGAGACCGCAGCGCCCCTCAATGAGTTGGTCAATATCCTGCTGCGTGGCGATAGTACGCTTTCGCGGGGCGAACGGGAGATGATCGCCACACATGTCTCCTGGCGCAACGATTGCTTCTTCTGCCAGAGGATTCATGGAGCGGTTGCCGCAGCGCAGCTGGGCCACGACGAGGCACTGGTCAAGAAGGTGAAGACAGACTGGGCCGATGCAGATATTTCTCTTAAGCTGAAGGCGCTGCTCAACATTGCCGGCAAAGTGCAGCTTGGCGGCAAGCATGTGACTGCGGAGGATGTCGCCCGAGCGCGTAGGCTGGGTGCGACCGACGTGGAAATCCACGATACGGTCCTGATTGCCGCGGTCTTTTGCCTGTGCAATCGCTATGTCGATGGTCTGGGGACATGGGCCCCCGAGGACCCTGCTATCTACCGCGCGCGTGCGGCCCAAATTGTAGAACACGGTTACACCGGCGTTACCCAGGCCGCGATGGCCACAATCGAGCGCTGAAAGCTGCATGCAGAAAGCGTACCTCCCGGCTTTAGGGAAGCCCTTGATCTCCGCGCTGAAACGATCGTTCACCGAGGTTAAGCCCGTTCATGCCAGAGTCAGCAACGAAGACACTCGAAGCCCAGAGGATCGAATCCGAAATCGGCTACCCTGGCTGGAGGATCGTTCTTGCCGGCTTCTTCGGCGTCATGGTCAGCTTCGCTGCCATTGTGCCTTACACCTTTGGGCTGTTCCTCAAGCCGCTCGCAGCAAGCTTCGGCTGGCACCGCGAAGCAACATCGGCAGGATTCAGCATTGCCGCTCTGACTGTGGCCGCCGCCTCGCCCGGCCTCGGTTTCCTGCTTGACCGCTATCACCCGCGGCGAATCATTCTGCCCTGCATTGGGGTTTTCTCGGCCGCCTATGCTTCGCTCGCCTTGCTCACGCCACATCTGTCGCACTTCTATCTCACCTTCTTTGTCATTGGCCTGGTCGGCAACGGGACTGCATACATCGGCTACTCACGCGCCATCTCTACCTGGTTCAACCGCCGCCGCGGTTTTGCGCTCTCCATCATGCTGGCCGGCAGCGCGCTGGGAGCTATGCTGCTTCCCGTTCTTGCTCAGGCTGTGATCACTCACCTGGGGTGGCGCGCAGCCTACCTCATCCTCGGTCTGCTCGCCTTCGCGGTCGGCTTTCCCCTTACCGCGGCATTCGTCCGCGAACGCCCTCGCCTCGAGCAGGACGGGGACGTCTTGACAGATCAGGGCGAGCCAGTTTCCAAGGCACTCGCCACCCCTGCCTTCTGGATCATCGCTGCGACCGTTTGCCTCTACGCCATCAGTGTGAATGGAGCCATCGCGCACCTTTCCGCATTGCTCACCGACCGCGGGGTCTCGGCGGCCGGAGCGGCGTGGTCGGTCTCCATCATTGGCGCCTCAGGTCTTCTGGGACGCTTGCTCACGGGTCTGTTTCTCGACCGCTTCTTCGGCCCCCGCGTTTCGCAGGTCATGCTGCTGATGACGGTCCTCGGCATTGTGCTGCTATCGGTGGCCAGCAGCCTGACCGCGGGCCTGGTCGCCGCTGGCTTCATCGGATTCAGCATGGGCAGCGAGGGCGACATCACGCCCTATCTACTTGGCCGCTACTTCGGCCTCAAGCGCTTCTCCACTCTCTACGCCCTCACCTGGACCACCTACGCCATCGGCGGCGCTACCGGACCCATCCTCGTGGGCCGAGTGTTCGATACGCTGGGCTCCTATCGGCCCATCACCATGCAACTGCTGGCCCTCCCCGCCCTGCTGCCATGCCTACTCATGTTTGCGCTTCCCCGTTATAAACTTCAAGGCCGCGGCACGCAATCGACCAGCATCCTGCCCGCGTCCCAACCAGTCGAGATCGCTCGATAGCCCAAGGAGAATCCAATGGCCCACATCACGCTCCCCGAAGGACTTCCCGGAATCACCGGCCCACTCGCCTTCCGTCCGGAAACAGCCAAGCCGCTGCGCGCACTGGCGGAGTTGCTGCTCCGCGGACCCAATACGCTTTCCAGCGCCGATCGCGAAATTATCGCCACGTATACTTCCAGCCAGAACGATTGCCACTTCTGCCAGACCAGTCATGGAGCCGCTGCTGCGCACCACTTAGGCGGGCCATCGGAACTGGCCGGCAACTTCGCACGCATCGCTCAAATCAAACGCGACTTCGAATCGGCGCCCATTTCTTCCAAGCTCAAAGCGCTGCTCAACATTGCAGGACACGTCCAGCAAGGTGGAAAGCGCGTCACCACGGAAGATATCGCACGCGCCCGCACCGAAGGCGCAACCGATACCGAGATTCACGACACGGTCCTGATCGCGGCGGCGTTCTCGATGTACAACCGCTACGTCGACGGTCTGGCCACCTGGGCTCCTCAGGACGAGGAGGCATATATTCCCATGGGTGCGCGCATGGCACATGAAGGCTATATCGCCGCGTCTGCGCCGAACTCAGTAGCGCGTTCCGAAGCGGTGACGGTCTAGCTGTGGAATCATCCGCCCGGGAGAATCTTCCATGCCTCACATCTCGCTTCCGGAAAACGTACCCGGCCCGCGAGGCCCGATGCTGTTTCGCCCCGAAGTAATACCGCCCGTGAGCCAATTGGCGGAGATTCTCATGCGCGGGCCGAGCACCCTCACACTCGCCGAGCGGGAACTGATCGGAACCTACGTCTCTGCGCAAAACGACTGCCGCTATTGCCAAACCATCCACGGCGCCGTCGCGGCTCACTCCCTGGGCGCCACGGTAGAGCAGGAAAATCTCGTCCAGCAGATCAAGCGCGATCCTTCCAGCGCTCCGATCACTCCCCAACTCAAGGCGCTGCTCAACATCGCCGGCCATTTGCAACAGGGTGGCAAGCAGGTCACGAGCGAAGACATTGCCCCGGCCCGCCAGCGAAGTGCATCCGATCTTGAAATCCACGACACCGTGCTCATCGCCGCCAACTTCTGCATGATGAACCGCTACGTCGACGGTCTGGCCACCTGGACTCCGGACGATCCGGACTTCTACCGCGAGCGCGCAGCCGCCCTCGCAGAGCACGGCGACTCGGGCTCTTCTTCCCCCCGTAAGTAACCTCCCTTCGAAAGGACCTCAATGCCTCATATCGCGCTTCCTGAACACCTCCCCGGCATCCGGGCCGCCATGGCTTTCCGACCTGAAACCGCCAAACCTCTCAACGAACTGGTCGAAGTTCTGTTGCATAACCCCGACAACACGCTCAGTCCGGGTGAGCGCGAACTGATCGCCACCTACGTCTCTTCTCTGAATGAATGCCACTATTGCCAGACCATCCACGGTGCCATTGCCGCTGCCAGTCTCAACGACGACTATGATCTTGTGAAGCGCGTCAAAGCCGACTTTCAGAACGCCGAGATCAGTTCCAAGCTCAAGTCCCTGCTGGTCATCGCCGCCAAGGTGCAAAGGGGCGGCAAGAACGTCAAAGCGGAAGACGTGACGGCTGCCCGTCTCCACGGGGCCACCGACACCGAGATTCACGACACGGTGTTGATTGCCGCCGCCTTCTGCATGTACAACCGCTATGTAGACGGGCTGGCCACCACCCAACCGCTCGATGAAATCCCCTATCGGGAACGCGGCAAACAAGTGGCCCGCGACGGCTATGTTGCGGTAAGCAAAACATACCTGCCTGCGGAACCCACCATTCGATGAGATATTGAGCACAAGGTTCAAAGTCGAATCGGTCTCTGTGACGGCAACGCCCTGGTGGCCTTGATTGCACCACTGGAGCAGCGTAGCTTACCTTGCGACCGGCGCCAAGACCGAGCTTTTGGCTCGGCCCTGACGACCGGAAAAGGAGGCGTGCTGACAACCTTTGATCCATGTCAAGTGGAGGTACCCCACGCGGGGCGACAGAACAACACTCTTCATGCCTCCTTGAAGAGCTCCCGTGCGGTACTCTGGCGCGGGTTTCTGGACTTTGTTGACGCGTTCGATCTGCTGCTGAGGTTCAAACCGGGCAGGACGCCTGGTTCGAGTCGCAACCGGAATTCCTACCTCGTGAATAAATCATTGCTCCGCGCAGCCACAGAGGAGGCGGGTCGGTTTCGAAGATCAACTAGTTTTCTTGTCGGAAAAAATTCATCCCTCGGAGCACCAGGGGCGGTGGGAGTTGCCTTAACTCCGTCGCCGGTGCGGGATTTCCAGGCGAAGCGGGGAGGTCCGTCATTTGGACTCTTCCACCAAGCGGCATCTTCGACCATTTTCTTCACCCACGGATGCTGCTTTAGGCCCTCGCTCAATCACTTCGTCATCCCCCCCTTGTGCTGGTGCTTGAAAATTCAATCGAGAACGCGGGAACGTTTCCCTGCATTGCCAAGAATCACATCGACAGTGATTGAGGCCAAGGCCTCCAGCTCTGTATCTTTTGCATGTCTGCCCACTCCTGCCAGGAGGCGATAGAGAACATCTCCCGTTAGCGAATCATGAAGGAGTACTGCCAAGCGATCTATCGGCACGGTAGTGTTTCGAAGCTCATCCGGATGGCGCTCGAGCACAGATCGAATGAAGGAAGCTGTTCTCGCAGGCCCGTGGGTGTACCATGCCTCGCCAACCTCCGGACAGTTCAGGGCCTCGCCAACTGCCAGGCGGTGAAGTTCCACCGAGCGCTTGGTGGTGATGAGCTGGAGGATGCCCAAGGAGAGTTTCTTCAAGCTTTGTTCAAGATCCAAGCCGCTATAGTCGATGTTTGCAAGCGGCTCGTTCGACTCGCGGCATAGGTTCTCGATGCTGCTGATGAACAAGCCACATTTGCCGCCGAACTCCGTGTAGACCGTGCTCTTTGAACCGCCAGCCAACTCAACAATCTTGTCGACCGTCACACCTTCGTAACCGCGCTTCAAAAACAGATCCGCTGCGACTTTTTGGAGCTTGCTGTTTCGGACTTCGCCACGCGAACGCTTTTCCCCCATTGCTCTCCCCCACAGAATCAATGCATCGGAGTATCCGAAACGGGACAAGCCGCAATTCCCAGACCAACAATATCTTAGAGCAACCGGCGGAATTGCTGAATCATGCGCTTGTCAGGCTGCATCCTTATAGTGTACTGTACATTACAGTACAAACCGCGGTCAACAGTCGAACGTCCCGGAGAATGGAGCGTACATGACAAAGGAACTCGAATCCCCGTTGCAATCCGGTTTGTCCACCTCGATACAAGTTGTTCATCCCAGTCAACTGAGTGCCGAAACTCTCCAGACTCCAGGATCGCTGAGATTGTCAGCCAGCGCTGCCATGCACGGAGTCGTCTCTTCCATGTGGGCTGGTATTTTTGTGGTTGAGGCCTCAGCAAAGACCGCGATTCACCACCATGGAGAACAGGAGACGATTGTCTACGTGCTCGAGGGCGAGGCCCTGGTTCGATGGGGTGATCGCGGAGAGTACTCGGCTACGGCAAGAGCGGGAGATTTCCTGCACGTGCCGGGCTGGCTGCCTCATCAGGAACTCAATCCTTCAAAGGAATGGCCGTTTCGATGGATTGTGGTGCGAAGTACGCCGGAGCCAATCGTTGTCAATTTACCTGACGACTACTGGACAGCTAGCAATGAACCTCGCCCATAGGCGAGCGGCGCGGATGAATCCACGGAGAGCTTTGCTGACAACCTGAGCGCGGTAGCAGTCTAAACAATCCACCGATGTCAAACCGAAGAGGAGACTTCCTATGAGCCAATTGCAAACCCTTTCAGCTTCTGCCGCTGGGACGCTAACCGTCGGCGGCGATCTCACGATCAACCGTCTGGGCTATGGCGCGATGCGCGTCACCGGACCCGGCATATGGGGACCGCCCGCAGACAGATCTGCGGCCCTTGCTACTTTGCGGCGGACGGTCGAGCTCGATGTAAACCTGATAGACACCGCGGATTCCTATGGCCCTGGGACATCGGAAGAGTTGATCGCCGAGGCGCTTTATCCGTATCAGACCGGTCTGGTCATCGCGACAAAGGGCGGATGGGAGCGCCCGGGTCCAGGCCAATGGACGCACAATGCCAGCCCCAAACACCTCACTGCGGCGCTTGAAGGAAGCCTGCAGCGACTGCGGTTGGATCGCATCGACATCTATCAGCTTCACGCTCCGGACAATGCAGTCTCCTTCGAAGCTTCCGTAGAAGCGCTGGCCAGGCTGCGCGAGCAGGGCAAGATCCGTCATGTGGCGCTCTCGAATGTGACTCGGGAGCACATTGAGCGGGCCCGCAAAATCGTGCCGATCGTCTCCGTCCAGAATCGTTACAGTTTCGCGGATCGTGAATCTGACTTCATCGTGGACTACTGCGAGCAGAACAATATTGCGTTTCTTCCCTGGGCTCCCCTCGGCCAGGCCAAAGAAGCACATGAGGCCATTAAGAAAGTAGCCGAACAACTGCATGCCACTTCGCTGCAAGTCGCACTGGCGTGGCTTCTCAAGCGATCGAAGATCATCGTGCCGATTCCAGGAACTTCCTCCGTCAACCATCTCGAAGAGAATATCGGGGCTGCGAAATTGAAACTGCCTCAGGATGCGTTTGATCGCCTGTCCGCTGTATCTCATCTTCCCGCGAGCCTTCGTGGTTAATGTTACCTGTCAAACCTGTTTATCTATTCTTCTTGAGGTGAAACTATGAGACTGTCTTGTTTTCGAAGATTCGGGACAATTGCCGCTCTGGCGGCAACCACGTCGCTTCCTGTAGCACTCCAGGCACAACAGACCATCACCGGGCAGGCCGCATTTGCTGACTACACCCAGCAGAAGCCGGGTGTGCGGCGAAAGATTACGGTAGCCGATTTGCCAGAACCTAAACCGAGTGAATCCGTCGACAACGGTCCAGTCGTGGTCAACCGGCCTGAGGGCGTATGGCCGATCGCACCCGCTGGATTTAAGGTCCAGCTCTATGCCGGTGGGGATGGGGCAACTCCGATGCAGCGCTCGGAAAACAACAAGCAAATACATCCGCCTACTTCCGGTACCTTCGTCATGCCGCGCATTATCCGCACCGCGCCCAATGGTGATCTGTTTGTAGCCGATTCGCAAGCCGGATCGATCCTGGTGCTGCGTGGGGTCACCTCTGCTGGCAAGGCGGCAACAATCAGCACCTATGCCACTGGCCTCGATCATCCGTTCGGAATCGCCTTTTATCCCTCCGGCGCGGAACCCAAGTGGATCTATGTTGGGAATGCCACGACCGTAGTCCGCTTCGCCTACAACTCTGGAGATCTTCAAGCTACGAGCGGCCCGCAGACCATCGTTGCGAATATTCCAGGGTATGCTCAGCTTCGTGGCGGCGGCCACTGGACCAGGGACGTCGTCCTCTCCGCCGATGACAAATACCTGCTGGTTTCGGTCGGAAGTGGATCGAACGTAGACGATCCTGATACGCATCCGAATGAATTCCACCGGGCTGACGTGCTGGAATTTACCCCTGAAGGCCAGTTTGTTGAAGTGTATGCCTATGGCCTTCGCAACTGCGTGGGTGAGGCGATCAACCTCATCACGCGTCAGCTCTGGTGTTCGACCAATGAACGCGACGGGCTCGGAAACAACCTTGTTCCAGACTATGTAACTTCGGTGAAGGAGGGAGGATTTTACGGTTGGCCGTGGTACTACATGGGCGGACATCAGGATCCGAGATTGATCGGTACACATCCTGAACTCAAATCCGAAGTCATCACACCCGATGTGCTGGTTCAGCCGCACATGGCATCGCTTGAAATGACTTTCTATCCGACCGCCAAATCCACTTTTCCGACCCAGTATGACGGGGATGGATTCGCGGCCGAGCATGGATCCTGGAACCGTGCCCATCGCGGCGGTTACGAAGTCATTCGCATTCCAATGGAGAATGGAAAAGCTACTGGAGAGTACGAAGACTTTCTTACAGGCTTCGTCACCAAAGACGGAAAGGTGTGGGGACGCCCGGTGGGAGTGGCGACCGGTCACGACGGAGCTCTTTACGTGACCGATGACGGTTCGCGCAGTGTATGGCGCGTTTCTTACGCTGGCCAATAGGCGGTGACATCTGGTTCCGCCGCGTGGGTTGGCGGCAGCGTCATTCGCGGTGACACTCGCCGTGCGCAGAATGCTGCTCTGGACTCGGCGAGTCAGCATGAAGCGGCGCTTGAAAGTAGAGGCCGCCAATGATCCAGCAGATGGAGCCGGCGACGAATAGTCGCCGGCTTTTTTGCGCTTGACATGTGACATCTGTCGCATCTAGGATGCGGGAGCTATCGCTCAGTCCGCCATCCACGATTGCGAATATTCCTCCAATCAATAGACTTGCCGTGATCGAGGTCAATCCCAAGACGCCGCTGAGCCTTTCTTCGACACTTTTGAGGCGCTCGGCTTCCTCAGTGCACAACTCGGCGTAACCCTTCACAAGGGCCTCAGGGTCTGTGTGCGTCTCAACCAAGTGCAACTGCTCCTGTTGCCGTTGTATCTGATGATCTTGCTCCTCTTCCGACAACGGCTCCACGGTCGGATACAAGAGATCCCAAAGATCGGCAGCTCTCATCTCGTATCCTCCGAAAGCCGTTCCGCAATGGAATGCGAGATACCGAGAGACAACATCTCATCAATCCAAAGCCATTGGCCGTTTGGATTGATCTCTAAGAAGATGTAACGGCCATCTGGTGTCAGCACCAGATCGATCGCCCCGTAGGCGAGTGATAACCGCGACATCAGTTCCATGAGAGATCGCTGCAATGGCGCCGGCAACTCGATGGGCGCATGTGGCAACAAGGGGTTTTCTGTCTTGCGCCAGTCTATTACCGCGCTGGGGTCCGACTGGGAATCAATGGACACCGCAAAGAGCTTTCGGCCAACGATCGTGACACGGATGTCATAGACCTTCGGGAGAAATTCCTGGTAAATTGTTGCCATCTCATTGCACACTTCTGTGTATCCCCAACTTGGGTCTCGCCTGCATCCAGTTTGCCTAGTGCGAGTCCACCTCAGGTGGGAATTCCTGGCTACTTGTTCTGCTTGAGGCCACCTGCATAATGAGTGAAGAAATCCGACTTATTACGCAGGTCTCGAATCGCGGCGAAAAAGAGCTGCTTGCCAACTATACCCACTGTGGGTATAGTTGGAGTAAAGAGAGATGCTGGAGAATCCTTTACAACCATATGTGCTGCAATTCATAGAGGCTCCGGCTTTTAGCCGGTACAGGGAAGATTACCTCGACGATGAGGCGTTCGCAGAACTGCATCACGGCATTGCGGCAAACCCCGAAGAGGGCGACCTGATTCCAGCAGCAGGGGGCATCCGCGCAAATTGCGGTGGAAGGATACCCGGCGGGGCAAGGGAAAGCGTGGCGGACTGCGTGTGATCTACTACTGCTTCCTGTCAGATGAAGAGGTATGGCTCCTCACGTTGTATGACAAGGATGAAGCCGCTGACCTGACGAAGAGCCAGAGAGATCAACTTCGGCGTGCCTTGGAAGAAGAGCGGGCGGTTCGAAAAGCGAGGGGAAAGAAATGAGCAAACCCAAAAGCGCTAAGAAGGATATCTTCGCGGAGATCATGGAAGGTGTTGAAGCGATGAAAGGTCACCGCGAAGGCAAAGTAACGATGAAGACGCATAAATTCCCGGAGCCGGAAATGAAAGAGTCGCCGGATGCTGCATTCTTTGTGTCAGTCCGTGAAAGGTTCAATGTTTCCCGACCAGTTTGGGCAAACATGCTGCGTGTCAGTCCACGCACCGTAGAAAAGTGGGAGCAGGGTGGTCAGGTAAGCCCTCTCGCGGCAACTTTTGTTGAGCTTGTTGCGCAATATCCAGACACAATCGAACGTTTGCAGGCCCTTCCGAGGCGCAAGCCCCGGTATGCGCGCTCGTCGAAAGTACGCGGTGCTACGCGCTCGCTTCGGCAGAATCAAACGCGCAGCGCTGCACGATAAGAGAATCGCTGGTCGAAACTTCCCGGGACCGCAATCGAGTAAGAAGGAATCATGCTCCCGGATCTACTTCGTCGGATCGTAGTAGCAAAGTACGTGTTGCAGTCGGCTATGCCGCATGCGGCATAGCCGGCACACCTTCGCGTCTTGGTACATGATGAACGGCGGCGACCTGTACGAGCTGCAAAGATTCGCGGTCACTCGAGCATCAAGATGACCGAGCGTTATGCCAAGCTAGGGCGCAAGCACATCACGAGGACCGGAACCGGGACCGGCACACTCGCCCTTCCGACGGTACAACGTCTCCTGGCTGATCCCTGCCTTGCGGATCACCTCCGCGACGGGACTTCCACCTCCTCCGTCTGATCTCCTAAGCCGGATCGACCATCTCCCATCACGGCAACGATGCTCCACCGTACCGTTTTTTCACCTTGGACAAGGTTCCTTTTGAGGTTCCACAAGATATCCACAAGGAATGGACTTGCATTCTTCCACATCACAATATATTGTGGTTGCACTCCATGGTTTCTCCGCAAGGAGAACGAAAAAGGGAATCCGGTGAGAATCCGGAGCTGCCCCGCAGCGGTAAGCAGGTACGAAAGCCCAAGATGACACTGGAGCCGTGAGGCACCGGGAAGTCCGGCGAGTAGGTCTGAACCTGCGCAGTCCGAAGACCTGCCACGGAAACATACGCTAACGCCTCCGAGGGGAGGCGAGGTGGCAGTGGTTTGTCTTCCGATCGGGAGTCCCCCGCTGTTTCTTCGCATCACTTTCTGAGGCCAAGGAGACGATCCATGGCCACGACCACGACCCACACCTTCAATTCCGTTTCGCCTGTTGCCCCTGCTGCCTTTCCTGGGGGCCGTGACATCACTCCGCAGCCTGACCGCGGTGTTCAGGTGATTCGTAGGAACGGCTCTTTCTCGGCATTCGATCCGACCAAGATTTCAGTTGCCATTACCAAGGCGTTTGTGGCGGTAGAAGGCACAGGCGCCACCTCATCGCGCCGTATACATGAGGCGATCGAAGCCCTTACGCAGCGCATCGTCGAAACGCTTAGCCGACGTACAGACCCTTCGCGGGCCATTCATATTGAGGACATCCAGGACCAGGTTGAACTTGCCTTGATGAGGAGCGGCGAGCACAAGGTCGCACGGGCCTATGTTCTCTATCGAGAGGAGCGTGCCCAGGATCGCCGCAAGCGCGAGGAGCAAAAGGCACCTGCAACTCAATCACAACTCCACGTACGCCTAAGGGACGGTCGTCTCGAACCGCTTGATGAAATGAGTCTTCAGCAGCAGGTCGCCACCGCCTGCGACGGGCTTGATGGCGTATCAATCGAGTCCGTAATGACAGAAGTTCGACGGAATCTCTATGACGGCATTCTGCTCCATGAAGTCGGTCTTGCCCAGACCATGGCAGCTCGCGCTCTCGTCGAACAGGAACCAAACTATGCGTATGTCAGCGCCCGCCTGCTTCTGAACAACTTGTGGGATGAAGCGATGGCATTTGTAATGCCAGCGGCAAGTACGGCTTCGCAGAAGCATAGTGATCTGCGGTACGAGGAGTATTTCCCTGAGTTCATTCGCCGATCGATCGACCTCCAGATTCTGGACAAAGAGCTTGGCAACTTCGACCTTCATCGCCTTGCCGCTGCCCTCCAACGCCGGCGAGACGGGAACTTTCAATTTCTCGGTCTTCAGACGCTCTATGATCGCTATTTTCTTCACAAGGGCGGCGTGCGCTTCGAATTGCCACAAGCATTTTTCATGCGCGTGGCCATGGGTTTGGCTATGCGGGAGATCGACCGCGATGCCCGCGCCATCGAGTTCTACGAGCTTCTTTCTTCGTTCGACTTCATGTGCTCGACCCCGACCCTGTTCAACGCCGGTACACTCCGTCCGCAACTCTCATCTTGCTTTCTCACAACGATCTCTGATGATCTGGACGGCATCTTCAAAGCTGTTAAGGACAACGCCCTGCTTTCCAAGTACGCGGGCGGACTGGGCAATGACTGGAGTGGAGTTCGCGGACTAGGGGCGCACATTCGTGGTACGAACGGTGAATCACAGGGTGTCGTGCCATTTCTGAAGGTTGCTAACGATACAGCGATCGCGGTGAACCAGGGCGGCAAGCGCAAAGGAGCCGTATGCGGATATCTGGAAACCTGGCATATCGACATCGAAGAATTTCTCGATCTCCGCAAAAACACCGGGGATGACCGCAGGCGCACGCACGACATGAATACCGCGAACTGGGTCCCGGACCTTTTCATGGAGCGAGTCGAGGACGACGGGACCTGGACATTATTTTCTCCCGATGAAGTCCCCGACCTGCACGATTTATATGGCAATGCTTTCGCCGAGCGTTACGCATTCTATGAAGCCAAAGCGCAACGAGGCGAATTGCTGATTACGCGGACGGTCAGGGCGCAAGAGCTCTGGCGCAAGATGCTGACGATGCTGTTCGAGACGGGGCACCCCTGGATCACATTCAAGGACCCCTGCAACCTGCGCTCGCCGCAACAGCATATGGGCGTTGTGCATTCATCGAACCTATGCACGGAGATCACTCTGAACACAAACAATCGCGAGATCGCCGTCTGCAACCTCGGTTCCGTCAATCTCGCGAATCACGTCAGTGAAGACGGTATCGACGAGGCGCGGCTGAAGAAGACTGTCACAACGGCAATGCGAATGCTCGACAACGTCATCGACATCAACTTTTACACCGTCCCAGAGGCTCGGTACTCCAATCTGCGGCATCGTCCTGTCGGACTTGGCGTCATGGGGTACCAAGACGCTCTCTACACGCTGCGCATTCCGTTCTCATCCGACCAAGCCGTCCGCTTCGCTGACGAGAGCATGGAACTGGTCAGCTTCTATGCGATCTCGGCCTCCGTCGATCTCGCAGCGGAACGAGGCCGCTATGCGACATTTGAAGGCTCGCTCTGGAGCCAGGGCATTTTGCCTTTGGACTCAGTCGAGTTGCTACAGAAAAACCGCAAACACGAGCTACAGGTTGATCGTTCCAGCAAGTTGGATTGGTCCGCACTACGAAGCCGAGTGAAATCGGTTGGCATGCGGAACTCGAATACGCTCGCCATCGCGCCTACGGCGACGATCTCGAACATCTGCGGGGTTACCCAGTCGATCGAGCCGACCTATGAGAACCTCTTCGTGAAATCGAATATGTCGGGGGACTTTACAGTCGTCAATGGCGCACTGGTGCATGACCTGAAGCAGCTCGGACTGTGGGATGAGGTGATGATCAGTGACCTGAAGTACTTCGACGGCGCCCTCGGTTCTATCGACCGGGTTCCGGACGAACTGAAGCGGTTGTACGCGACGTCCTTCGAGGTGGAGGCGACCTGGCTCATTCAGGCCGCAGGCCGGCGGCAGAAGTGGATCGATCAGTCGCAGTCACTCAACCTCTACATCGCTCAGGCCAGTGGGAAGAAGCTTGACACGCTTTATCGAGAAGCGTGGCATGCAGGCCTTAAGACCACTTACTATCTGCGTTCGCGCAGTGCCACCCATGTGGAGAAATCCACAATGAATCGCACCGATGGAAAGCTTAACGCGGTGTCACTCGACCCGGGGGGGGCCAAGATCTGCGCCATGGATAATCCAACCTGCGAGGCCTGCCAGTAACGCGACCGTTTTCAAGAAGAAAGGATGAGTTCGATGCTTGATTGGAGTGAAGTCGTAGAGCAGATGCCGGCGATCATGGAGTTGCCCGCGTCACCAACTCCGGAGCCTTCTGCCCATGCAGATGGGAGTGAGTCGGGAGAGATCGCCGGCGGCGCAGGCCGAGTCCGCGTTGACGACAAGGCCATGATCAACTGCAGGGCCGACGTCAACCAGTTGCTGCCCCTGAAATACCGCTGGGCCTGGGAGAAGTATCTTTCGGGATGCAACAACCACTGGATGCCCACAGAGGTCTCAATGCAGGCAGACATCGCGCTATGGAAAAGTTCGAACGGTCTCTCGGCTGACGAACGTCGCTCCATCAAGCGAAACCTCGGTTTCTTCGCCGCGTCAGAGTCTTTGGTCGCGAACAACATCGTCCTGGCGATCTACCGCCACCTCACGAATCCAGAATGCCGTCAATATCTGCTGCGGCAAGCATTTGAAGAGGCTGTTCACACGCACACATTCCAGTACATCGTCGAGAGTCTGGGACTCGATGAAGGCGAGCTGTTCAATATGTACCGCGAGGTGCCTTCAATCACGGATAAGGCTGCCTGGGCGATCAAGTACACCGAACACCTGAGCAATCCATTGTTTGAAACCGGGTCTGTTGAGGCCGACCAGGCATTCCTGCGCGATCTCATCGCGTTTTATGTTGTCTTCGAGGGAATGTGGTTCTACACGGGGTTTGCGCAGATCCTCTCGCTTGGCCGTCGGAACAAAATGGTCGGAATTGCCGAGCAGTATCAGTACATACTCCGTGACGAATCGATCCACCTGAACTTTGGTATCGACGTCATCAACCAAATCAAGAACGAAAACCCCCATCTGTGGAGTCCCGCGTTTCAACACGAGGTAGAAGGTATGCTGCGCTCCGCTGCTGAATTGGAAGCAGCATACGGACGCGACACCATGCCGAACGGTTTCCTGGGCCTCAGCGCGGGCCTGTGTGAACAGTACATGCACTTCATCGCGAATCGCCGGTGCGGTCAGATCGGCCTTGAGCCTGTCTTCGCGGAGACAGAAAATCCGTTCCCATGGATGTCAGAAGCGATGGATCTGAAGAAAGAGAAGAACTTTTTCGAGACCCGGGTCATCGAATATCAGAATGGAGGCTCCCTAAGCTGGGAATAGGCTGTTCCATCCGCCAACCGATGCAGATACCACCCGGCTCTTCAGGTGAACTACCCGCGCCCCTAAAGGGGCGTGGCTTCTGTCGGTACGAGGAAGCTGAGTTCACCAGACTAAGTATTCAGAAGCGGATACCACGATATGGTAGGTGATGACACACACGGTTAACGCATCAGACCGTTGAATAGTTGTCGCTCAAAAGTTAAGTAGGGCTGAGGGAAACCCTTCTGGCTGCTCGTGCGCCTTCGCTGTCTATCGAGATTGAAAAGGAATATTCGCTACGATATTGGGGATGCCATGCTTTTGACAGAACGCATCTCGGAAACACGATTCAGATACGGCCTCTATCTGACTTCTAAAGGTCGGAACTGATCAATAGACACAAACCTCTTCATGTCTCCCTCGTAGGCGGTGATTGGCTGGCTCGGCATCGTGAGCTTGAAATGCTCTTGCCGCACATCGAACGCCGCAGGAATCACACGCAGGTCGCAAACGAGGGCGTTCAGGGTCAACCCAAGCGTCTGGAGTCAATTCCAGAAATAGGGGGTCGGGAGGGGCGCTGCGTCATCTAAATGATCGCGAAGCACTGTCCGCGTTCGCCGAGTCGCTGCCCGTGGCATCGACGTGAGCAAGTTGTCTTTTCTTTGTAATTAGATGACTTTGTGAGGTGTTTTCCTCTTCTCTGGGTTGTCCTCAAGCGAGGTCTTCAGGTATTCGTAATAAACTGGGCTTATTTCTTGTTCGGATCGAATCAGAATTGAGAACGAGAAGAAATGCGGGTCTCAGAGAAAGATGGAGAAAGATGATGACGGAGCAGAGATCAGAACAGCTGCACGAGTCGGTAGATCTGTTTATCTCGGCATGGCAGGCGTTTGCTGAGGAGTTTGAGGGAGCACAGGTAGAGAAGAGAGAGAATCTATTCGTCGCTTGGGCGGATACTGAGCTTCCGTTTTACAACACCATCTTTCTGACCGAAGAGGTGAACAATGCGTCAAGGTTTAAACTTCTGGCCGACGAGGCCATTGCTGTGACCAGCAGAAAGAAGATGCCAGGGTTGCTGACCGTTTGTAACGACCTGCTGAGTGGCTCTGCGCGAAAAGAGGCGGATGAAATCCTGGCCGAGAGAGGCTATACAATTCGCATACCAATGACGGGCATGTTGGCGGAGCCATTCCCGCTGGCTCTCGTGAGCCCGACGGGCTTGCGTATCGAAAGGTCGTATGACGGGACGCTGGTGACCGAGATGAATACGGTTGCGTACCACATGCCTGCTGAACTTGGCCGTTCTTCGGTATTGACGCCGAGATTTTGGCAGGACGTTTACACCTCGATTGGATATGTGGACGACCGCGCGGTGTCGACGGCAACAACGATGGTGCTCGGTAACGTTTTATATCTGGCCCTGGTGGCGACCGTCGAAGATGCTCGCAAGAAAGGCTATGGCGAAGCGGTCGTCCGGCACTCGCTTCAAGCAGCCCATGAGGCGACAGGGCTGAGACGCACAACCCTGCATGCGACCGAAGATGGAAGACCGGTGTATACCCGCCTGGGCTATCGCCCGGTCGGAGACTTTACCTGGTATATGCAGGATCATCAGTGAGCCGGTGATTGGCTGCCGCGCGGATCGGCCGACGTGGGTCTTCGCGGCTTCTAGCGACTGCCAGGTATTATCCACGGCGTGACGACGCTTTGACCCGTCGTGGTCGAACAAGATTAGCCGGAACAATGTCCGCGAACCGAGAAGGAGGTGTGCATCATGCATCAGAGGCGAGAATTGGGTCTAGTTGAAGCGATCAGTCTGTCGATCGCCATCTTGTCTCCGACGATCTCGCTTTCGTTTAATACAGTTTTCACCGTGAAAGCAGCGGGCGCAGGTGCGCCGCTATCGTTTCTGGTTGGAACTGTATCGATGTTGATTGTCGGTCTCTGCTTTGTCGCCTTCGAGAGACGGATTCAGGGTTTTGGATCGGTTTACTCGTACGTCCGGCATGCCTTCGGGGGTCGATGGGGATATGTTGCGGGGTGGACTCTTCTGCTGTTTTATGCCGGATTGGCGGCCAGCGCACTTGGGCTTGTAGGCAACGGGTTCACGGTTCTTCTGGACGATGCCGGCGTACATCATCCCGCGCTATGGATGCCCGTTGGCGTGGCTACCCTGGGCATTGCAACGTGGCTGTGTTGGCAGGATACGAAGGTTGCGGTACGTGGGATGCTGGCGTTGGAGGGAGTCTCCGTACTGATCATCGTGATCCTGGTGACGAGGATCATGACCCGCGTGCCACTGTCATGGGCACCGCTGCACCCGGATGCTGCACACGGGTGGTCAGGAATAGGGTACGCCATGATCTTCACGACATTGGCATTCGGAGGATTCGAAGGGGCGGCGGCGTTCAGCCAGGAGACCAGAGACCCGAAGAGAAACATCCCACTTGCCCTGATCGGCACGGTGACGATCGCAGCCGGATTTTATGTGCTGGTGATGTATGCGCAGGTGGTAGGGTATGGGGTCGGGAATATGGATGCGCTCGCTGGGAGCGACTCTCCGCTGAGCACGCTGGCAACCAGGTTCATCTCGCGCCAATATGCTCTGGGCATCGATGTGGCCGTCTCCTGCAGCGCCTTTGCATGTGTGATGGGCGCACTGTCGGCGGCGGCGCGGATGCTCCAGGCATTGAGCATGCAAAATGAGCGTGGATGGTTCGCGAAACTCGATGGCAAACACAGCACACCGCGCAAGGCGCAGGTTGCGATCTCGCTATGCTGTCTAATCACTATGCTCGCTTGGGGCCCGCATGCGGGAGTGATGCCTTTCGCCGTTGCGGCGGCAACGATAGGCAGCCTGGCGTTGATTCTGGTGTACCTGTGCGTTTGTGTTGCGGAGATGGTCGAGTCGGTGCGATCGCGCAGGCCGCTGTGGCTGGTGTTGAGCGTTGCAGGCGCGCTCCTGCTGCTATGGCCGCTCTGGAACAACCTTTACCCGGTGCCCAATTTTCCGGATAGACTGTGGCCCTATATTGTCGGTGCATGGGTTCTGGCAGGAGCGGTGTGGGCGCAGTGGATTTACACCAAATCGAAAGACTCCCTAAGCGCAACACCGTAGGATCGCCGGCGCGCTCACATGCCGTTTTCAGCACCCTCGCCACGTTTGAAGACCGCGTCAGAACAGGGACAAACTTTAATGTACGAAGTTACAGCGGCGGCTGGCGTTCATCAGGCCACTCCCCTCCGCAACTACCATGGCAAGAGGGAAAATCCGCACGGGCACAACTACAACCTGAAGGTTACTCTTGTCGGAGAATCGCTCAATCAGGCGGGCCTTCTCTTTGACTTCAAGCTGCTCAACGAGGTGTTGCAGCCAATTGTGGACCATCTCGATCACCAGATGATCAACAATTTGCCTCCATTCACCGAGATTCATCCGTCGGCCCCAGAATCTGGGGCGATACTTCTTTGAACGAATAAGAGAACGGATGCAGTCCATGACCGAGGGAAGGGCGGATTTGAAGAGTTGCACGGTCTTCGAGACCGACACTTCATTTGCCACCTTTCTACCCTTAATTCAGGTACGAAGAACGGTGAATCTAGTCTCGCAGCTTCAAAGACAGTCCTTTTCGAAAGTCGCCGAAATTCGGAACTCCGTTCTTCTCCTCATATCTTGATAAACCGGGCTCTTCCCACGATGGCGAGGGGGAAGTCGCGTCGACGGGTCTCGGACGGCAGAGTGGTCCTCCGCGGGCGGCCTATTCGCCAGCCTTGGCGCCAGGAGTACCGTCGCTCTTGAGGATTATCGAAAGCGAGGAGAGACGAACGGCGTCCACCGGAGTTTTGGCAGCAGCGGCCGCCTTTTCGGCTCTCTTGGCATCGGCGTGAAGCTTCTTCGTATTCTTCGCGTCGATATGCGATTCGATCGCTGCGATCTGGTCTGCAGGAAGACTGTTTCCGCGGGCAAGCTGGTCAAGGTAAGCCTTCGCCGTGAGCAACGTCATCGGATAGTCGATGTGGGGCTGGTTCTGGACGTTCAACTCGGGCAGGCTAATCTGAGCCGCGGCATCGATTTCGTTCTGGGTGAGATACTTGGTCGGAACGAGCTTGAGGACATCGGTACCGCGAGCAATCTCGGAACCATAAATATATCCGTTGTAGTAGTAGGTGGACCACTGGCCACCCATCGCCGGACGGCTATCGTCTACCGGACCGCGATCAAAGAAACCGATCTCAAAGGGGTGTGTGGGATCTGTGTAATCCATGAGGGAGACGCCCCCCTGATACCAGGATTGGACCTCAATGTTGCGTCCGGGAATCGGAATCATGGAGCCGTTATGCGCCACGCAGTTTTCCTTGTCGGTCTGAGGCGCGGGCATCTTGTAGTAGGCGTCAAGCTTCAGCTTCTTGTCCGGGGTGATGGTGAAGATCGCATCAGCTCCCCAGGCCATCGGGTCGGAGGCGCGGCACCGCGGCTGGCCGCCACCGCCCCATTCATCGGTGAACAGGACGGTCTTACCGTCATTAGAAAAATTGGCTGAGTGCCAGAAAGCATAGTTGGAGTCGGCGACGGCCTCCAGGCGCTTGGGGTGGACGACATCGGAGATATCGAGCAGGATGCCGTTCCCTGAACAGGCTCCGCCAGCGATGCCGAGCCAGGAGTAAACGGTGATGTCGTGGCAGCCGCGCGTGGCCGTGGCCGTCCCCTGGCCGTGGATGGGGGCGTTCATGAGCGCGTTCTTCTTGCCGCTTTCCGGATCGGAGAAGATGTAGGGGCTGTTCACGACCTTGGCCTGCTCAGGATGCGCGATCGGCACTTTAATCACCACGATGGTGAAGACCGCGGTGTCTGGATCCTTGTCGGGGTCGCCAGCGGAGCATCCGGCGAGCTCTTCGGCGGGACGAACGCCGGCAGAACCGGAGACGTACACAAAGACGTCATCCTTGTCTTTGGGATCGGTGAGGATGGTGTGAGTGTGGGAGCCGCGGCAGGTCTGCACGTCAGCGACCTGTTTGGGATTGTGGATGTCGGAGATATCAAAAATCCGGATACCTTTAACCCGGTCCTTGTCGGCCGGCGGCATTCGGCTCATCGCGGCGCGGAAGGCAGCGACCTGTTCCGGCGTAGCATTCGGGCCCGGTGGAACGGGTGCAGGCACGGCGGGCGTGCCCGCGGGTGTGGGGAAGCCCTGGGTGCCGCAGTCCATGCGGCCATTGGCGGCCTCGACGGACATGAAGAGCAGGTTACCGTAGACAGAAACGTCGCCCTGCCCGCCCGGGCAAATGATCGAGGTGACAAGCGTCATTCTGGTCGGGTCCGAAATGTCGTAGATATTGATGCCGAAGTAATTGCCGTTGAAGAGGTATTTGGAGTTGAAGGCGAGGTCGGAGTTGGTGCCGCCATAGTTGGCGCGCGGGCCGCTCGGACGGGCGCCGGGCGCAGGACGCTGGCGGGGCACGTCCGGATCGACCGGCGCCGGGGGCGGCGTCGCGTCAACTTCCTTAATCGAATCCAGGTCAGGCGCGAAGCCAGCGGGCTTGGGCGTTGTCAGGACCAGCTGCATACCGGAGATCGCCGTGGCCGCGTCATAGAGGCCACCCTTGAGGCCGACGCGCGGATCATCCTGCCCGGAGCGCGGGTTAACAAAAACGGCAGGGGGCGTGTAGACCGGTTTAGTCGCGGCGGGCGCGGGGGCTTCGGGTGCGGTGGCCGGAGTTTGTGCAACGCAAAACTCAACTGCCGATGCGGCAAGGGCCAGAGCAAGCATGGTACGGATAGAGCGCAAGAAAACGCTGCGAATCATTGTCTCTCCTTGAGCATGTGCTGCATGATGTCGATCTCGGCCTGTTGTGTGTTGTCGACGTCGTTCGCGAAGTCGAAGAGTTGGGGGTCCTGACCGGCTCCAGGATTGGCAAACAGGTCCTTGACCATCTGCAAAGCGCCGCCATGGTGCTGAATCATTCCGGTAAGGAATAAGTGATCGAACTGAGGTCCATCGGTCTTGCGCAGAGCATCCATCTGCACGGAAGTAAGCATGCCAGGCATCAAGGGCATGCTCGTGTCCATGCCTTTCATATCCTTCATGTCCATCCCGCCCATGGGGTCGGCGGAGACTGGAAAGCCGCGGTCGGTCAGCCACTGCCTCATCCAGCGCATCTCGTCGGTCTGGGAGACATCGATCTTGTGGCCGATCTGCACGATCTCGGGGTCCTTTGTGCGGGTCTTGAGGAGCTCGGTCATCTCGACAGCCTGGTTGTGATGCATGATCATCCCCTGCATAAAGTCGACGTCGGCTTTGGAGGGCGGCCGGAGAGATTCCGAGGCGGTTGCAGCTGCCTTGGAAAGAGTCTTATTGGATGTGCCTGGAGCGCCGGGCTGCACGATCGTTGGTGCAGGCATGGGGGCCTGCGCAGGAGGCTGTTGCGGCGAGGCTAGAGTGACGCACTGAACAATGCCGACGGCGACGCTGAATCGGAGTGAAGAAAAGACCAGATGGGACAACGCTCCTCCAACGATGATGCATAGACACTGACTTTCATAGCTGCTGCCGTGAACCGCGCAGTGGACAGATGGGCTCCGAGCTGCCGAGCCGGATAACCTTCCCCGCGTTCAGCCCGTCGAGAACCGGAGGGCAACGACAGAGAGGCCAACAAAGCTTCCACTGCGCCCACGAAAAAGCAAAGTGCTTGTGGGATATATAAACACGTCGTCGAGCACAGTGCAATTCCGCAATGCAGTCGGCTGGGAAACTAGGGGTAGTTTCAGCCCACCGATCGAACGAAAAATGCCTTCGTCCAGTTGCGGTCGCTTTGCAGCTAACTGCTTGCCGGAGCTACGGATGAGCGGACTTTTGCCCGGGGAAAAGGCATACCGCGCCAATTGGACTTCCCTCTTGCCCTGAACCTTTCACCGACTCAGGGTCAATCCCGAGGCTTGTCTACTGTCCAGGAATCCATAAACTCCGGTTTCTCGATTGCAAAAAACGTTCGAGAGCATTCTCACAAGTACTCCCATAGAAATTCCAGTTTTGTTTGATTCTTTCCATTAGAGACTTAGGAGAAGAGTTCTATGCGCTAAAGGAGCCGATCACAAAGTAAAAGTAGCTTCTGCCAGCCCGGTTTGTTACCTTTCCATTATCAGTCCGTTCTAAGAACTGGCCCCCGAAACTTCGGCCATCCCTGGGGTTTCCAGCAAGCGGAACTCCGTAGCAGGCAATTTTCGCATATGCAGTGTAACCCCTGACCGACTTCGTTCTTTGGAGGACTAACCCGCAATGGAACTTCGCATTGAAGGGCTCACCAAGAGCTACAAAGGGGGCGTGCGCGCCCTGGACAACGTTAGTCTCACCATTCCTCGCGGGCTCTACGGGCTGCTGGGGCCGAACGGAGCCGGCAAGTCAACTCTGATGCGCACCATCGCCACGCTGCAGGAGCCCGACGCCGGCTCAATTCACCTCGACAATCTCGATGTGCTCCGCGCAAAGGAAGAGGTGCGCAGGAAGCTGGGCTATCTCCCGCAGGATTTCGGGGTCTATCCGCGGGTGAATGCCGAAGAGATGCTGGACCAGATCGCTTTGCTCAAGGGAATGACAAATCGCGGACAGCGCAAAGAGGCCGTGCACGAACTTCTTCATCGAGTGAACCTGTGGGATCACCGACGCAAGCGGCTTACGGGCTTTTCTGGCGGCATGCGTCAGCGCTTTGGGATCGCGCAGGCGCTTCTGGGCAATCCGCAGTTGCTCATCGTCGATGAGCCCACCGCAGGGCTCGACCCCGGCGAGCGCAACCGCTTCTACAACCTTCTGGCCGAGATCGGGGACAACGTCATCGTTATTCTCTCCACGCACATCGTAGAAGACGTCATGGAGCTTTGCAGCAACATGGCCATCATTCATCTCGGCAAGGTGCTATTTGCCGGCGCGCCCGACCGCGCCGTACAAACGCTTGAGGGCAAGGTCTGGCGCAAGTCCATTGAGCGCGACCAGCTCAAGGACTACTCCAGCCGCATGTCCATCATCTCGAACAAACTTGTCGCCGGACGCCCCCAGATCCATGTCTTCGCCAACGCACAGCCCGAAGACGGATTCATCCCCGTCGCTCCTGACCTCGAAGACGTATTTTTTGCCAGCCTGGCTGGACTTAACTAGGAGGGCC
>DATDLS010000250.1:0-43825 GCA_036519195.1 Occallatibacter sp. | reverse complement strand
AGGAATTCCGGAGCAGCAGTGATGGCAAACGTCCTCAATCCCGAACCCGAGAGCATAACCCTGAACACCGAATTGGAACTCCCAACCCTTGAGCCTGCGACGGAGCTGGAGCAGCCGTCGTCCGAATCCACGTCCAACACCGAGACCGCCGAGGCAGTTGCCGCAGTCGAACCTACCGCGCTGGACGCCGATGCCCTAACCGAGCCTGTTGCCCAGGCCGCGCACGTGGAAGCCGGTCCGCCGGCCGATTCCGCGGATTTGCGCGAGCTGGCAGCTCCGGCTGACGGTCCGCCGGTTGTCGAACCTGCGGAGGCCGCCGAAGAGCAGTTGCGCGATGCCCATGGTCTGGAATCGATGGACGACTTCTCTGCCGCCCTGGCCGCGTTTGAACGCGAGCAGGCTGCCGAGGCCGCAGCGGTGGAAGCCTATGGAGACAAGGTCGTTTCCGGGACTGTGATCAAGGCGACGGACAAGCACCTGGTTGTGGATGTGGGCCTGAAGTCCGAAGGCCTGGTGCCTCTGGACCAGGTTCTGGATCACACCGGGGCGGTGAAGTTCAACGCCGGCGACGTCATCGAAGTGGTGATCGAGCGCGAGGAGCCGGAAGGCGGCTACCTGGTCAGCTACGAGAAGGCTGCGCGGCTGCGCGTCTGGGACGTGATCGAAAAGGCAGCCAACGAGAAGACCCCGATGATCGGCACAGTGGTCAGCCGTGTGAAGGGTGGCCTCACGGTGGACATCGGCCTGAAGGCCTTTTTGCCTGGCTCGCAGCTGGAGATTCGTCCGGTTCGCAATCTCGATGGGTACCTGGGCACGCAGATTGAAGTGCGTGTCATCAAGCTGAACAAAAAGCGCGGCAACGTTGTGGTCAGCCGCAAGGAAATCCTGGAAGAAGAGCAGAACGCCAAGCGCTCCACGACTCTCGAGCAGCTGGGCGAGGGCGCGGTGCTGACCGGCACGGTGAAGAATCTGACCGACTACGGTGCGTTCGTCGACCTGGGCGGCATTGATGGCCTGCTGCATATTACCGACATGAGCTGGGGCCGGCTGACCCATCCGCGCGACCTGGTGAATGTGGGCGACGAGATCCAGGTAAAGGTGCTGAAGTTTGACAAAGACAAGCAGCGCGTTTCGCTGGGCTTCAAGCAGCTGACTCCTGACCCGTGGCTGGATGCCACCGAGCGCTACCCGGTGGGCGCGCACGTCAGGGGCCGCGTGCTTTCGGTGACCGACTACGGCGCCTTTGTGGAACTGGAGCAGGGCATTGAAGGCCTGGTCCACCTCTCTGAGATGACCTGGTCCAAGCGCCTCAAGCATCCCTCCAAGCTGGTCAAACCGGGCGACGAAGTCGAGACGGTTGTTCTCAGCGTCAATCCGGCCGACCGCCGCATCTCGCTGGGCATGAAGCAGCTGCTCGACAACCCGTGGGAGAACCTCACCGAGCGTTATCCTGCCGGCACGGTCGTCGAAGGCCGCGTGCGCAACCTGACCGACTTTGGCGCCTTCATTGAAATTGAAGACGGCATCGACGGCCTGGTGCACGTGTCCAACCTGAGCTGGACCAAGCGCGTGAAGCATCCTTCTGAAGTTGTGAAGAAGGGGGAAAAGGTCAAGGCCGTCGTTTTGGGCGTTGAGCCGCAGAATCGCCGCCTCAGCCTGGGCATCAAGCAGCTTCAGCCCGACGTCTGGGAGAGCTTCTTCGCTGCGCATCGCGTGGGCGACGTGGTTCACGGCAAGGTGTTGCGCACGGCGCAGTTCGGCGCGTTTGTCGAGATCGCGGAGGGCGTGGAAGGTCTATGCCACATCTCCGAGGCCGGCGACGACGGTGGCGCTTCCAAGCTGGAAACCGGCATGGAGCACGACTTCAAGATCATCAAGATCAATGTGGAAGAGAAGAAGGTAGGCTTGAGCCTGCGCGCAGTGAGTGGCCACGAAGCCAGCCGCGCCCAGGTGGAGCACTACAAGGCCGACGCTCACAAGGCGCCTGTCTCCAGCTCAACCACCACGCTTGGCGATCTGATCAACTGGAAGAGCGAGCGCTGATTCAAGCCCTCGCTTTTCGGTTCCACTCCCACGGCCACTCTTCGGAGTGGCCGTGGTGCGTCTGGGACAGGGGGCTGCAGCAGGGCAAGTCCGGCGCCGCGGCAAATCCGGCGCCGCGGCAAAGCCGGAATCCCCCGGTCGGCATTGCATCGAGAAGATCCTTCCCCGGTTTGGTGAAACGGCCACGAGGGCAGACGTGCTGAATTTTCTCCCCGGGCGAAGAAGCGGGCGGGGGCGAAACCGCGGTGAGCCGAGACCCCGGCGACGGGGCGACAGAAGGCAGTCTTCGGTTTTCGCGATCAGCTCTTCTCGATTTGCCGCAGCACCAGAACAATGCCCAGCGCGCTGAGTACGCTGGCCAGCGCGAACAGGAAGGCGCTTGAGTAGCCCCAGACGCCGATGACGGCTCCGGCGATAGGACCGACGAGGAAAAAGGAAACATCAGAAAAACCGGTGAAAACGCCCAGCGCCGTGCCGCGGTTGGGCAGCGGCACGCGCTTCACAGCTTCTACGCCCAGGGCCGGGAAGACCAGCGAAAAACCGAAGCCGGTCAGTGCGGCGCCGGCAGAAGCCAGCCAGGGCGAGCCGGCGCTCCAGATGACCAGAACGCCGACCGACTCTACCGACAGGCACACGATGCAGGTGGGGAACCCCCCGAAGCGATTGACGGCTTCAATGAAGAGCAGCCGGGCGACGATGAAGGCGCCGCCGAACGCGGTCAGACAGAGGGCCGCGCCGTTCGGGGCCCAGTGGCGGCTGATGTAGTAAACAGTCACAAACGTGGCCAGCACGCTATAGCCGATGCCGCCCAGCGCCAGTGCCATTCCGTGCGGGGCAATGCGTCCCAGCAGGTCGTGAAAGGGCAAGTGCTCGCCGGGCGTGACCGGCACGGGGCTCTTGCGCTCAGCGAGCAGAAAGCTCACGGCAGACAGCAGCGTGGTCAGTAGTCCCAGAGCCATCAAGCCCCATTGCTGGTCAAGCAGAACACCCAGCGGAGCGCCCAGAGCCAATCCACCATATGTGGCGACTCCGTTGAACGCGATGACCCTGGCGGTATGCTCCGGACCGGCCTTCGTGATGCCCCAGAGGGTTGAGCCGGTAGAGCCCAGACTCTCGCCTACGCCCAGCGCCAGGCGGCTGGCAACCAGTGCGGAGAGCGTGAGCCAGGAACTGAACTGGAGCGCGCCGGCGGCCAGCAACAGCACACCGCTCAGCGTACAGGCGGCCATGCCCCAGAGCACGGAGACACGGGCGCCGGCGTGATCGGAGATGCGGCCGGCCCAGGGACGGCTGAGGAAGGTGGCAATGTACTGGATGCTGATGATGAGGCCGGCCAGGGCCGCGTGCATGCCCAGGCGCAGATGCACGAAGGTGGGCAGTACGGCAAGCGGTAATCCGATGGAGAAATAACAGATGAACGTGAAGTAAACATAGCCCAGAATGGAGCGGACGTCGCCACCAGAAGCGAGCGGAGGTGACCCAGAAACAGTGGATGCGGGAGCGATTTCCATGCGACGGGGATGGTGCTTGAGGAAGATTGCGGCCTTGGTTCAAGTATAGCGGAGGCGGGGCTGGGCGTTGCCCCAGCCAGGAGTGTCCCAGGGCAATTGCATGAACGAAGCCTCTTGTCTGAGTCGATTGGGGATCAGCAGAGGGATTCCTGCTTTTTCGTAGTCATCGGTCTCGAGCAAAAGCTCTTGGGCATTTGCCGGGGACCGAACGCGCCCGTCGGTAAGCCATCAAGGCTCACCGCGGTGTGAATTCTGGAATGCAGTCTGCTTTTGTGGATCGGGAAGGACAACCCAAAGGGAAGATGTTCGGGGAGATATGCGCAATTGTTTGCATAAGCGCTCGAGGTTGAATCAGTAAGTAATTGAATTTATTAGCCTAGTCTTTGGCGCAGGAAATGCATTCATCGGAGTGAAAGAAAGCTTGGATCTGACCTCGCAAGAGGTCCACAGATCGAGCGCCCTACGGGGCAGTCTCTTGGAGGATTCATGATAAACAAGTTTTCAATTGCTTTACTTGCCTTGGTAACCTCGTGTGCGGCTACACCGGCCGCCCTGGCCAGTTCCTTTGCATTCACGTTCACCACGCCTGGCTTTGGTGTGATCGCCACCGGTTCGCTCACCGGGACCGAAGTGGGCAGCACCGGTGTCTACGACGTCACCTCGGGCTTTGTCGACATGGTTTTCGACGGCACGACCCTTGCCACCGGCTGGCTTACCGGCACCGGCGTAGACGGCTCCGACAACATGCTCACTCCGGGTGCCACGGGCGTTAATCCGCTGGTGTCCTTCGGCGGCCTCTCCTTTGACATCAACGGCGCCTTCGTCAACATCTACTCCGGAGACCAGACCCTCGGCGAAGGCTTCCGCGGTGCCGGCACCTCCACCTACGGCATCCAGGACGGCACGCCCTACCTCGGGGTCGTGGATGATCTCAACGGCGAGCTGAGCATGGCGACGGCGACTGCGCCCGAGCCTTCCTCGTTGCTCTTCCTCGGCACCGGTTTCTTCGCCCTGGCTTTCATCGCCTTCCGCAAAGCGAACCCGTCGGCTGGGCTGATGGTGCAGGCATAGCATTTTTCTGAGCTTTGATTTTGGCCGCCGAGGGCACGGAAACGTGCCCTCGGTTGCTGTTTGCGGCCTTTATCGAAGTCTGGGGCCAAGATCAACCGTATACGCACGGATTATTTTGACGGATAGAAGCTGTTTCCCGGCTGCCAGGCTGCGAGCGATCCAGGTGCCGGAGCCTTTCCACCCTTCCACGCGGTGGTATGTGTTGAGAATTTGCAAATCCGGAACATGTCTGCATCGGAAGCAGGTACAACCCCAAGCATGGGCCAGCATTGTCCTCCAGAGGTCCGGCATGAACAAATCGATTCTGGAGCAAGGCAGGGGGAATTCGGACGCCAACCGGACTCGGATTTGAATTGTCTCAGAGGGTAGATCGTCCCGTTCCGGGCCAAAACTCCCGCCGTACCTGCCCTTCTTGCGTCCACGTCCACCTCTGGGCGCGGGTAACCGCCAGACTCAGGCCGAGTTCCAAGGTGAGGAGTGCCAGTTTTGGCGAACATGCCGATCTGGCCGGCGCAATCAGCATTCAAGGGGCCAGGTCGTTGCGGACCGCAGGGCAACTGAACGCCGCCGCGACAGCGTCAGCAGGTGTGGAACTGGCCGCAATCGACGTCGGAGTATCGGGACACTGGAACGCTGAATGTCCAGTCTGAGTCCCGATGCGGGCCTTCGGACCAAAAGTTTAGGATCACGTCGACCGGCCGGGGAGTTTCCGATGGATTCGATTCCACCGGGGAGCGGACGTTCAGAGATACCGGACCAATGCTATACTCAGTGTGCGTTGGTGTACCCGCAGCGACTCCGGAAGACCCCGGAGGCGGGCACAAACGACTTTTGGAGGAGCATCATCGCACTCGACAAACGTTCTGCAAAGTCTTTTATCCGCATCAATGATCGCATCCGCGCGCGTGAAATTCGCGTCATCGACGAAAACGGCGAACAGCTCGGTATTCTGGCGCCCTTCGAGGCGCTGAGAATTGCCCGGGAGCGAGGACTGGATCTGGTGGAAGTTTCGCCGAACGCCGTGCCTCCGGTTTGCCGCATCCAGGACTACGGCCGCTACCTTTATGAGAAGGAAAAGAGCGACCGCGCCGCGCGCAAGAAGCAGAAGGTCATCGTCGTCAAAGAGGTCAAGTTCTCAGTGACCGTGGACGAACACGATTACCAGACCAAGAAAAATCAGGCCGTCCGCTTTTTGAACGAGGGCGACAAGGTGAAGGCCAGCCTGCGTTTCCGCGGCCGCCAGATGGCTCACCGCGAGCTGGGCTACGCCATCATCAACCGGTTGATTCAGGACATTGGCGAAGCCGGCATTGTGGAGTTCATGCCGCGCATGGAAGGCACCATTCTGCACGCCATTCTTGCGCCCTCCAAGAAGCAGGAAGCGCCCAAGCCGAAGGCTCCCGAAGCTACCCGGCCGAGTCCGGCGGCTCCCCCGGCGGCGCAGGCTCAGCAATAGTCTTTCCGGGCTGAGCTGTTCATTCAAAAGCCGCCCCAGCCGGGCGGCTTTCGACTTTTGCCTGCCGATCCCCGCGTGCCGTGAGGACGCGCCAGCCGAGTTCGCTCCATTTTTCCCGGAAATTCCGACCGTCAGTTTCGCTCTGCGGAGGATTTTGCGCACTCTCCTCTTGACAATCGAGATGACTGCGTTATATCTCTTGACCATCTAGAGGAGATTGATCGATGGGGAAGAAGCCGGGCGAAATGGTGCAGGGAACGCTGGAGATGCTGATTCTGAAGACGCTGGCTCTCGAGCCGATGCATGGTTACGGCGTGGCGTTGCGCATTGAACAGGTGAGCGCGGGCGTGTTCCGCGTCAATCCCGGATCGCTGTTGCCGGCCCTGGCGCGCATGGAGCGGGCGGGGCACGTGAAGAGCGAGTGGCGCTCGAGTGAAAACAATCGCCGCGCCAAATATTACGAACTGACTGCGGCGGGGCGCCGTGCCTTGAAGGATGAGACGGCATCGTGGAGTCGCCAGACGGGGGCCATCTCCAGAATTCTCGAAGCCTGATTTTACCCAGTTCAGGGGAGGAGGGACGCGATGGGGTTGGTGGCAAATGTTGTCTCTGGTCTGCGGGCTTTGATGGGCCGCACGCGCGCGGAACAGGAGATGGACGAAGAACTGCACAGCTTTCTTGAGGCCTCTCGCGCCGACAAGCGTCGCGCCGGCATGACTCCAGAGCAGGCTGCGCAGGCGGCCCGCGTGGAGATGGGCAGCACCAATGCCGTCAAGCACCACATCCGCTCGGCAGGCTGGGAGACCTCAGTCGAGAATCTTTGCCAGGACCTTCGCCTGAGCGTGCGCAAGCTGGCCAAGAGCCCAGGGTTTACCCTCGTGGCCGTTCTCTCGCTGGCGCTCGGCATTGGCGCAAACACCGCAATCTTCACGCTCGTCAGTGGTGTGCTGCTCAAACAGCTACCGGTTCGCTCGCCCAAGGAGTTGGTGTCGTTCGGCAGAGCGTTCGGCGGTGGAGCGTTGGGCGGAGTCGACCTTGGAACTGCGGATCTCTATCCCTATGACTTTGCGCGGCAGTTGGAGAAGCAGCCGGGACCCTTTGCCGGGGTATTTTCCTTTAACAGCAGAATTCGCAAGGTAGGCGTCGGGATTGGAGAACATCCCACGGGACAGGCTGTGCAGGTTTCGGCACACCTGGTGTCAGGGAACTACTTTGCCGTGCTCGGGGTGCCGATGTTCATGGGCCGATCGATTCAGCCCAGCGATGCCGAAGCGCCGGGACGGAACGCGGTCGTTGTGGTCAGCTATCACTACTGGCGCGAGACGATGGATGCCGACCCCGCGGCTGTAGGCAGAGTACTGACCATCAATGGAGTGCCGTGCACAGTAGTTGGAGTCGCACCGGCGGGATTCCACGGCATCTATCTGCAAATCGAGGTGCCTGAGCTGTGGGCGCCATTGACCATGCAGGCGGAGTTGACGCGAGAGCCTTCGCTGCTCGAGGGCAATGGGCTCTATTGGCTGCACCTGGGAGCCCGTCAGGCCTCAGGCGCGAGCCACGTTGAGGAGCAAGAGTGGTTGAACTCCCAGATTCGCTCGTACGCGCTGGCGCACGAGGGCGGACAGGCGACGCCGGAGCGGCGCAAGGAGATCGAGCGCATCGGCGCACCGCTGGTGACGGCAGCATCGGGAATCTCCTCGCTGCGCGCGAACTTCGAGGGGCCACTGTTGATTCTGATGGGGGTGGTGATTCTGGTGCTGCTGGTCGCATGCGCCAATCTGGCCAATTTTCTGCTTGCCCAGGCGGCGGCGCGAGAACGGGAGATTTCGACCCGGCTGGCGCTTGGATCGAGCCGGGGACGAATCGTTCGGCAGATCCTGATGGAGGCGCTGCTGCTCTCGGCCTCAGGAGGACTCTTCGGATTGGCGCTGGCTTTCCTGGCTACGCGCGCACTAATTGCGTTTATCGCCGCAGGCGCGGCCTATACTTCGCTTGACCCCAGACCGGATTTCTCTGTCCTGGCTTTTACCTTGGGGGTTTCGCTCCTTACAGGCCTGCTGTTTGGGCTTGCTCCGGCATTACGGGTTGCGCATAGCGATACCCTACCGGCGTTGAACGCGAATGTGCGCACATCTACCGCCGGTGGCGAACGGGGAGCACGCTTGCTGCCGCGGGCGCTGGTGATTGCCCAGGTGACCGTTTCCGTGGTTCTTCTGACCGGGGCCGGTTTGTTTCTGCGCTCTCTCACCAATCTGGAACAGGAGGACTTCGGCTTCAATCGCACCCACTTGCTTTTGGTAACTCTGGGCGACAGATTCGGCGGCGTCGAGCCTGCCCAGCTGGCGGGTTTCTATCAAACGGTGATCGACCGTGTGAATGCGCTGCCGGGAACGAGCGGGGCGGCTTTCTCCAGCGCTGCGCCTATGAGCCGTAGCAGCTGGACTTCGTCCATGAAGATTCAGGGCTATGTGCCCGGCCCCAAGGAAGACACAAGTCAAGTCCTGGAACGGGTGACTCCCGGCTATTTCGAGACAACCGGAATCGCCATCGTCCAGGGCCGGGCTGTGGGCCGCGAAGATGCACCCAATGGGCCTAAGGCGGTGGTCGTCAATCGTGCGTTTGCCGACCACTACTTTCCGCACCATGACGCCGTCGGCCACCGGGTCACACTCGAGGACGATACCAATGCGGGTCCCTGGCAAATTGTCGGTGTGGCGGCCAACACGCGCTACTCGGGGCCGCGCGAAGAGCCCGAGCGGCAGGTCTATTTTCCGGTCCAGCAGTTGGCCCTTGGAGAGAACAGCTACGCTGAATGGCTGCAAGTGCGCACCAGTGGCGATCCGGCAAAGCTGACGGGCGCGGTGCGGGCTGCGCTGGCAGAAGTGGACCCGAATTTGCCAGTGCTCAGGATTCAAACGATCGGCGATCTGACGGACCGCTTCGTCGCCAACGAGGAACTCATTTCGAGACTGTCCGCTGTTTTTTCTGCGTTGGCAGTCGTGTTGGCGGGCATCGGGCTCTACGGCGTGATGAGCTACGGTGTGGTGCGGCGCACCAACGAGATCGGCATTCGTATTGCTCTGGGCGCCCCGCGCGGAAATGTGCTTTGGATGGTACTGGGCGAATCGCTTCTGCTGCTGGGAGCCGGTCTAGCGCTCGGACTTCCTCTGGCGTGGACCGGGCTCCGGGTTGTGCAGTCCGAACTCTACGGACTGACGTCCTCTGACCCGGCGACCACTGCCGGTTCTGTGCTGATCATTGCAGCAGTCACGCTGTTCGCTGCGTGGCTTCCGGCCCGGAGCGCAACCAGGGTCGATCCCATTGTGGCGCTGCGTTGCGATTGAGAGAGAAATCGCCGGCCGGTAACGCGAGGGAGCTTTTGGAAAGCGGGATTTCGCATGTATTCTGTCGGCATGCGTTCAGCCTCCTTTCTGGCCCTCCCTGCCATTGTTCTATGTGCTTCCCTGTCCTGGTTCGCTCTTGAAGGCGATGCCCAGTCTGCTTGGCAGGCCGCGGCCGGAGCGAGCCCGGCGGCCAACGGGCCCCACTTTCCTACCAGCGAGGATCTGCGCCATCTGAAGGCAATGGGCGCGCTGCTGCTCTCACCGGACGGCAAGCAGGTGCTGTTCACCATCACCGAAGCTACGGTGGATGGCGGCAAGACCCATTTCTGGCTGGCAGCGACGGATGGCAGAGAAAAGGCGCGGCAGATTACATTCTCCGTTCCGGCGGACAAGCGCGGCGAGCGTGGCGGCCAGTGGGCTCCGGATGGAAACGCGATCTACTTCCTTGCCCGGCGTGCCGACCACACCCAGTTGTTTCGCCTGGATATGCGCGGGGGCGAAGCGTCGCCTTACGACCTGAAGGTCCTGCCCGCAGTGGATGAGTCAAAGATCCCCGGAGCCATTCCGCCGCCGGCCTCAGCGGCTGCCCAGGCTCAGGACACGAGCTCCGACCAAAAGGTTGACGATAAGAAAACCGAGAAAAAGCCCGACGCCGCGCCAGAGCCGCAGGCCCTGGACGTAGGCGGGTTTGCGCCCTCGCCGGATGGCAAGTGGATGGCGGTCTGGGGCCGGGACCCGGAGACGCCGGGCGAGAAGAAGCAGAAGGACGCCAAGGCCGACGCGACCTGGGTGAATCATGAGCTGCATGGCACGCGGCTTTATCTGGCAGCGCTCAACAGCGACGGTTCGGTCGACGGAGCGCTGAAGACGGTCGGGCTCGCTCCGGATGTTCACCAGGTGGTCTGGTCGCCGGTCGGCGATCGCCTGCTGGCCATGACCGAAGAGCCCAATGATGCCCGGGACCTTGGTCCGGTGGGAGCCGCATGGCTGGTCGGCGTGGCTGCTCTGGAGAAGCCGGTCAAGCTGGCTCAAGTTCCGGCGACCGTGGGCCGCGGCGCGGCATGGCGTGCTGATGGCGCCGAGATTGTGTTTCCTGCACAGACTCCGGAGGATGCGCCGCCGGGATACGAAGAATTGTTTGCGCTAACGGCGGATGGAGCCGGCCAGCCGCGCCGGCTCACCGCAGGCTTTGCTGGCCAGTTGAATGGCTCCGGGGTGTACGTCGGACCGGACACGCTGGTCACAGAAGCCGCAATCGGGACCCGGTTGACCCCGGTGCGGGTTTCGCTCGACGGAAAGGTTGCTCCATCCCCGATCGACTTCGGCAGCCGGCTTGTCGACAGCCTGGCCACCAATCGTAACCAGACCGGCTGGGTGTGGCTCAGCGACGCCGGCGGCGAGGAAGAAAAACTCTGCTTTGCTAGAAAACCCGGCGACTCGTGCCAGGCCATTCCCATGCCGGAACTGGCTCCTGCGGGCCTCAGATGGGTCAAACCGGAACTGGTTGCCTGGAAGAGCGGGGCATTCACGATTGAAGGGCTGCTCTACCTGCCTCCCGAGGCTGGCGCGGCGAAAGTCCCGCTGATTGTCGATGTGCACGGCGGCCCGTTTGGCGCGTATGAAGACCGCAATGACGCCTTGGCTGCCTTCCTGCTTGGTCACGGCTGGGCAATTCTGCGGCCCAACCCGCGCGGATCTTCCAATTACGGCACGAAGTTTGCAGCGGCCAACAAGAACGACCTGGGCGGCGGCGACTACCAGGACGTGATGGCCGGAGTGGATGCGGTGCTGGCCAAGTACCCGCTCGACGCCAGCCGCATGGCGCTGATGGGTTACAGTTACGGCGGCGAGATGGCCGGCTTTGTGGAAGGCAAGACGGACCGCTTCAAGGCCATCATCAGCGGTGCGCCGGTGATTGACCAGTTCAGTGAATACGGCACCGAAGGAGGCTCCTGGTACGATCGCTGGTACTATGGCAAGCCATGGGAACATATGGCCGACGCATGGAAGCAGAGCCCGCTGGCCGGCGCGGCGGATGCCAAGACGCCTTTCCTGCTGTTGCAGGGCGAAAGCGACACCACGGATCCGTTGGGTCAGTCCGAGGAGATGTACCGGGCGTTGCGCCAGCAGGGTGTGTCGGTGGAATTGGTGACTTATCCGCGGGAAGACCATGGGCCGCTGGCCGGGGGCATGTTCGGCAGGCCGTCCCCCGAGCCCTGGCACGGCTTCGACGCGCGTCAGCGGCTGGTTGAGTTTATCGAGAAGGCATTTCGAGCCGAGCCCTGATTGCAGGCGCCGCTCGCAGGCCCCTTGAGCCCCCTCAGGCCCTCCCTTCTGGGTTGGGATTTGTCTCCCGGGCGGCGCTCTGTTGCCGGGCCGGATCGGCGCCTTAAACAGCACGATCGACCTAAAAGGAGCGATACCTGATCGATGGACAATCCTTACGAACAGGCATAACCGGCAAAGACGGCCAATCGCCGGGATTTGCGACAAAATGCGACAGACATTTTCCAGAGAGGGTCAAAGGACTGTTCGTGTGGGATGGATACCTGAGCAGGCGGGCGACGGGGAATGTCCGTTCTCAGAGTCCACGTCGCCAAGTGAAAACTCCATCCCTTTCAAGCGGCTCCCGTGATCTTCTTTTTCATAGGGATCGGTGTGACGCAATTGGAACCGCGCACCGAAACGGAACGGGGTAGAGAAGAACCGGGGGTAGAGAAGATTTGTCTTATGGCCCGTTTCCGGGGTGGAAGCCGCCCGAACTCCCTATGGCCAGGAAATCAGGCTTGCGGTATACTGATTGAAGCCTCAAGAGGGCAGGGGAACCCCTGTCTCAAGGGCAATGAGGTGGGGCCAGCGGCTCCATCCGAAAAAAGAGAAAACAATGCCTAAGTTGAAGACCCATACGGGCGCGGCCAAGCGCTTCAGCAAGACTGGAACCGGCAAAATCAAGCGGGGCCAGACGAAGACACGGCACATCCTGTCGTCGAAATCGCCAAAGTTGAAACGGAAGCTCGGCAAGACCGTGCTGGTTTCTGACGGCGATTACGCCAAGGTAGCGCGCATGATTCCCTACGCCTGAGTACTTCGTACGGCCTCGATTTGGAGGGCTGTCGAAGACAGGGCCGAACGATGGCCCCCGCCGGATAGACGATGTGTTCCGTACGGCGAGAGATTCAGGCTTGCATAGGCGTGTGAAGAGGTTAACGCCATCGATGATGGCTTCCTGCCTCCAGCCGCTTTGACCTGTGAACCAAAAATGGAGAAGAAACAATGCCCCGCGTAAAACGCAGTACCAAGCGGAATGACCGCCGGAAGAAGATTCTCGACCGGGCAAGCGGCTACTTCCTAACGAAATCCAAGCTTTACCAGGCAGCCCAGGAAGCCGTCGAGCGCGGCCTCAAGTTCGCCTACACCGGCCGCAAGCAGAAGAAGCGGCAGTTCCGCTCGCTGTGGATTGTGCGTATCTCCGCGGCCGCCAAGCTGAACCACACCAGCTACTCGCAGTTCATCAACGGCCTCAAGAAGGCCGGCATCGAACTCGACCGCAAGATCCTGGCGGACATCGCTGTGAAGGACGCCGCGGGATTTACGGACCTGGTGCACAAGGCCAACGCAGCCCTGGCAGCCGAGAAGAAGGCTGTCGCCTAAGCAGTTTGCTTCGTGAGACACTCGGCCCGGAGTCCGCTTGGATTTCGGGCCGTTTTGCGTGTGGAATCGACGGGCAAAAGCATGCTGTACTCGCGTTTCTGCGGCCGCTCATCATCCGGAAGGTCGTCGAGAAGACCCGCAAACACGGGTCGTTTGCACGATGGGCAGTTCTCTTCTCTTCGCTGGGGACACAGTCGGCCAGAATCCTGAGCGGCACGCATTCCTCTCCACCGAAGATCGCAGGACTCAGGCTCCGAGGCACTCCGGCTGCTCTGCTGTTGCGGAACAAACCACCCAGGCGCCCGCAGAGAGCGAAATCTAGTGGTGCGAACCGCCGCCACCACCACCACCGCCCGAACCGCCTCCGCTACTGGCTCCGCCGCCGTGCGAGCCTCCGCCGCTCGAACTGCCGCCCCCGCCACGCGATCCGCCAGCACCCGATCCGCTTCCGCCACGGGCGCCTCCCCCGCTTCCGCCACGGGAGCCTCCACTGCTGCCGCCACGGGAGCCTCCGCCGCTGGCGCCGCCGAAGCTCGCGGCCCGCGCTTGCAGAGTGCCACTGTGGTTGCTGATGGGCGCAAAGGCGGTCGTGGTCTTGCCCTCGTGCATCTCTTGCCGGGCCATCAGGAAGGTCTGTGACTTGGCGTCGAAGTGGATGGCGATGCCGCTCCTGGTGTCGGTTGTTCCCTTGCTGCCGGCCACATCGCGGTAGGGATGCGCTTCCATGCGCGGAGCTTCCGCCAGCGTGAGTGGAGGCATGGGCGCCGTGCGATAGTCCTTGGGCGCTTCCTTCAGATATTCGATGGGAAGGTTGCGCTCAAATCGCGCCGATTGTACGCTGGCGTCGTTCTTGCCGCTGATCGCAAAGACTGTATGCCGGGCATTGATGGCCGGTCGTCCCTTCACGTCGTAGGGATGCAAGGGGGCGAAGGCAACCTGACGGCCGCTCTTGAGCCAGCGCACCGGATCGATGTGATGGCGTTTGCCCCCGGCAACCCACACATAATGGTGCTTGTGGCGAATCCAGCTGCCGGCGTGACACACGGCCCAGTCGTAGCGCCGGCCGGCGGGAGCCCAGGAAGGATTGACTACGGTCTGATTGCCACTGACGGCGCGATAGCGCACCGAAGCCGGCATGCAGGGGAACTGGTCGAAGTAGTCGAAGTTGCTGCGCGGAACAGCCGCGGACTGCGCTGCCCGGCTGGGCGCCAGAGAGGTCCGCATCAGCATTGCGGAAGGATGATACGCGGCCAGCTCAAGTTGGGGGCGCCCGATGGTGCGCTGCATAGAACGTTGCTGGGGCTGATCTTCCTGCTCCGCGAGATCGTTCGGTTCCCAGCAGGTTCCGTAGGGGGCGCAGGCGAAGAACTTGCCCTGGCCGGCCATATCGGCCAGTCCGGGAATCGGCTCGGCGAGGCCGGCCGATTGCATGACCGTCTGGATGGCAGCCTCACGCTGGGCTACACGGTCGGCGACCCACTTGTCCCAGGAGGAGAAAGCTTCACTGCTGGCTACACCTTCGGCGTCCTGGAGCTGGCCTCCAACATAGGTGAAGGTGCGTCCCCACGCGTTCGCATTCTTGGGCACGCCTGGCAGGAGGAACTCTCCACCGGGCAACGGGGTCACGGAAACGGCATTGGTGAAGGCTTCCACGCGAACCGAACTCTTGGAAGGGTATCCGGCGACCCAGTCATTGGACGGGGTGTGCAGAATCAATTTTTCCCAGGTTATGTAGGGGCGGAAGTTGAGCGAAACGGTGCCCGAGAGCAAGGCCATTTCGGTGAAGGGAACGCCGGCCGTCTCATGCAGATCGTTGAAGGTAAGAACGGAGTTTTCGTCGAGGTAGATGGTGGAGGCATTTTCAAATTCGATCTCCGCGCGGCCACCTTCCCCGGTCACCAGACTGAAACCGGTTTCGATGGGCAGATCGGCGACTGCTGTTTCCCACTCGCCCAGGCTCTGCTTTCCGTTCGGCGCGCCGCGCTGGATGCGCACGTCGCCTTCCACGTAGCTGAGGCGGACGATCTGGGCAAAGGTCTCATCCGAATAGTGATGGCCGAGGATGAACTGCGCCTCCTTCTTGAGCTTCTCGCTGGAGTCGCCATTGAGGATGGTCTGAATTTCGGCCAGTGCGCGCGGCTCGTCCTGGCGCAGCATGGCGTTGAGCGCCAACAGCTTCACGTCGTCGCTCGCCTTGGGGTCGATCTGGACGGGCTTGCCGCTCTTGGCGCGAATCTCCACTTCGAGAGCGCCGCAATCCTCGATCCAGCGGCTCTTCGGATAGTTGATACGCAGGTCCTTGCAGCTGTCCTGGGAAGGTTTCCATTGGTCCAGCTTGTCTTCTGCGTAAGCCTTCCAGTAGAGAGCGGCGTCGGCGTGATCGCCGTGCTGGCTGGCCACCTCGGTGAAGATCTTGACGGCGTCGGCCCAGCGGCCCTGGTCAATGGCGCGCGTCCCATCGGCGCAGAGCTTGCGAGCCTGGTCGTCGGGCTTGGCGGGCACCGCGGGAACGAGCGTGCTGGTTGGGCTGGCCTGAACCGTCGGGGTGGACGCCACGGAGCTGATCAGGGCCTGCCCGGCTGGCTCGAAAGACAGCTCGAGAGCAACAGCGCTCAGCGGCAGACAAACCACTGCAACCAGGAAGGCGGCAAAAGCGCTGGCTCTGACATGGAATCGGCCTGTGGGCGATCGGTGACGGATCGTCAAACCAAACTCGGTCGTCATACCGTTCCTCCCTTGGCGGGGTCGTTCTTGGTTTCCGGACGGTGAGAAATTCTGGAGCGCAGCACGCGGACCTCGAACAGCACGCCATTGCGATTCATCTCATCCTGGAGGCGACTAATTGTCTGGGCATTCAGCCCGCCGGGCTGGTTGGCGGCGATCGCCAGCAGGTGATCCAGGTGGTCGAGCGCCGTGTTCAGTTCAGGATCGTCGGTTTCAGCGGCGTTCTTGCGGCAGACGCGGTTGGCGGCCAGCAGGCTGCGGGCTTCCTCCCCCATGGGCGTGGCCATTGCGGAGGGGTCCAGGTCGGCGTGCTTCAACTCGACCAGAAAGCGCTCCGAGCGGTCCAGATGATCATCGAGAACCACGACAACGATGGGCTGCTTGGGATGGGAGGGCGGAGCCTGCACATGCGCTACCGGGGGCTGATTATTGCGCTCCCACTTGCGGCCGGCGTAGAAGGCCGAGGAAACCAGCAGCGAGCAAACCGCGGCGTAGCTCAGGCCCTTGACCAGCCCGCTCATCCACCAGCGGCGCTTCTCATTTCCGTACGCGGGCAGCAATGGCGCAATTGCCGCCCAGACGCGTTCGCCGTAGCGGGCCTCGCGGCTCGGCGCCTCTATGCGATCCAGCGCGGCGAGATCGCGCTGGAGTTCGGCGAAACCATCGGCGCAGGCGCGGCAGCGAGCGAGGTGCTGCTCGACGGCCGCTCGGTCTTCGCTCTCACCGTAGACTTGTTCCATCATCTGTTCATCCGTCAAATGCTTCATGTCGCTACTCGCAAGGGAGCCAGTCGGCGCCGCAACTTTTGAACGGCGCGAAACACCGCTTGTTTGGCCGCATTGGGCTCAATGCCCAGTGCTGCGCCAATCTCTGCTGTCGTGCAATCTTCCATGTGCCGCAATACAAAGGCGGTTCGTTCGGTGGCTGTGAGGCTGGACAGAGCCGCCTGCTGCAACGCGCTGATTTCGCCGCTCAACACCAGCCGCTCCGGGTTGGCCGCATGGTCGGCCACCTGCAGTTGGTCCAGTTCCGGGTCATTCGTGTCACCAACCCGGGAAGACTCGTCCCCGCGCCGGCGCCTGATCTTGTCCAGAGCGCAGTGCACGGCGATTCGATAAATCCACGTGCCGAAATTGGCCCGTGATTCAAACCCTTCCAGCTTGCGATAGCCGCGCAGGAACGCTTCTTGCACAACGTCGTCGGCGTCGGCTTCGTTGCCCGTAATGCGATAGGCCAAGCGGAACAAAGTTTGGCTATGGCGAACCACCAACGCGCCATAGGCCTCTTTGTCTCCTGCCAGAACCGCCTGGATCGCTGCGTGGTCGTTCCTGTCCATGCGGATTATTAGACACCCGTCTGAATGGCGCGGTTAGGGGAGTTTTCGAGCTCGGGCTAGATTGCCGGAACGGCGGCAGGCTCGCCCAGCGGCGTTCCGGCCGCGCCCAGCTCCTGGTCTTTGTACTGCAGCTGGTAAAGCTTCCAGTAAAGGCCGCGATGCGCCAGCAACTGCTGATGCGAGCCCATTTCGCGCAACTGGCCTTTGTGCATCACCAGGATGGTGTCGGCGCGCTGCACCGTCGAGAGGCGATGCGCGATCAGGACCGATGTGCGGCCTTCGACCATGCGCTTGAGCGCACCGCGAATGCGCAACTCGGTGTCGGTGTCGACGCTCGAAGTGGCTTCATCCAGGATGAGGATGCGGGGATTATAAGCAAGGGCGCGGGCAAAGTTGATGAGTTGCTTTTGCCCGGTGGAGAGCGAGCTGCCGCGCTCCTGCACCCGCTCGTCAAAGCCCTGGGGCAGGCCTTCGACGAAGTCGAGCACGTTGACGTCGCTGGCGGCCTGGCGCATGGCGGACTCGCTGATGTCGTCGTTGCCCAGGCGGATGTTTTCAGCCAGGGTGCCGGTGAACAGGAACGGGTCTTGCAGGACGACGGCGAAGTGACGGCGCAGGCTGTTCAGGTCCTGCTGACGCAGGTCGACGCCGTCGACCAGGACCTGGCCGGCAGTGACGTCGTAGAAGCGCATCATCAGGCTGATGAGGGTGGTTTTACCGGCGCCGGTGTGGCCTACGATGGCGATCGTCTGACCGGGCTCGACGGTGAAGGAGACGTCTTTGAGGATCCATTCGATGCCGGGGAGGTTGGCGAGCGTGGCTCGATCGGGCGTACCTGATGCGGCGGACACAGCTGCCTGCTCGCTTTCGCTCAGCTTCTGGTAGGTGAACCACACGTGCCGAAACTCGATGCGGTTGCTGCCGTCCCCCAGGATCGGACGGGCTGGATCGACGATTTCAGGCTTCGTATCGAGGAGCTTGAAGATGCGCTCGCAGGCGGCCATGGCGGCTTGCAGGATGTTGTATTTGTCGCTCAGGTCCTGGATCGGCCGCCAGAAGCGCTGCGAGTACTGGATGAACATGGCCAGCACGCCGATCGTGACCGCGCCGTTGAGCACGCCGAAGCCGCCGCGCCAGATCACCAGTGCAATGGCTACGGCGGAGAGCAACTCGACCGCAGGGTAGTAGAGCGCATAGGCGAAGATGGTGTCTTTGAAGGCAATCATGTGAAGCCGATTCACGTCTTCAAAATCCGAGTAGGCGCGCTGCTCGCGGTTGAACAGCTGCACCACCGCCATGCCCGAGATGTGCTCCTGGGTGAAGCTGTTGATGCGGGCAATCGCGGCGCGCACGCGGCGATAACTCTCCCGCACGCTGTCGCGGAACAAGCCCGTCACGATCAGGATCAGCGGCAGCGCGGCAAAGGCGATCAGTGCCAGCCGCCAGTTGATCGTGAGCATCACGATGGCCATGATGGTGAGGTTGAAGAAGTCGTCCACAATGGCCAGCACGCCGGCAGTGAACATCTCGTTGATTGCGTCCACATCCGAGGTAAGCCGGGTGACCAGGCGGCCGACGGCATGCTGGTCAAAAAAGCCGATGTGCATCTGCTGCATGTGGCGAAAGAGGTCGCGGCGCAGGTCGAACATGATCTTCTGGCCCACCCACTGCATCATGTAGGTCTGAACGAACTCGAAGAAGTAGGCCGAGACCAGCGCCCCCAGATAGATGGCGGCCAGGATCGTGATGCCGTGGTAGGGCTCGGCCGGCAGCCGCCGCGTCAGCCAGTTGGTGGCCGGGCCGGGCGTGCCGGTGAGGTAGCGGTCGATGGCGACTTTCGCGAGGTAGGGCCCGGTCACGTCGCTCAGCGATTTGAGGCTGACGGCCAGCGAAGAGATGGTGGCCTGAATCCAGTAAGGGCGCACATAGTGGCCCAGCCGTCGCATGAGCCGCGTGTCATACACTTTGCCGACGGGGTCTTCATCCTGCTTGGCGGACAGGGGCTTTTTCTGCTCGCTTTTGTCGTTGTCCGCCATGCTGGGTGTGGGTTCAGGGCTCCTCCTTCATTGTACGGGCAGCGCGGGACCAGCCGCCGGAGTCCTCGAACGGGCAAGGAACGGGCAAGGATCGGGCAGGGGTCGGGCGAGGATCGGGCGGGAATCGAGCCGGAATCGAGCAAGGCATCCCACCTTCTGAACCCGCGGGGCGATTTGGCTCGAAAAACCGGTCGCCCGCATTCCCCCAAGCGCCAGAAAGCGCAAGTCTAACGCAGGCGTATAATTCTGGGCACTGAGGGTTACGGTGATCCGCGATGGCTTTCGACGACTTGAATGTTGCCCGGGCTATCGAGAGTGGAGAGTTCTTCCCCTACTTTCAACCCCTCGTCAGCCTGAGCAGCGGAGAGTTGCAGGGTTTTGAACTGCTTGCGCGATGGAATCGCCCCCAGCATGGATGGATTCCGCCGGACCAGTTTATTCCCATAGCGGAGAGGGACGGATGGATTGATTTGCTGAGCCGAGAGTTGCTGCGGCGGGGCCTCGATGCCGTTGGCGTACTACCGCGCAAACTGATGCTTTCGGTGAATATCTCTACTGTCCAGCTGCGTGACCTCTATTTACCTGACCATATCCAGACCATCGCGAAGCAGAGCGGATATTCTCTGGAGCATCTGACGCTCGAAATTACCGAGAGTGCCCTCAGTGAGGACGCGGGACGGGAGCGGGAGACTGCATGTGCCTTAAGGGCCATGGGCTGCAAACTGGCACTGGATGATTTTGGTACAGGCTATTCGAGTCTGGCCCAGCTGCAGGCGCTCCCGTTTGACGAGCTGAAGGTCGACCGCAGTTTTGTGAGCTCCATGACGGAACAGCGCGAAAGCCGCAAGATTGTTGCCGCGGTGGTGGGTCTTGGGCAAAGCCTGGGATTTCTTACCGTAGCCGAGGGAGTGGAGACAGCCGAGCAAGCCGAGATGCTTCGCTGGCTGGGCTGCGAGCTTGGCCAGGGGTGGATCTACGGAAGGCCGATGGCTGAGGAGAAGCTGGAAAGCTTTGTACTGGATCACGAGCGAACGGCTTCGCCGAGTTTGTCGGGTGACGTAATGGGCCGCGTTTCGATCAGCAGTCTGGACAGCGTTCCCGCACAGCGGCTTGCCCAGCTGCAGGCGGTGTATGACGGGGCTCCGGTAGGCCTGGCTTTTCTGGATCGCAACCTCCGCTACGTGAATCTGAACCGAAGACTGGCGAACATGAATGGACGTCCCATGGCCGAGCATCTTGGCCGGACCGTCTCGGAGATGATTCCCGAACTCTATTCAAGCGTCGAACCCCTCATTCGGCGCGCCCTGAAAGGTGAGGTGATTTCCGGTGTTGAGATCACCAAACCTGCCTCCGGCACAACCGAGAGCAAGACACTTCTTCTTTCCTATGAGCCGGCGCGCGACGAGGCCGGGGAGGTGTTTGGCGTCTCAGTCGCCCTCGTTGACCTGACTCCCATCAAGCTTGCTGAGAAGGCACGGAACGAAAGCCAGGAGCACTTCCGGCAGATGCTCGAACTGCTGCCCCAGATCCCATGGATCATCGACCATGAAGGGCGCGCTTTGGACGTCAGCCAGCGATGGCTGGAAATCACCGGCACGACCGCCGAACAGTGGCGAGGTTTCGGCTGGCTGAATGCCCTTCATCCGGACGATCGGCAACCGACGATCGATGGCATGCAGAGGTCCTTTGAGACCGGATGCCCCATCGACCTGGAATTCCGTGTGCGGAAATCGGACACGGATGCCTGGAAGCGTATGCGTTCGCGGGGCGCTGCGCGCTTCGGCGCGGATGGAAAGATTCTCTGCTGGTACGGCTGCCTGGAGGCCATTGAAGACGGCTGTTAGTTGCGCCGGGCAAGATCCCGGCGTTCAATGCCAGTTGCTGTCTGGCGGTCTCTGTTTGGCGCTTCGACGTGTGCGGCGAGGACAGCGTATTGCGAAAAACTTGAGTCGGGGGGGGGCTCAAAATCCGCTGTGGGGAACCTTGTGGGGGTTCGCCCCCCTCCCGGCACCAATGATCTATCGTTATTTTTAGTAGTTTGCAGGCGATGACCTCGTTTGTGCCCACAATGCGCCCAAATCTCTCAGGCATCACAGCGTGTGATGTATCTTGGAATGAATCGCCATGCGGATCACTCACAGATAGCTCGGCCTCAAGCCCGGCCTCAAGATGCGGGTAATCCTGTTGGTCAATCTGTACAAGGGGCAGTCCTGGAACCGGATGCGGTGGTATTCTTTCCAATAAGCGAGGGATCGGCGATGGTCGAAAACCGGCAGCGGCGTGCATTCAGTCTGATCGCATTGGTGGCGGTCGGCTTGGCGCTGGTGCTGTTTGTCGGCCTGTTGCTGGCGCCGCAAGGGCACTCCGGCGGCCCGGACTTCGTGGCCATCCTGCCTCTTCTCCTGGTGGGGATTGTTTCCCCGCTCAGCCTGCTGGGGCTCCTGGTCTTCGTCTATGCCGGCCGCGTGCCTCAGGCGCCGGTTCTGGCTCCCTCCTTCCAGCGTCCTCCGCCCCTTCGGCGCGGTTAATTCTTCCCTGAAACTCATACGGTTCGGTTTGCCTGGCGGATTGCTCTGCCTTGCGTCCGCAACCTTTTGCCCGGGAGTTGTTTCAGCGATTGAAAAAGGGTGCGCTGATGGAATTGAAGTGGTTTTACGCCGGTTGCGTCTTGGCGGGGTTCTTCCCGTTTCTGATCCTGATAGCGATTGTCGCTCACTTCTGTCTGGGGCGGCTGGGGCGGAGCCGGTGCGAGGAGCCGAAGAGGCGCTGCTCGCGGCTTTGTACCTTTGGTCTGGCTCTGGGGATGGCGTTTGTTCAGCTGATGTGCGAGTTTTACCAGCCCGATATGGTCTACGTACTGAGCACGGCACAGCAGGAGGTCGCCGACGAGGACGAGTCGAGCGATCCCGATACTCCGGAGTCACGGCTGAGGTATTTCCATCGTCAGTTGCGGCGGATTCGCCGGGGAGAGCCGGTGGAAAGGCTGGTGCTGCGGATCTAGGGGGGGGCAGAGGTCGGCCGGCGCCCCGGATGGCGGCTTGCAAAAGCTGCTTGAACCCTCACCATTTACAATGACAAACGGAGATTCATGTGGGTTTGTTCGATAAGATACTGACCAAGATTTTCGGCACGGCAAATGAACGGCTGATCAAGAAGTTGTGGCCGGTGGTGGCACAGATCAATAACCTCGAAGAGAGCACCAAGCTGCTTTCCGACGAGCAGTTGCGGGCCAAAACGGTCGAGTTCCGGGCGCGCATCGCGGCCCGGCTGGAAGGCATCGCGGACGCTGAGCAACTGAAGACGGCCGAGCGCGCGGCCCTGGACGAGATTCTGCCGGAGGCGTTTGCCGTGGTCCGCGAGGCGGGCTGGCGCGCGGTGCAGATGCGCCACTTTGACGTGCAACTGATCGGCGGCATGGTGCTGCACCAGGGCAAGATCGCCGAAATGCGGACCGGCGAAGGAAAAACGCTGGTAGCTACGCTGTCCTGCTACCTAAACGCGCTGGCCGGCCACGGCGTGCATGTGGTCACGGTGAACGATTACCTGGCCAAGCGCGACGCCGAGTGGATGGGCAAGATCTACGAGTTCCTGGGGCTAAGCGTGGGCGTCATCGTCCACGACCTGAGCGACGACGAACGCCGCGCCGCCTACGGCGCTGACATCACCTACGGCACCAACAACGAGTTCGGCTTCGACTACCTGCGCGACAACATGAAGTTCGACATCAAGGACTGCGTGCAGCGCGGCCACTTCTACGCCATTGTGGACGAAGTGGACTCGATTCTGATCGACGAAGCGCGTACGCCGCTGATCATCTCCGGACCGACCGACCAGACCACCGACAAGTACGCGCGGGTGCGCAAGATCGTGCCGGAACTGGTGCTCGGCGAGGAGATTGAGGAAGGCGAAAGCAAGTATCTCACCGGCGACTACATTGTCGACGAGAAGCAGCGAACGATTGGCGTTACGGACCAAGGCTGGGAGACGATCGAGAATCTGCTGGGCATTGGCAACATTGCCGACGCAGAGAACTGGGACCTGAAGCACTACGTGGAGACGGGCATCAAGGCGCATGCGCTTTACCGGCGCGACGTGGAATACGTGGTCAAGGACGGTGAGGTGATCATCGTGGACACGTTTACCGGCCGCCTGATGCCGGGACGGCGCTGGTCCGATGGACTGCATCAGTCGATCGAAGCCAAGGAAGGCGTCAGCATCCGCAAGGAAGACCAAACGCTGGCCACGATTACGTTTCAGAATTACTTCCGGTTATACAAGAAGCTGAGCGGCATGACCGGCACGGCGGAAACCGAAGCCGCGGAATTCGAGAAGATCTACAAACTTGAGATCGTCGTAATCCCCACCAACAAACCCATGCTGCGCAAGGAAAATCCGGACGTGGTTTATCGGACGGAGAAGGAAAAGTACAAGGCCGTGGCGGACGACATTGCGCTGCTTCATGAACAGAAGCAGCCGGTGCTTGTGGGCACAACGTCGATCGAAAAGTCCGAACGGCTTTCGGGAATTCTGCAGCGCAAGGGCGTGCGGCACGTGGTGCTGAACGCCAAGTTTCATGAGCGCGAAGCGGAGATTGTTGCCCAGGCCGGTCGGCTGGGGATGGTGACCATCGCCACCAACATGGCCGGTCGCGGTACCGACATTCTGCTGGGCGGCAATGCGGAGTTCATGGCGCGCCAGGAACTGGTGAAGAAGGGCCAGGCGCGCTCCATCAGCGTGGCCGAGGGCGCAATCAGCCCCATGGCTCCGGCGGGCTTTTTGCGCTTCTACTACCAGGGTCAGGAGTTCGAACTCGCCGAAGCGGACTGGGCCGAAGTCTACAAAGTCCACGCGGAGACAGCGCGGCTCGATCATGAGAAGGTGATCGAAGCGGGCGGCCTGTTCATCCTGGGCACAGAGCGGCATGAGTCGCGGCGCATTGACAACCAGCTGCGCGGCCGCGCCGGACGCCAGGGCGATCCGGGCGAGTCGCGCTTCTATCTGTCGCTGGAAGACGACCTGATGCGCATCTTCGCCAAGCAGTGGATTTCAACGCTGCTCGAACGACTGGGTATGGAAGAAGGCGTGCCGATTGAATCGAAGATGATTTCCAATCGGATTGAAGGCGCACAGAAGGCCGTCGAAGCGCAGAACTTCGAAAGCCGCAAACACCTGCTGGAATACGACGACGTGATGAACAAGCAGCGCGAGGCCGTCTACGGCGTGCGCCGCAACCTGTTGGAGGGGTTGGACCAGCGAGAGATGATTCTGGAGGACTACGTCGGCGGAATTTTGAGTACCATGCTGGACGAGTTTGCGCCCGAAGACCGGCACCCCGATCAATGGAATACAAAGGGCCTGGAAGAAAAGCTGATTGGCCAATTCGGATTGAACCTGGAACTGGCCGGTATCAAGGCGCAGGAATTAAATCGCCACGAACTGGGCGAGGCGATCTTTGAGAAGCTGAAGCTGGATTATGAGGCCAAGGAAAAGATTCTGTCCACAGATACCATGCGCTATCACGAGCGGATGGTGATGCTCAGCGTGATCGATGGACTTTGGAAAGAGCACTTGCTGTCCATGGATCACCTCAAGGAAGGCATCGGGTTGCGGGGGTACGCGCAGCAGGATCCACTGGTGGCCTATAAGAGGGAATCCTACGACATGTTCGAGGCCATGATGCTGAAGTTCCAGGAGGACACCGTCCGGTTCCTATTCCGGATGCAGATCCTGGGACCGGATGGCCAGCCAATCAACGCCGCACCGGAACCTCGGCGCGAGATTCCTCCGGCTCCTCCGGTGGCCAGCGCTTCCCAGCTGCCGCCGACGCTCGAAGCGGCTCCGCGGGAGATTCCGATGCCGGTGCGGCAGAACCCCGGCCGCCAGGCATCCACCACGATCGACGCGCTGGAGCGGGAATTCCAGCGCAAGAAGCAGCGGGAGCTTGAGGCGGCCAGCTTTGCCGGATCCGGGGACGCCGGCCAACCAGCGCAGCGTCGGACCGGTGATAAGGTTGGGCGCAACGATCCATGTCCCTGCGGCAGCGGGAAGAAGTACAAGAAGTGTCACGGGGTTGAAAGCTAGGCCAGGTGGCAAAGCAGAAGAAGACGGAAGGTTGGTTGCGGGGGTTTGCAACGCTCAGAAGCTCGGCGCTGAGCGTCCAAAATTCCTTCGAGTGCTCTGTACTTCTCCCTTTCCATTCCTTTGAAGCTTGCCACGTAACCGACCAACCGAGGGCTTTCTCGTTCGGGAACAACGCTTGGTTGAGTTCTGCGACTGTAGCCACAAGACTTTGTTGCGTGAGATTCTCCAAATACTGATCTACGCTATAGGGCGGATTTTTCAGTCGGCGGCGCACCTTCTGCACAGAACTGCAGAAGATACCCGGTGCTAGATTGAGATGATGACGCAAGAACTCGTCTGGATACTGCGCTTCGATGCCGTAGAAGGCAAGTGCTTCGTTGGCGAAGTCTTTCAGATTATGGGTCACGATCACGTCGCAGAGGCTTACAATTGCGGCCGCCAGCACACGACGGTCGTCGGGTTCGGGCAAGGTAAGGGAAGCAATCAGATACTCGTACCCTATAACCAGACAGTCACGCGCGCCTCTGTCATCCACCACAAGCACACGGACTTATGCAGTTGCCCCAGTCATTTTTCAGCTTCCGTGTGTTGCGAGTAGAGCGCACGCCAGCGTCCATCTCGGTAGACGAAGATGTCGCAGGACATGACTTGGTTGAGATCCACTCCCTTGTCCAGTGCGAATGTCAAAATCGCCACATCGCCATTCATCTCGACCGAGGCTCGGTGCGGATGAGCGGCCCGCCATTGCTCGGCCTTAGCCGTGCCCTCCCCATTGTTCCCGCCTTTGGCAGTGTGGGCAAGGATTGCGGCCTTGCCGTGTGTGCTTCCATCGGAACTGATCGAGCGATATTCCGGAAGGAGCAGAGCATCGACATACTTGGTGTCGCCGGCTTCTTCGGCCTTCGACCAGCCTTCGTCGTCGGCAATCACCGCAGTTGCAGTGTGAGGTTCGGCTAGCGCCTGTGCTCGAGCACCTGCGGTGAGGGCAGGTCCCATGCCGGCGGACAGAACCAAGAGATTGAACGAAATGGCGAAGTTGCCAACGTTGAAGATTCGGTTGTACATGGAATTGAGCCTAACGATCTTCTCTTCGTCTGAGATCGGAGACTCGCCAAGCCGTGCATAAAATGCGGTAAGGTGGCCGCCTCGCGCCGCAATGGAATTAATTGGCGATACACTTGTTGCGTGATCGCAAATTGGACCAATGGCAAACCGTCGTTCTGGTTCATCCAGCTGGGAAGTTGGGCGGCTTACGGCCTTGCGGTTGTGGTCACTTCGGTGCCACTGCGGCACGAGCGAGATTACATCGCGTTTCGAACCGCATATGTAGTCTCGGGGTTTCTGGGAAGTTTTCTGATCTATGCCGTGTGTCACAGCATCTGGAAACGGAGTTTCAGGCCGATTGCTTCGGTGGTATGGTGCGTACCGACTTGCCTGTCGTTGGGCTTTTTGTGCTCGGCAGCAGCAGTCTGGTCAGAAGCGCAATTTGGCGGAGTCCAGAGGCCGTTTAGTTGGTCTGTTGCGCTGGCTGGGACAACCGGAAACAGCTTTCTCTTTTTGGCGTGGACTGCGATGTATTTCGGCATAAAGCACTACCAAGCTTTGCAGCAGAAACAACTGCAGCTTGCCCAATCAGAGGCACTGGCACACGACGCGCAGTTACAAGCCTTACGTTACCAACTTCAACCGCATTTTCTATTCAACACCCTAAATACAATCTCTACGCTGGTATTGGACGATCGCAAACAAGACGCAAGAAAGATGATATCGAGACTGGCGGAACTATTGAGGAACACAATCGAGGCACCCGACACGCATCTCGTGATCCTGCGCGAAGAACTGTTCCTCGTCGGACAATATCTTGCCATCGAACAGGAGAGGTTTGGTGATCGGCTGAGAGTCAGGTTCGATCATGCGCCGGAGGCGCCCGAAGTGAACGTTCCGAGACTGCTTTTGCAGCCACTGGTAGAGAACGCCATTCGACACGGAATCGCACCTCGCTCTGAAGGAGGGGAAATTCTGATTTCCAGCAGCGTTGATCACGACATGCTCACGCTTCGGGTGCTCAACGACTGTCCAGATCCGGCAAATCTAGATGCGACAGCAAATGGACGGACGGGTGTCGGGATCGCTAATACGAAGTCAAGACTCAACACGCTCTACCGAAAGAATCAACGTCTGGAAATAGCGCGACAGCCTGGCAAGTTCGAAGTGACTATTTCGATTCCGATAATTGACCCGGTCGGAGCTTTCGATCGTCGGGGAACGGCCACTACCCAATGACGATTCGCACGGTCATCATTGACGATGAGCCTCCGGCACGCCGCGGTGTTGCCCTTTTGCTTGCTTCAGAGCCGGACTTCTCGATCGAAGGCGAGTGTCAGAACGGCAAAGAAGCGGTGAGTATGATCGCTGCGACGAAACCGGATTTGATATTTCTCGACATTCAGATGCCGGGCATGAGCGGGTTCGACGTGCTGTCCTCAATCGGACCGGATGAGATGCCCGCCACAATTTTTCTGACTGCCTACGATGAGTATGCCCTGGCTGCGTTTGACATTCACGCTCTGGATTATCTGCTGAAACCGATTGATGAGGAAAGATTCTTTTCCGCGCTGAAGCGTGCCCGCGAACTGCTCCGATTGAGAAAGCTAGCTGCCCAGCAGCAGAGGATCTCAGGCTTGCTTTCAATGGAGGTTGAACGAAAAGAGGAAGGACCGCCAAGGCGGTTGGTTGTTCGAGAAAGCGGCAGTACGTTCTTCGTGGCTGTGGACGACATTGAATGGATCGAAGCGATCGGAGACTACGCAGGTCTTCACGTGAAGGGCCGGACCCACATGTTGAGAGAATCAATGGCCGTTCTTGAAACGAGATTGGACCCGAGGAAGTTTGCGCGAATTCACCGGTCCGCGATCGTACGGCTTGATTGCGTCGCTACTTTGCGAGCCCGCACGAATCGAGATGGCTTGGTGCGACTTAAGAGTGGAACGGAGTTAAAAGTGAGCAGGACGTACAGTTCGGAGCTCCGCAAAGTACTCGCCTGAAGACTCGCGCGGACTTAGCTGATCTGAGTAGCCGGGCAACCGCTTCAATTGACGCGAAATCGTCATTACCGGCCAATCTCTGCTCATTTTTGTTCGCCACAAAATCTAAGAAGTTGAGCCTGGCCACCATCATAATCAGTTGCGAGGAGGCCGAATGGGAAGTCGAAATCATTGAACGCGGAATGCGCCTGTTGCCCGACAGCGCCGCGGCGTATTACGAGTGGCTGCGCATCGCAAGCCAGTATGAAGTGCGAAGGCTTCAGGTTCATGCTGCCCGCCTTGTCGCCCGCTTGGGCCGCCGACCTACGGCGCGCGCTGGGGCGCGCCGAAGGCTAATTCGTCAGCTCCTCGCGACCCACACGCCCCCTGGGTGTAGGTCGATGATGTCCGCTCGAGCACTCGAGTAGTGGATTCGAGAGCGCCTGCGTCACCGAGTGGAACAGGAGATCAGGATCAGCTGCGGAAGCTCCTGCGAGCATCTTCCGAGCGCTCTTGGATGAGTGCCGCCACTCCTTCCGCGACCGGATTTCGGGTCTCAAGCCTGGGAAGGGCGGTGAGAATTGCATCTGCCAGTTCCACTACGCGACGCCTCACGAGCGGCTTGGCAAGTCCGGCTTCCTCCGCAAGCCGGTCGAAGTTTCTCGGTGTGATTCTCTTCGACGAGTACTCCCCGCCGATCTTCATAGCCATCTCCGGGCTGAGTTCCGGATAGTAGATCGTGCTTACGATGTCATAGAGTGGAGCAAGCCGAACCTGCTGACCGTTCGTGACCGAGTTGAGGTACAGCAGCGAGAAATTCTTGCCGTGGGCGTCGTTGTTGCCAACCAGATAATTGAAAATCACTGCCTCGAGCAGCCGTGCCAGGTCAATGACCGGCGCACTTGAGACTGCCCGCAGCAGGTTGAAACAGTCTTTAAGCGACGGACCGCCTTCTTTCTGATATTTCGTCTCGGGAACGATGCCCTGTGCCTGGCAGAAATCTTCCTGATGAACCCGTTCGACAACGGAATCCTCACCTGGCGCCTGTCGCTGAATGCGGTCGTAGCGCTCGACAACGAGAAATGTCATGTCTTCAACGCTTCGGGTCTCGACCGGTGCCGTGGGTAAGCCAACCGCCGCGGCTAGTTGCATCGAAAGCGCTTCGTTGAACACGACACCTTCAAAGCGCTCAATCGCCGGCTTCAGGATGTGTGTGCTCGGCGCACCGCCCAGCGGAAGGCTGATATCGTCTCCCTCGATTCGGACGGCGACTTTGTCCTGTGCTCCGGCGAGTGAGAGGCGCACTCCCTTTTCTCCTGCCAGAAGCGGCCGTTTCGGCAACTCTTTGAGGATCGCAACCAGTTCCTCAGCAGAGAGACCACGGTAACTGTAGTTGCGCGCAAGCAAAGTCTCGCCGGCTGGAACAAACGTCACTGCTCCCGCGCATTCGCCGCCGATCCGCTCCAGCATGGCGTAATCGTTGCGGGCGCTGATGTTCAGGTTACGGGCGATGATTTCCCGCTTACTCTCCTCGGGCAGAATGCCGGCGAAGAAGCCCCTGCACTCCTTGCGCGTAAAGCGTTCTTTGCGCAGAAGCAGGGATTGCGAGAGCGGGACTGCGCCCGGTTTGTCCAACCAATTCTGAGCGTAGCCGAACAGCAACTGCCCGCCGTCGTTCTGGATGAGTTGGCCGGCGAGATCCATGTGCAGATAGACATCCAAAGTCCTCGCCATGCTTTACTCCTCATTGGCCGCAGCCGGTGCGGTCAGGGTCAGCTTGATTCCCAGCGTCTGTAGAACGGTGAGCGCTTTCCCGATCTCGCAGGTCTGCTTGCCTTTCTCCAGTTCGATGACAAAGCGCAGTCCGGTTCCCGAGGTCAGCGCGAGATCCTTCTGAGTGACGCCCAGGTTCCTGCGCGTCTGCCTGATTAGGGTACCGATCTCTTGTGTGGTATACCGCACGGCTTCTCCGTGATTCCTGTACGGGAATATTATCACAATTTTCTGGTATTATTCGGAGAAATATTCCCGAACGGGAATCTATTAGCCTCAAGCCAAGGAATGTCCTATGCATATTCCCGTTCGGGAATGGCGTGCCGTACCGCACAAGGGGGGCTTGCGATCTTGTCCTTAGAAAGGGAGGGGACATGGTGCGGCTTGTGGTGATTTCCGATGCGCATGGCCGACATGACAGGATTGAGGGCCTAACTGCCGGCAAAATGCTGAATCGTTGAACGAGCATTTGCCCTCTTCCACAACTCAGTATGGGGTTCCTAATCCGCAAATATATGTTAAGCGTTCTTCGGCGTCACCAACGAACACGGTCAATGCCAGATAGGCAGAGCCTCATATAGGGACGAGATCTTGCGCGACTCTGTTCGCGAGAGAGGGAGAGAGTCCAGCATCCTTCGCGAAGTCTGACCAATTACCGAGTGCCGCGCGAACGTCTGCCAGGGCGTCTTGCGGTCTGCGCACGCCGAAGCGATCAGCGACATCCATGAGATCGGCGCTGGAGATGTCCTGAAATTTGCCGTATACGCTCATCAGGTGTTGGTAGGTCGACTCGCCCTTCGGATGGTAGGCGTGCGTCACGTCGTAGACCGGCGCCAGTTGCCACGACTGACTCCGTTTCAGTAGAAACGCGAAGTTCTTGGTGTGGTCGTCGCAGTTCCGCGCCATCACATTGAACGCCATGCGGCGAAAGGTCTGGCTTTTTGCTTGGTCGTAAAGACCGAGTTTGCCGATCGTCATGAAGAGTTGCTCGTAGGCGTGCGATCCGCGCTGCAGGAAATCAAGATAGTTCATCGCACACAATCTCTGCAGATGGTGCTTGTGCGTCTTGCCGTGGATCTCCTCACGGTCGAATCGTTTGGTCATGAAGTGCGCTCGGCCGTTCTCTTCGAGCAAACGGCATGGGGGCATGACGACACCGGCTTCCTTCGCCATGAGGTGATAGGCGTACTCGATGCTTCCGTACCCCTCTCCCGTACCCAGTTCCTTGTCCTTGCCCACGCCATCGAACTTCAATAGCCAGTGTTCAGATCCCGACGCGGTGTCGAACTGTCCACTGCGAACCTCATCCGAATGCGCGCTCCATGCGAGGACCGCCTTCGCGCGCGCGCCGCCCGCGGACGCACCCACCTTGATGATGTTCGCCAGCGCAGCTTTCGCCTCATGGTCCACCGCGAAGCTTCCTTGTACGAGTCGGCGCGCTTCCTCGAAGAGTTGCCTTATTTTGATTGGGGCCGAGCTCTCGGTATGCGCTTCACGCGCCGGACGAAACTCGAAAGCGCCCATGCCGCGTTTGCCCATGTAGGCCAGCCGGTCCAGGACGCTCGTCGCGCTCTTTTCGATCCCTTTGGTTGCCATCCAAGCGTCAATGAGTGCATTGCCGAAGTCGTCGGGAAGCGCGTCGGCCAGCATCGAGGGAAGACCGAAATACGTACTGAGTTCAGGTGCGGATTAAGAATGCCTGTTCGGAGCATGTCTTCCTCATCGGTTGACCCCATACGGTATCTTGTCAATCGATCGCGCGGGTGCGGTTGCGCAGGATACCAATGCGTTCTATCTCGATGACCATCTCTTCGCCGGACTGCAACCAACGTTGTGGAGTCCGGCCCAGGCCTACGCCAGATGGCGTCCCCGTGCTGATGATATCTCCGGGTTCTAGAGCAACAATGCGCGACAGGTAGGAGATAAGTTCAGGGATGCGAAAGATCAGATCCCCCGTGTTCGCTGACTGCATGACTTCGCCATTCAATGTCAGTCGAATATCAAGTGAATGTGGGTCGGGAACCTCATCACGTGTAACGATAGACGGGCCTACTGGCGTAAAAGTCGGAAAACTTTTTCCGAGTGTCCACTGTGAGGTGGCGAGTTGTACTCCCCGTGCGCTGACATCGTTAACGATCGTATAGCCGAAAACATACTGTTCCCAGTTCTCAGGTGAGATGCGGTACCCTCGTTTGCCGATGACAACTGCCAACTCTGCTTCGTAGTCAGGCTGGGTGGCCTCGGGCGGAAGAAGAACGTCGGTGTCGGGTCCTGTTACCGATGAGGCAAGTTTCAGAAAGACGGTCGGCACACTCTGCACGGCCATCTTGGACTCAGTTGCGTGATCCCGATAGTTAAGACCGATGCCAAAGATACGGGGAGGGTTCTGCAAAGGAGCATGCAGTTTCACTGCCTCGATAGGAAGAGACGAACGATCCAAAACGGGGTGAGTGTTACCACTTTGGATGTGAGCGAGAACACCATCGCCTGCGGTGCCCACAAAAGGATACACCCGGTCATCGTCGAGGACGCCTCCCCTGAACGAGTAAATGTTATTGCTGAACGTGACAAATTTCATCTGGCTGCTCTCTCCAAGTTGCACCAAGCGGGAAGCTGAAGCGTTCAAGCGACTCCGGCAGGATCTCAATGCTGTAGCCAGGCTCATGAGGGATCAGATAATGGCCGCGACGGATCGTTACCGGATTACGAAAATGCTCGTGCAAATGATCGACATATTCAATCACACGATCTTCCATCGTGCATGAGACAGCAAGGAAGTCGAAGATCGAAAGGTGCTGCACGTATTCGCAAAGGCCGACTCCGCCGGCGTGCGGGCAGACTGGAACTCCAAACTTTGCAGCCATTAACAGGATTGCGAGATTCTCGTTCACGCCCGCGACGCGGCAACTATCGATCTGACATATGTCGATTGCTCCCGCCTGTAACAGTTGCTTGAACATAACGCTGTTGTGGCAGTGCTCACCTGTTGCGATGCGGATTGGAGCGACTTCTCTTCGGATGCGGGCATGCCCAAGGATGTCGTCGGGATTTGTGGGCTCCTCCATCCACCAGGGAGAAAGTTCAGAAAGTTGGTTCGTTCTACGAATGGCCTCTTCTACTCCCCACTTCTGGTTTGCATCAACCATCAGGCGATTGTCCCAGCCGATCTCCTCGCGCACGATGCGTCCGCGTCGCAGATCATCCATGGAATCACCACCAACTTTGAGCTTGAAATGTGTCCAGCCGTCTACGATTCCCTGACGGCAGAGCCTGCGAATCTGCTCATCGCTAAAGCCAAACCAGCCCGCCGAGGTCGTATAGGCCGGATAGCCGTTTTCCTCGAGCACGGCGAGCCGCTCTGCCTGACCTTTCTTACTTCGGTGAAGGATCTCGAGCGCCTCGCCAGGAGAGAGAGCGTCTTCGATGTAGCGGAAATCGATCGCGGCAACGATCTGCTCGGGGCTCATCTCTGTTAGAAGCCGCCAAACCGGCTTACCCTCGGCTTTTGCGTAGAGATCCCAAACCGCATTGATGAGTGCACCACACGCGAGATGAATGACGCCCTTTTCCGGGCCCAGCCAACGAAACTGCGTGTCGCCGGTAAGCTTCAGAAATAGGCCGTTGAGATCACATGTCAGGCTGTCCAAAGTGCGACCGCGGACGAAGCTAGCAAGGTATTTCAAAGCGCTGACACACAGTTCCGTTCCGCGGCCCAGCGTAAAGGTTAGCCCGTGCCCTTCGATCTCTCCATCCGTCTCGAGGATGCAGTAGGCCGCTGAGTAATCTGGATCTTTGTTCACAGCGTCTGAGCCAATGCTCTCTCGGGAGGTGGGAAAGCGGATATCGATAACGCGTATGTCGGTAATTGTGATGGGTTTCAAATCCGTCCTCGAAGAGTCTGATGACAGCTGAAGACCACGGCGCGGGGCGCATTGCAGAATCATCTGTCCTTCAAGTCAAATTGTAGCGACGGGCGGATTTTTTCGTCAATAAAAAGTATGTTGCACAAAAGGAAATCAGTCGGAAAGTGAGAGTTAGCGCCGAAACTCCGGTTTCGTAGTTTTACAAATGAACGATGTTGTTCACATTTGACAATACCTCTGCGCTGGGAGTAGAAACGCTGGGCGGGCCAAGGATCCCGCCGGGAGAAAATGGAACCTTTTCAATTTAATCACAAGCGCGTTATAGTGACCGGAGCCGCAAGCGGGATCGGGCTGGCGATCGCGCAGGCGTTTGCAAGAAGCGGCGCCATAGTTGCCTTTGTCGATCTGGAGCCTGAGAAAGCCGTCATGGTAGCCAAATCCGTTTCTGAGAGCAGCGGGACGCACTGTTTGGGTTTCGGATGTGATGTTTCAAACGAGGCAAGCGTTGCGAAGGCCTTCGCCGAATTCGGCGATTCGCTCGACATTCTTATTAACTGCGCGGGGATCGCGCACGTTGGCAACCTGCTGAGTACATCACCTGAGGAGATGGATGAACTCTATGCGGTCAACGTTCGCGGCACATATCTTTGTATGCGCTCGGCTCTCGAGCCAATGATTCGTGCAGGCGGCGGCGTAATCATCAACATGGCATCGATTGCGGCGACTGCGGGGCTTGCGGATCGGTTTGCCTATTCGATGACCAAAGGAGCGGTGTTATCCATGACGCTCTCGGTGGCTAAAGACTATATATCGCAGGGCATCCGCTGCAACTGCATCTCGCCAGCCCGTGTGCGTACACCCTTTGTCGATGGTTTTGTGGCGAAGAATTATCCCGGGCAGGAGGCGGAGAAGTTCGAGGCCTTATCCAAGGCGCAGCCAATTGGGCGCATGGGCACGCCGGAGGAAGTCGCTTCGCTTGCGTTGTATCTTTGTTCAGATTCGGCTTCTTTCCTCACTGGAGTCGATTTCCCGATGGACGGCGGATTTTTCAATCTACGATAGGCAGAGCCGGGGCTAGGATCAATATGGATTTGGGACTGAAGGATCACGTCATTGTCGTCACCGGGGGAGGAGCGGGGATTGGAGAGGCCGTGAGCCGCTCTTGCCTCGACGAAGGCGCAAAGGTGGTAGTGGTCAGCAGGGCATCGGAGAATGTGATGAACTTTCTGGGGACGATGCAACGAGAACAACGTCCCTGCGATTTCGTTGAGACCCATCTCGCAGATTCGGACCAATGCCAGAGTGCTATAGAGTACGTGAAGCGGACACATGGCCGAATGGACGGCTTGGTAAACAACGCTGGCGCGAATGATGGGGTGGGACTCGAGAGCGGCGATCCTGAGCGATTTATGGAAAGTCTGCGTCAGAACCTCTTGCACTATTATGCGATGGCGCATTACGCACTTCCGATGTTGAAGGATGCACGAGGGGCCATTGTAAACATCAGCTCGAAGGTAGCGTTGACGGGGCAGGGAGGCACTTCGGCCTATGCTGCGGCGAAAGGCGCACAATTTGCACTGACGCGAGAGTGGGCGGCCGAACTCCTGCCATTCGGCATCCGCGTAAATACCGTCGTTCCTGCGGAGGTTTTGACACCGCTCTACAAGCGCTGGCTCGAGACGAGTACGGATCCGGTCGCGGCGATGAAGAAGATCACCGAGCGCATACCTTTAGGACGGCGTATGACAGAGGCCGCAGAGATCGCGGCGATGACGGTGTTTCTGCTTTCGTCCACGCAATCGGGTCACACAACGGCACAACATCTGGTCGTCGATGGTGGGTACACACATTTGGATCGCAACCTAACCTGATCGAGCGCTCGCTTGTACTTCGGGTCCTTACACACAGAATGACACGAAAAGTTCCAATGCGGATCTCGCTCTTCATCTCTTGTTATAACGACACGCTCTTCCCGAAGACGGGACAAGCTGTTGTGCGCGTCCTAGAGGGTCTTGGCCATACTGTGGTACGACGGGTCATTTCCGTTAAGTGCGGCTGGATGGGAGTCTGAGCGGCTGAACAAGATGATGTTCGGGTTGCAGCCGGACATCCTTGTGAACAACAGGAATCTTTTGCCGGGAGACTTCTCGACTCCTGAACAAAGGATTGCCGCATCGGGAAATGGAGCGGCGTGGGAAAGCTGCATGACCCTGAATGAGAGCTGGGGATTATGACAGCGCGGATGACGAATGGAAGTCGTCGAGGACCATCGTACGCAACCTGATCTCCTGCGCCCGCGACGGTGGAAATTATCTGTTGAATATAGGTCCCAGGGGTGATGGCTCTGTTCCGGAAGAGCCCATGCGGGTTTTGACAGGGGTTGGCCTGTGGCTGAGCGTGAATGGAGAGACCATCTACAAGGCTGAACCGTGCCAGGTCCGGCCTTCCGCTTATGCGAACTTCACTCGCATCGGCAATACCTTGTTCATGCATGTTTACTGCTGGCCGGGCGGGGATGTTGCGCTTTCAGGGCTCAGAACAAAGGTGAAGATGGCACGCTTTTTCAGGAGCAATGAGGAGATAAAATTTTCCCAGAGCGAGTATCGAGTTCATCTTGTTGGGCTTCTAATTGAGGCTCCCGATTCGCCGGCCACGACGATCGCGCTTGAATGCGAGTCCGAGCCGACCGAGGATAGTGACGCAGAGCTACGCTTCGAGAAGCCGCGGGCCGGGGTGGGAGTCGAGGCGTAAAAGGTGCAGTCCCTAGGTGCTGGTTTTGGCTGCATAGACTTTTGGGGGTTCCGGGATGGTTCGAGTCGAAATGAATAGGCGAAATTTTCTTACGTCTCTTACGGGCGCGGTTGCATCTGGGCATTTTTCTAAATCGCTGGCATTCTCCAATCCTGTTGTTGCTCCTGAAGGGGGACGACTGGCGCTGCCTACAGCGGACCAGCTTGCATGGCAGGACATGGAAATCGGCATCTTCATGCATTTTGGGCCTAACAGCTGGCAGGATTTGGAGTCGGACGATCTTTCGACGCCGCTCTCTGCGGTCAATCCCAAATCGCTCGATACGGATCAGTGGGCGCAATGTGCGCTTGGTCTGGGGGCAAAGTACATTGTCTTCGTCGCGAAGCACCAAGGGGGATTCTGCATGTGGCAGACGCAGACGACCAGCTACAGCATCGGCAACACGCCGTGGAGAGGCGGACAGGGCGATGTGATGGCCGACCTCTCGAAGTCGTGCCGGCGCTATGGCCTGAAGCTTGGTGTTTATTTGTGTCCGCGCGATGACCGTTTCGGTGCCGCGACGGGTGGCGTCTGTAAAACTACGGAGTTGCAGAAGAAGTATGATGTGATGTACCGGCAGCAGCTCACCGAAGTGCTGACCAGGTACGGGGATATGGTGGAGGTGTGGTTCGACGGCTCGACTGCGACTCCCGTAGCCGACCTTCTGAGCCGCTATGCTCCTCATGCGATGATCTTCCAAGGGCCGAGCGCGACGATTCGTTGGGTCGGGAACGAGCAGGGGTTTGCGCCGTATCCGGCCTGGAATTCGCTCTCAAAGAGCGATGCAGCGAGTGGAGTGGCAACGGCTCTTTATGGCGATCCAAACGGATTGGTATGGATGCCGAACGAGGTCGATGTTTCGATTCGGCGGCCTGACTTCTTTTGGAGCACGAAGAACGCCAATCGAGTGCTCACGATCGAAGCCTTTCTCGAAATCTATTACCGTTCGGTCGGGCGGGGAGCGCAACTGCTGTTCAATATTCCTCCGGATCGGGATGGACTGATCTCGGAGCTGGATTATTCGCAGGCGAAAGGCTACGGCTATGAGCTTCGACGCCGGTTCGGTACCTCCATCGGGGAAATATCCGGCAACGGCAAAGACCTGACCCTGACTCTATCGCGCCCGGCACTTATCGATACGGTCATTCTGCAGGAAGAGTGCTCGAAGGGCGAGCGCGTCCGCCTTTATAAGCTGGAAGGCCGCAGTCAGGGCCAATGGGTGCCTCTCGGGACCGGCAGCGCCATCGGACATAAGAGAATCCAACCTGTGTCGACGACAGAAGTCGATGCAGTGCGCTTTACGGCGACGGAGTATGCCGCGCAGCCTGCGATTCGGCGGCTTGCGGCATTCCACCTCGGCGAAGCGCCGCCTCATGGATGGGATGCGCCTGCCGATATCTGGGCGGCCAATGAGGTTGGGCATTGGAGAGGTGGCTCGGTTCATGTCGATCTTACCGCGAAGATCGACATAGCAATGCAGTATCAGTTGCGCTTTGTGCCGCAAGAAGGGCAAGTGACCGCGATTCAGGGTGCTGCCCTGCTGCTGGATGGCGTTCGGCATACGGAGATGATTCACGCCGCGGGCCATGCCTCTGACCGGCTCATTCTGGATATCACCAGCGTTGGTCCCAAGGTGGTTTTCGAAGGAAGCATAGAAGGAGCGAGTGCGGGATCGATTCTCTTGCAGAAAATGTGATGTGCTGCCGGTGTTCTCGCGTCGTTCGTTGGGCAGGGTTGGATTGTCGGGCGGGAAAGACAGATGCGCGGCTCCAGCAAATCGGGAGGAGTAAAGAACCTATGCGTCGACGAGTGCACTGGATGTTTGCTGGTTTCCTTGTGGCAATAGCTTCCGGAAACATCGTGGCTCAGTCGAAGCCCGTGCCCAAGATTGCCCTTCAGGCCGAGCGTTATGCCTTGATGCTCGGCGATCAGCCGTATTTCATCTTAGGCGCTCAGATTCATAACTCCGGTTTCCGGCCCGCGATGCTGCCCCAACCGATGAAGGCTGCAGAAGTCCTCCACGCCAATACTGAGGAAGCTCCGGTCTACTGGGAGACGATGGAGGAGCATTCGGGGGTGTATGACCCTTCGAATGTCGATGCGGTGGTTCAGCAGGCCCGCGCGCATCCTTTCCATCTCGTTCTCTTATGGTTTGGTAGCTGGAAGACCTGCTGCAGCTATACTCCGGAATGGACCATGAGCGATCCGAAAAAGTATCCGCGCATCATGACGCGCAGCAGCGACCCTACCTCGGAGCGATCGCTCTACTCTGCAGAAAATTTGAATGCAGAAAAGAAGGCTTTCTCCTCGTTGCTCGAACATATCAAGGCGACCGATGACGCCGAGCAGACGGTCATCATGATCCAGGAACAGAATGAAGCGGGCGCTCTGAACGCGGTTCGTGACTCTTCGTCCGAGTCAAAAAAGCTCTTTGACGGTCAGGTGCCGGACTGCCTGGTTCGCGCCATGCACAAGAGGCCCGAAAGGTGGCAGGAAGCCTTCGGAAAAGATGTAGAAGAGCCATTTTTGCCCGAGGGGATTTCACGGTTCATCAACGAGTTCGCGAAGGCCGGAAAAGCGGTGTACCCGCTGCCCACGTATGTGAATGCCTGGCTGGGTACGCCGGATGGCCAGATGCGTCCGGGGTTCGACTCCCCGAGCGGCGGCCCGGCTTTTAACGTATTCGATATCTGGAAGGCGGTGGCTCCGGAAATCCGAACATATTAAGATAAACGGAAAATCGACGCACGATATTTGCCGTAGTTTCTCTCTGCGCCAAACAGCTTCATCGCTCGTTTCAGCACATTGGAGTTTCATGAAAAAATTCGGGATACTCATCGCCGCTTTCTTTTGCCTTGCTTTGTCTCTTCAGGCGCAGACACCCGCGCCCCATACCTTTGAGCTGCAAGACGACAAGTTTTTCATGGACGGCCATCCCTTTCAGATCCTCGCTGGTGAGATGCACTATGCGCGCATTGCTCGTGCACGCTGGCGGCAGGCCATGCGGATGGCACGCGCCATGGGGCTTAATACCGTCACCACCTATGTCTTCTGGAACCTGCATGAGCCGGCGCCGGGCCGTTTCGATTTTACTGGACAGAACGATCTGGCTGAATATCTCCGTATCGCACAACAAGAAGGCCTCTACGTCATCCTGCGGCCCGGCCCCTACGTCTGTGCGGAGTGGGAATTCGGGGGATATCCCGCATGGCTTCTCAAAGATCGCAGCACCGTCGTTCGCTCGCTCGATCCGAAGTTCATGAAGCCTGCGGCGGACTGGTTCGAGCATCTCGGCGCGGTCGCCAAGCCTTTTCTGCTTGCCAACGATGGACCCATCATCGCTGTCCAGGTCGAAAACGAGTACGGCTCTTTCGGCAAGGACCATGAATACATGCAGGCCATCCGCCAGATGGTGATGGACAGCGGAATGGGTGGAACCCCTGAGCACCCGACCCTGCTCTATACCGCCGACGGAGGCGTCCAGCAGCCGGACGGCTCGCTTCCCGGGCTTCCCGCGGCAGTCAACTTTGCTCCGGGAACGGCGGCCAGCGAGACGAAACGTCTCCGCGATTTCCGGCCTGACGGCCCGCTATGGGTCGGAGAATACTGGGCCGGATGGTTCGATCACTGGGGAGAGAATCATGCGACGACCAACTCCGAGAAGCAGGTCACGGAGTATGAATCGCTGCTCAAGCAAGGTTATTCCGTTAACCTGTATCTTCTTTGGGGCGGTACCAGCTTTGGATGGATGAACGGCGCAAACACAAACGGAAAAGACTATCAGCCCGACGTAACCAGCTACGACTACGACGCACCCATCAATGAGCGTGGAGAGCCTCAGGAGAAATACTTTAAACTGCGCGACGCCATTACACGTGTGACCGGAATTCAGCCGCCGCCGGTTCCTTCCGTCGATAAGGCCGTCACCTATCCAATTCAACCTGTAAGAGAATCGGCCTCGCTCTGGGGCAATCTTCCCAGGCCGATTCTGTCGCCGCGGCTGATGACGATGGAGGAAGTTGGCCAGTCTTACGGATATATCCTCTACACTACGCGTCTCGATGCAGCGCAATCCGGCTCGCTCGTTCTTGATGGACTCCATGACTATGCTCGCATCTATCTCGATCACGCGCTGGTTGGTGTTCTCGACCGCAGACTCAATCAGAGTTTGCTCGATATTCCCGCGTCTTCCAAGAGCCGTGAGCTTGAGATTCTGGTAGAAAACTCCGGCCGCATCAATTATAACGTTGTGCTTCGGAAGGAGGGCAAAGGCATCGTCAATCGCGTCCTTCTCGCAGACAAGGAACTCTCGGGATGGTCGATCTATCCGCTGCCCCTGGACCATACAGACAGGCTGCACTACAAGAAGTCGCCCTGCTCTGGGCCCTGCTTCTTCCGGGCATCGCTCACAGTTCCATCCACGCCGCAGGATACTTTTCTCAAAACCGATTCCATTCAGAAAGGCTTTGCCTGGATCGATGGAGTCCCCCTCGGCCGAGCCTGGAATGCCGGTCCGCAAGCCTCTCTTCTCATGCCTGGGAGCTGGCAGAAAGAAGGGAAGAACAGTCTCGTAATTTTCGATCTGCAAGCGGATGGAGTGCCTGTGCTGCAGACAGTGGATCATGCACTCTGGGTACCCGGCAAAGACCAGGCGAAGAAAAAGTAGTTCAGAATGAATTTGCAGCAATAGGAGAGCAGAGTGAAGGGTTGGAGGCTGGACAAAATAGTGGTGGCTACAATGGCGGTGTGGGGCGCGACGACAATGGCGCAAACACAGTTTGTAAATCGACTGATGCCGCAGCCTGCTGAGCTGTCTGTTAACGTGGGTGAATTGGCGCTGGACTCTACGTTCGCAGTTGAAACCCCAAAGGTCTCCGATGCGCGCCTTAACGAAGCGATCGCTCGCGCTGTGCGCCGCATCGAGATGAACGCGAGATTGCGCCACGCAGGCAAAGGTGTAACCCCAACGACGAAGCTCATCGTAAAAGTCGATCGCGCCGGCGATGCGGTGCAGTCCATCGATGAGGATGAGAGCTATTCCGTCTCTGTCACGCCGTCAGCTGCCGAGATCGACGCCGCTACCGACGTAGGCGCCATGCACGGCCTGGAGACTCTGGTTCAGCTTGTGCAACCGGCAGGTAATGGATACGTCATTCCCGCCGTCACGATTCACGATGCGCCGCGCTTCCGCTGGCGTGGCCTGATGATCGACTGCGGCCGTCACTTCGAGCCTGTGGCGGTCATTGAGCGCACCCTCGACGGAATGGCCGCCGTGAAACTCAACGTCCTACACTGGCACCTCACCGAAGATCAGGGCTTCCGGATTCAGAGTCGAATCTATCCCAAGCTGACGGCAGACGGTTCCGACGGGCTCTTCTACACGCAAGAGGATGCCAAAGAGATCGTCGCCTACGCGCGGGCACGCGGCATTCGCATCGTGCCGGAATTCGAGATGCCGGGACACAGTACGGCTTGGCTGGTAGCCTATCCGGAGCTCGCAAGCGGAACCAAGCCGGATAGTATCCGGCGCGAGTTTGGTATAAGCCCCTATGCGATCGACCCCACCCGTGAGAAGACTTATGACTTCATTGGTCGCTTTTTAACTGAAATGACGACCATCTTCCCCGACGCCTATGTCCACATCGGCGGTGATGAGACGCCGGCTCCCGACTGGAAGACCAATCCGCGGATACTCGCGTTCATGAAAGCGCATCAACTGAAGGACAATGATGCTCTGCAGGCGTACTTCAATACCCGCATTCTGAAAATCGTCGCACGTCTGCATAAGCACATGATGGGCTGGGACGAAGTCCTTACGCCCGGTCTGCCCAAGGATGTCGTTGTGCAGTCTTGGCGTGGGCAAGCCTCGCTGATCAAGGGCGCAATGTTGGGCTATCCAGGAATTCTCTCCGCACCTTATTACCTCGACGGCATGCGTCCCGCAAGCGCGCATTACCTGGCTGATCCGCTCCCATCCTCCTCCGACCTTACTCCGGACCAGCGCAAGCTCATCCTTGGCGGCGAAGTCTGCATGTGGAGCGAGCATCTTTACGCGCGAACCATTGATTCGCGTATCTGGCCGCGCACTGCCGCGATCGCCGAGCGTTTCTGGTCGCCGGAAAATGTGCGCGATATAGACGATTTGTATCGCCGCCTGGAGACGATTTCGATCGAGTTGGAAAGCCTTGGTCTCACGCACCTCCAATCTGGCGATGCTGCTTTGCGCGAACTCGCAGGCACCGAGCGAATCGATGCTCTGCGCACTTTCTCTTCAGCTTTGGAGCCGGTGAGTTTCGGCGAGCGGGCCCATGTGCAACACACTGACCAGCTCACGGCGCTCGATGGCTTTGTCGACGCCGTTCGTCCCGACCCGCCATCCCGCTATTGGTTTGAATCGTGCGTGAAGCGCTATCTCGCCGATCCCCAGCATGACCAGGCGGATAGAATTGCGCTCTCGGACTGGTTGACGCAGCTTTCTAATACCGTTCCCACCGTGCAAAGGCAGATGCTGGTCTCGCCTCGCCTCGCGGAGGTCTCTACGCGTGCCGGTCAGCTTTTGCAACTCACCGCCGTGGGACAGGAGTCTCTGCAGTATCTCGCCAATGGCCAGCAGGCGCCAGCCGGATGGAAAGCAAAACAGGTGCAATTATTGGAGGATACGAAGAAGCCCAGTGCCCTCGTCCGCTTCACTTTCCTGCCTTCTCTGCAGGATCTCGTGCAGGCTGTTCCCGAAGGCGCGGTTCCCCGAGGCCAGTGACTTGATTTTTCATTTGGTACTCTGGATTGGTTCGTGTCGAAGAAGATCGAAATTTGCGCTGACCAGATCATGAATGCCCTGCTTCGAGCCTGTGAGATCTCGGTTCAGGAATTCACCGATCATGTTGGCATGTCCGCTCCAAGTATTCGCGAGACCTCGCCCGGCTTAAAGAGCGTGGCCTGGTCCTTCGCTGTCACGGCGGCGTTACCCTTGTTGAGACATTGCTCATTTAACCGGCCAAAGTCTTCCCATTTTGATGTGAGTGAAAATTTGCACGTTGCGAGGCCGATCAGGCTAAATCTTCCCCAGCCCGATACTCCGCGATAGGACGAGAACGCCAGTTCTCATTTGCGCCTCTGCAACGCC
>DATDLS010000249.1:0-16728 GCA_036519195.1 Occallatibacter sp. | reverse complement strand
TCTAGACCCTCACGGATGGCCAGTTGACAGGGCCATCCGCCCAATTGCCCCCCCCCGGCGAACCCTGGCTTCGGTCTCGCGCCTGAGGCCAGGCTCCCTGCCGTCAACCCTCGCCTTTGCCGCTGCTACTATTCAACTGCGGCATGGTCGTTGCCGTGCTCAGGGTCACCAATCCCGCCTTGGCATAGGTCAGCAACTTTTCCCGCGTATCCGTAATATCAAGGTTCCTCATCGTCAGCTGGCCGATACGGTCACGAGGAGAAAAAGTCGATTCGCCTTTCTCCATGGTCAGCCTCTCGGGCTTGAACGTCAGATTGGGCGAGATCGTATTCAAAATTGAATAATCGTTTCCTCGGCGCAATTCAAGCGTCACCTCACCGGTGATGGGCTTGGCCACCCAGCGCTGCGCACTTTCGCGCAGCATGATTGCCTGGGAATCGAACCATCGCCCCTGATATAAAAGCCGGCCAAGCCTTCTGCCACTCTCACGATATTGCTCGATTGTGTCTTCATTGTGAATTCCGGTAATCAACCGCTCATACGCAATGTAGAGCAGCGCCAGCCCCGGAGATTCATAGATTCCGCGGCTCTTTGCTTCAATGATCCGATTCTCGATCTGGTCACTCATGCCCAGCCCATGGCGGCCGCCGATGCGGTTGGCCTCAAGCATCATTTCCACCGCATCCGGGAATTCAACGCCATTGAGCGCAACGGGCAGGCCCTCATCGAATCGGATGGTCACCATTTCACGCCGGACCTCGACCTCGTCCCGCCAGAATGGGGTTCCCATGATCGGCACTACGATTTGCATGCTGCTATCCAGGCGCTCCAGATCCTTGGCTTCATGCGTTGCGCCCAGCAAATTAGAATCCGTGGAATAGGCCTTTTCCGAGGACATCTTGTATTCGAATCCCGACGCGCGCATGAAGTCGGACATCTCCGCGCGACCACCGAGCTCATGGATAAAAGCATCGTCGAGCCACGGCTTGTAGATCTTCAGGTCAGGGTTCACCAGCAGGCCATATCGATAGAAGCGTTCGATATCGTTGCCCTTGAATGTGCTCCCGTCTCCCCAGATACTGACCTCGTCCTCCTTCATCGCGGCGACAAGCATTGTGCCCGTCACCGCGCGGCCAAGAGGAGTGGTATTGAAGTAGGTCACGCCCGCGGTCGAAATATGGAAGGCGCCGCTCTGCAATGCGGCCAGCCCCTCGCGCACCAGCTGCTGACGGCAGTCGATCAGGCGTGCCTTTTCAGCGCCGTACTCAAGCGCTTTGCGCGGAATCTCATCGTAATCGGCTTCGTCCGGCTGGCCAAGGTTGGCAGTGTAGGCGTAAGGCTTGGCGCCCTTCAGCTTCATCCAGTGAAGAGCTGCGCTGGTATCGAGACCACCGGAAAACGCGATTCCGACTTTCTCGCCCAGGGGAAGTTTTTCGAGAATATTAGACATAAAACTGCGGCTCCCAAAACCAGATTCGGCAAATCCAAGAACTGATGTCGAATCTATTTTACCGGTTCTCCTCGGAAAGCCCCGTCCTTCAGGGCGGGGATGCAGAGAGCGGATGCACTGTGCTATATGGTCTTTGCAGGAACGATAACCCCAGTTCTTGTGCTGGAAAACCAGGTTTGTCGAGTACCCAAGGGCCGGCGAGGCCCGGATCGCCTGGGAAGTGAGCCCTGCTCGAATGGGGCCAGCAGCAGGAACCTACCGAGGGACTCTCTGAGTCCGGTCGGAATCTCCTTCCTTTAATTAGGGAGGGGAGGACTGTCAAGTTGCGAGCCCAAAAGAAGTCGTTGCCGGCGTATGAACCTCGGGCACGACAAATGGGGCCACGTGAATCGAGAGAGGTCCCCAGCCAGTGAGCGGTCCACGAGGGGCGGATTGACTGATCCACTGATTCGCTGATCCAGCCCTTCCTGCCCCGCCCCTTCCTGCACCATCCATTCCCGGATGCATTTCCCGATTGAACGATCGCTACTGCACTGGTTGATGGCCGATCAGAGGGTTCGCCCATTGAATAAACCATTTCATGTTGGGAGCGTCCGTATGGCCGCCATCATGCTGCCTCCATGCCAGTTGGCCGGTAAGCAGCCCTTGGTTCACCGCCGGCATCTTCGCGGTTCGGTAATCGCCTTCCACATCAAGACCCTTGGCGCCCAACAGCGTGTAGACGCGGCTGGCGTCTACGGTGGCCATGAAGCTGCCTTCGTGGTCCAGCCATTTGGCGTCGCCCTTCTCCGGAGCGCCGTAGCTGATGAAAGTGAGCCGTGGCGCACACAGAGCGATCAACTCATTGGAGTCGACGGGAAGATCACCGGGAGTCTTGGCGCCGAAGGTCGCCTCTGAAGCCCCGTACTTCATGAAATTGCCTGCCATCCAGTAGTATTCGCCTCCGGTCAGGCTCTCTACGGCTTCGCCAAAATTGCGCCGCAACAAGGTGGCCCCACCCTTTCCGGATGAACCGACCAGCGCCATGGCAAAGCGCTGATCGAAGGCCATGGTCACCAGTGTTGCCTTGCCATAGCGCGATACACCATCGATCCCTACGTGCTTGGCATCCACGGCCGGGTCGGTCTCCAGGTAATCGAGCCCGCGCCCCGCTCCCCAGGCCCACGCCCGCAGGGCGCCCCAATCCTCCGGCTTGCGCGGCTGTCCTTTGTTCACCAGTCCAATGATGCCGCGCGTGATGCCCGCGCCATTATCCGCCTGCACGCTGGCCGGATCCAACTGCACAAAGCCCCAGCCGGCTGCGACCAGCTGCCATGGGTTCGGCGGGTCCCCATCCTGGTTGAGCTGCGGAAATTGAAACGGTGTTTCCTTCACTGGCTCCCAGGCCGGGTGCTGCGCAAGCACGTCCTTGAGCGCGGGATCCTGCTCGACCAGCAGCGCTTTCCATGCAGCATTGATGCGATTCAGCTCCTCGCCCGAAGGCTCGTTCGGAGCGGGAAATCCAGCCCGGCCGAACATCATCAGCACCGGCACGGGACCCTTGGCATTCGCCGGTGTCACCAGCGTCATGTGAATGCGCACCTTGATCGCCGGATAGGCCGAGTTGTCGACCTCGCCGATGAGGTCTTTTGCCGTCACCGGTGTAAAACCTAGCATTTCGTGATCCACGGCGGTCACTGACCAGCTGACCTTCGGCAGGTTGTCCGGCACGCGGCCATACACGTACTTCGAAAGCAACTCAACCAGTTCCGGCCTGCGCTGCTTCCACCATTGCTCCGCGGTCGTCACTTTTTGTCCGTCGTTCATCGTCAGCGGATCGGGAATGCTGGGGAAAGGATTGGCCTGCGCTTCATCGTAGTTTGCATGATTGGGCGCCTTTTCGTTGCCGCTCGGCCCGGGGCGCAAAGACTTGATGCCCAGCTGATCCATCATGTTCTGGTGGTCCTGATCGGCTGTAAGGGTGACGGGCGGCGGCGTTTCCGAACTCTGCGCTGTGGCCAGGGCAGCAGAGCAGAGAATGCAGGAGAAACCGAGAGAAAAAATCGACAATCGAAACGAAAGAGGCACGGAACTGCTCCACGGTGGTATGCTTGTTGCGTTCATGAAAACCGATTTACTTCAGGCGTTCATGGTAAACCTTCCCGTATGAACCGGACACTAAAAATCCTTGCAATTTTTCTTCTGGCTGCGGTGGCTGTGCGAACCCAGGCCGGGCGTGCGCTGCGATCTGTCACCAGCCCCCAGGTGTGGGTGGCATCCTGGGGAGCTTCGCAACAGGTGCCTGAGCCGCAGAACGCGTTGCCGGCGGACCCGATGCGCGATCTCACCCTGCGGCAGATCGTTCACCTGTCGGTCGGCGGTGACGCTTTGCGCGTGCATCTGTCCAATGCGTTCGGAACCGAAGCGCTCCATTTCACCTCTGTCCATGTTGCGCGCGCTCTCATGCCCTCCTCCTCTGCGATTGATGAGAGCACTGATCGCCCTCTGACCTTCGCGGGCGGCACCGAAGTGGTCGTGCCTGCAGGCGCGGAGTTTGTTTCCGATCCGCTGGAGCTTGCCGTGGCTCCGCTGTCGAGCCTCGCCGTGACCTTTCACCTGGACCGAGCACCGGGCCGCGAGACCGGCCATCCTGGTTCGCGTGCCACGTCCTACTACGTCCAGGGAGATTTCGTCAGTGCCGCGAACCTGATGGATGCAAAGCAAATCGAGCATTGGTACCAGCTCGCGCAGATCGACGTACGGTCTGGGCCGGGAGCAGGTTCGATCGTGGCTCTGGGAGACTCAATCACCGACGGACATGGGGCAACAACCAACGGCAACAACCGCTGGACCGACGTGCTGGCCGAACGGCTGCAAGCAGCCCACCAAGGCCGCGACATCGGAGTGTCAAACCAGGGCATCGGTGGCAACCACCTGCTGACCGATGGCCTGGGTCCCAATGCATTGGCGCGTTTCGATCGCGACGTGCTGGCGCCGGCAGGTGTGCGATGGGTGATCGTGTTCGAGGGCGTGAACGACCTGGGCGCGCTGGCGCAACGCGCCGAAGCCTCTGCCGCCGAACACGCGGCTCTGGTCCAACGCGTCATCGCTGCCTACCAGCAGATGATTGCGCGGGCGCACGCACATGGGCTGCGCATCTATGGCGCCACCATCACGCCGTATGTGGGCTCAGCCTACTACCATCCAGGTCTCGAGAGCGAGGCCGACCGCCAGGCGGTCAACCAATGGATTCGCGCCGCAGGGCACTTCGACGCGGTGATCGACTTCGATGCCGTAGTACGCGACCCGCAGCATCCCGATCAGTTGCTGCCTGCCTTTGACAGCAGCGATCACTTGCATCCGTCTGTCGAGGGGTATAAAGCAATGGGCGACGCCGTCAGGCTCGATCTGTTCGCCCGCTGAACTGCTTTCCCTCAACTGGAACAATCCCCGCTTCGTCCAAGCTGTCGCGAATTGGTCCAAGCTGCCGTAAGTCGCCTTCCTTTGGTCCCACGGGCCTTCAGGAACCTGAAGCTCAGTAGGCCAGCGCGACGCCGTCGGCACGCATTTCGCTGGCCGCCGCATACACGTGATCGCGGCCCTGTTTGCGGTTTTCAACGCATTCGTACCGGCCAAAGCCGCCATCGCTTGCGCCCATCGGCCAGCCAAGGGCAATCAGCGCGCTGCGTGTGTCCGCAGGAATGCCGGCCTCAAGGCGCAGAATGCCACGCGGCGGCAGGTTGGGCTGATCTTCTCCCATCGTCTGCGATGAACCTTCGTGGTGCCAGCGTGGGCTGTCGCCGGCAGCCTGCACATCGAGACCGTAATCGACGCGGTTGACGATAATCTGCGTCTGGCCCTGCGGCTGCATGTCGCCACCCATCACGCCGAAAGCAAGCCATGGCACGCCGTCTTTCGAAGCAAAGCCGGGAATGATGGTTTGAAAGGGACGCTTGCCGGGTGCGTAAATGTTGGGATGGCCATCCTGGAGGGAAAACAGCTCCCCGCGGTCCTGAAACATGAATCCCAGCCCGTCGGCCACCAGGCCCGAGCCCATTCCGCGAAAATTCGATTGAATCATCGAAACCATCATGCCGTTCCGGTCCGCCGTAGTGAAATAGGTGGTGTCTCCATGGCTGGGCGCCTGACCCGGATGGACGGGGTCCAGGATTTGATCGAGGCGAATGAGCCCGGCGCGCTGTTTGGCATAGTCTTTTGAGTTGAGCCAGTCGATCGGAATCTTTGCAAAGTGCGGGTCGGCATAAAAGCGCGCGCGGTCTTCATAGGCCAGCCGCTTGGCTTCAATCTGCACATGCAGTGATTTTGCCGATTGGAATCCGAATGCGCGCAGGTCGAATTGCTCAATGATGTTGAGCATCTGCAGTGTTGCCAGGCCCTGCGTATTGGCCGCCATGGCATAGACGTCAATGTCACGGTATCTGGTGATCAGCGGCTCATCCCATTCGGCGTGATGCTCGTGCAAATCCTCAGCTGAAAGCCAGCCGCCGATGCGCTTGAAGTAAGCGTCAATGGTTTTGGCAATCGGGCCGTCGTAGAATACGTCCCGTCCGCCCTCGGCGATCATGCGATAGGTGCGCGCGAGATCCGGATTGCGGCGCACGTCGTATTCGTTGGGAGCAATCCCGCCCGGGGTGTACGTTGCCACCGCATTGGCCGTCTCTTCCACGCCTGAGCCGGAACGGAGAAAAGCAGCCATGTTGCGCTTGAGGTACCAGCCGATGATCTGTGGATTGGGCGCACCTACTTCGCAATAATGAATGGCCGGTTCGAATAATTCCGCCCATTTCAGGGTGCCGTAACGCTGATGCAGCGTCCACCAGCCATCGAGCGCACCCGGCGTGGACACAGTGACCGCGCCAAGCGTGGGCAGCACGCCATTCTTCGCGCGGGCGCGTGCGGTCTCCAGCGAAAGCGATTTCGGAGACCGGCCGGAACTGGCCATGCCTTCCAGCTTGTTCGTTTTGGGGTCCCAGACAAAGGCAAAGCAGTCGCCGCCCAGGCCGGAGCTGACAGGTTCGACAAACCCCAGCAGAGCGTTGGCGGCGATGGCCGCATCCACTGCGGAGCCGCCGCGCTTGAGCATTTCAATGGCTGCCTGCGTGGCCAGCGGATGTGCCGTTCCCGCAGCTCCTGAGCAGCCCAGAGCCGGCGAGCGTGAAGAGAAACTGGCGCCCGACGGGCGATCGCCGGCGTGCACATCCGGGCGAACAAAGCGCTCTGCGCCGGCAGGCTGAAACCCGGGAAGAGCAGGGGACTGATCGCTGTCCAGCGCGGGATTGGCTGGTACGCTGGCGATGTCTTTGGCAGATGCAACGGTGCCCACTGCGGCCAGCGGAAGCGTGGCCAGAAAAGTACGACGGCGCATGGCGATCTCCATTCAAGCGTGAAGAACTGTTGAGTCAGTGAAACAAAACCCCGGCAACGGCGAATTCTCGATTCGCCGATTTATCGGGTAAAAATTCCCTTCGGACACATGGCATGCACCCCCACGTTTCCGTCCACAAGCTGGGTAATGTCCACGTCGACTGCCACGCTAGTGAGCATATAAGCGTCGTCGCGGCTCAGGTGCTTCTGTTCCACCAGAAAGTTGATCATATCGCGGACCGCAAGCGTCGTGGCTTCTTTGAGGTCAGGGCTGAATCCCATGCTGATGTAGCTGGTCGGAGTTTCGGCCCGAGGCCACAGAAGATGCTGGTCCTTGTGTACCACAAAGCGGAATGTTCCCGACAGAAAGGTCTCCATGGCGGTGATATCCACCTCGCCATTGCCCTGGCCGGCATGTCCATCGCCCACCTCAAACAGTGCTCCCTTGGCGTGCACCGGAATGAACAACGTTGTTCCCGCCACCAACTCCTTGTTGTCCATGTTGCCCGCATGCATCCACGGCGGAGCGCTGTCCAGACGCCCTGCGGACTCTGGCGGCGCAACCCCCATGCTGCCAAAAAACGGATGCAGGGGAATATCGATTCCAGGCGCAAAATGAGCAAGCATTTTGTCACGATCCAGTGGGATGATCTTCGATCGGCCGTATGGATAATCATTCGGCAGGAAGCCGCGCCCTGTTCCAAATCCATTGCAGGCAAACGGAGTGTCGATATCGATCTTCAAGATATCCACTTCCAGAACATCTCCCGGCTCAGCCTCGGCAATGTCCACCGGGCCGGTGAGGATGTGCCCTCCCGGTCCCTTGTCCTTCACCTCCCGATAGATATCCGCGTTGTAGCTGGGAATATCGGATGGGGCCACGCCTTCACCGATCAGCCTCTCCGTCGATCCACATGTGGAGAGCGTTTGAATGCGTATCGTGTCTCCGGAGTGAACCGTGAGTACCGGTTTCGCCTTAGCGGAATAGTAACCCCATACAACCGTCGAGGGGGAAGCGGGAAGCTGAGCAGTCTGTCCGGCGACAGACAAAGCGCAGAGGAGAGGGACTGCGGTCGCGATCCATTGCTTCATCAAAGGTGTCCTTTTTCTCAACATTAACATCCGGAATACAGTTTACGTCCAAAGGCGGCGGGGACCGGTCGAGGAACGCTAAGATGGTCAGTGGTCTTGAACATCACGGCCGTCGGTCGGGTTTTTTTTGCGCAACGGTGAGCCTTTTATGCGAATTGCAATTGATACCGGTGGTACGTTCACCGACTGCGTGTATTTTGACGGCGGAAAACTTCGGGTCCTCAAGGTCTTTTCAACTCCATCAGACCCCGGTCAGGCAGTGCTTGGAGCCTTGCGGCGCATCAATGCACAGGGACAGCTGAACGTGCGCCACGGCACCACCGTTGGCACGAACGCCATGCTCGAGCGCAAGGGCGCGCGCGTTGCCTTTGTGACTACGGCCGGCTTTGAAGACACCATCGCCATCGGTCGCCAGGCGCGCGCCAGGCTCTACGACTGGTTTCAGCCCGCGCCCGACTGCCTCGTTCCCGCCGATCTTCGCTTCGGGGTAGAGGAACGCATCGGCGCAGAAGGCGAGCTTCTCGAAGTGCCCGACGCGCTCTCCCTCGCCCAGCTCGCAGAGCGAATTCGGGCATCGCGCGCGGAGGCGGTCGCAGTCTCGCTGCTTTTCGCCTTCGCCAATCCGGTCAATGAGCGGGCCGTCTCCGAGGCGCTTCAGAAGATCGGCGTTCCTGTCTCCATCTCTCATCGCATTTTGCCCGAGTTTCGCGAATATGAGCGCGCCTCCACCGTCGTTGCCAACGCTTATCTGTCCCGGGTCGTCGGCGATTACATGCAGAGCCTGGTTTCGAATATTGACCGTGAGTTTCATGGCAGGATCGACGTAATGCAGTCTTCAGGAGGCACCATTTCGGCCCGCCTTGCTGCCGAAGAGCCGGTCCGTACCATGCTCTCGGGCCCAGCCGGCGGAGTCATGGGAGCTTACCAGATGGCCCGGCTGGCTGGCTTCGACCGCATCATCGGCTTTGACATGGGCGGTACATCGACCGACGTCTGCCTCGTCGACGCGGCAACCGGCGGCCCGCAAATTACCTCCGAGGCCATTGTCTCGGGTGTGCCGATCAGTATCCCTACGCTCGACATTCATACTGCCGGCGCGGGCGGCGGATCGCTGGCAGGTTTTGACGCCGGAGGCATGTTGCGCGTAGGCCCGGAATCGGCAGGCGTCTCACCCGGGCCGGTTTGTTTCGGCCGTGGCGAACAGGTTACGGTTACAGACGCAAATCTGGTATTGGGCCGGCTCCATTCGGGAAGCTTCCTGGGCGGCGCTGTGCATCTGGATCGGGAACGTACTTTGGCATACATGGAGAAGGCGCGCCAGTCCATCGCCACGGTAGAACAGTTTGCAGCCGGCATTCTTCGCCTCGTTGAAACCTCAATGGAAAAGGCGATTCGCGTCATCTCCGTCGAGCGCGGCTACGACCCGCATGACTTCACTCTGGTTGCCTTCGGCGGGGGCGGTCCGCTCCATGCCTGTTCACTCGCTCACGCGCTGCGCATTCCGCGTGTGCTGGTTCCCGCGCTGCCCGGCGCGCTTTCCGCCGTAGGCATCTTGCTGGCCGATGCCGTTCGCGATTTCTCGCGCACTGTCATGCTCCCTGCCGATGCCGATCTTGATGATGTGTTTGCCGCTCTGGAAGAGCGCGGGCACGCCGAGTTTCGTGCCGACAAACTGGAAGGAACGGTCGTGCGTTCTGTCGATCTTCGCTATCGAGGCCAGGGATACGAACTGAATATCCCTTTCACCGCTGACTTTCTGGCTGCCTTTCACGATCTCCATCGCCGCCGTTATGGCTTTGCAAGGGAAGGCCAGGCAGTGGAGATTGTGAATGCACGCATTCGCATGGTTGCTGCCGGCGAGCCTTTCAACCCGCTCCGCAAGTCTGTCTCTGAAGGCGATGGAAGCCAAGCCATGCGCGCACATCAGCCCGTCCTCTTCGAGGGAAGAATCTACGACACGCCTGTCTACGATCGTTCCGCTCTCAATCCCGGCGACTCGTTCTTCGGTCCGGCGATCGTCACCGAGTACAGCTCCGCAACCATCGTTCCACCAGGCGACCGGCTGCGCACCGACGCGCTCGATAACCTGGTCATTGAGGTCCATTGATGGCAGACGCGACAAGCACCTCCGATCCGATTGCCCTGGCAATCTTCCAAAGTTCCATGCACTCCATCACTGAGGAGATGGGCGCCGCACTTCGCCGCACCTCCATCTCACCAAACATCAAGGAGCGTCGTGACTACTCCTGTGCGGTGTTTGACGCCCAATGCAGGGTCATCGCCATGGGCGACCACATGCCGGTGCATCTGGGCTCCATGCCCATGTCGGTCAAAGTCGCGGTCCAGACCCTGTCTCTGGAGCGGGGCGACGTGGCCATCTTGAACGATCCCTACGCCGGTGGAACGCATCTGCCTGACATCACGCTCGTTCTTCCGGTGTTTGTCGAGAACCTGCCCCGGCCGGTCCTCTATGTTGCCGCACGCGCGCACCATTCGGACGTTGGAGGAACCTTTGCCGGTTCGATGGGGCCGGGACGCGAGATCTTCCAGGAAGGACTTCGTATTCCGCCCATACGCATCGTGCGCGGCGGCAGCATCGACCGCGAGGTTCTCTCGCTCATCCTGCTCAACGTGCGCACGCCGGTGGAGCGCGAAGGCGATCTGGCGGCACAGATTGGTGCCTGTCAGGTTGGCGAGCGCCGGCTGCATGAGATGGTGCAGAAGTATGGACTGGGGACTCTGGAGGCGCTAGCCGAGCAGTTGCTTCAGTACTCGGATCGTCTCATGCGCGCCACGCTGCGCAAGCTGCCTGCGGGCACGTTTACCGCAGAGGACTTCCTTGACGATGACGGTGTCAGCGATCAGCCGATCCGCATTGCCGTATCACTTCAGCTCGATCCGGTTGCCGAGACCGTCTCCATCGACTTTGCCGGGTCGTCTCCGCAGGTGATCGGCAGCGTCAATGCGGTCTACGCAATCACTTATTCGGCCTGCTTTTACGTTCTGCGCTGCCTCCTGGGTCCGGATGCTCCCGCAACCGCCGGGCTCATGTATCCGGTGAAAGTGCTCGCCCCGCAGGGAACCGTTGTGAATGCGCAACCACCTGCTGCCGTGGCCGGCGGCAATGTGGAAACGTCCCAGCGTATTGTCGATGTGTTGTTGAAGGCCCTTGCACAAGCCGCACCAGGAAGAGTCCCGGCGGCCAGCTACGGAACGATGAGCAATTTAACCATCGGTGGAATGGATCCGCGCTCCAATCAGCCGTTTACCTACTACGAAACCACGGCCGGCGGCATGGGTGCGCGCCCGGGCATGGATGGAATCTCCGGTGTGCACTGTCATATGACCAATTCACTGAACACGCCCATCGAAGCCCTTGAATATGCCTATCCGTTTCGCATCCGTTCCTATGGCTATCGCCGCTCGTCCGGCGGTGGGGGGCAATTTCGGGGAGGGGATGGCCTAGTGCGCGAAATCGAGCTTCTCGCCGACGCCCAGGTCACGCTGATCTGCGACCGGGGGAAGTTCCCGCCCTACGGTCTTGCCGGAGGGACTGCCGGAGCAAGCGGGAACGCAGCGCTTATCGACGCCGAAGGCCACCTGCGCGTTCTTCCATCCAAGTGCAGTTTTCATGCCCGCAAAGGAGACCGCATTCGTTTGCAAACCCCGGGGGGCGGCGGCTGGGGCGATGCTGCTCCGGCAGCTGTCAAATCCGATCGCGGTGAAGGCGCTCAATGATGCACGCCATTCCGACGAGCAAATCCACTGAAGACGACTCGGTGTCCGACGGTGGCCCTTGGATCGGCCGACTGTCGGGTCAGGAGCGAACCGCCTTTGTGGCCACGTTTGCCGGCTGGATGCTGGACAGCATGGAAGGAATCGTCTTTAGCGTTGCCTGCTCTCGCTTGACATGCAGGGTATGTCGGCGCTGCGTTCTCTCGTCCTCTCGCTATCCAGGCTGCGAGTTTTCATGTGGCAAACAATGACCTGCAGGGCGCGCTCGATCTGCTCATCCTCAAGACTCTCTCGCAGCTGGATTCTGTACACGGATTCGGCATCTCCGCACTCTGGCAGGAGTCCTAACTTACGAGCTGGAATCAAAGGAGAATATTGCCCCCAACCTGCCCGGTGAAAGCGTTCTCGACACCTGTTCCACGGCAAACGCGGCAATTCCGTTGCTTTCGGTCACCGGAACTGCGGATCGAAGCTCGCCGCTGCCATTTCAGTGAATGGTTTCGACGTGGCTAGCGGCTTGTTTGTGGGGAGCGGACCAGACCTGGTAGCTGTTGAAAAGGAATTGACCGCCGAGAATCAGCAGCCAGATCCATAGTGCGAAGCGCAACGGCCGTCGTGGCACACGGGCGCTGAGCAGCGTCCCGCCAATCGCACCAGCGATCCCGCCGGCGATCAGCTGCATGAGCAGGTGCGGATCCGAAGCGTTCGAAAACCAGTGCGCGCCGCTGCCGATCAGCGACACCACAAAGCCAAAAGCGATATCCGTGCCGACCACCTCGGCCGGAATTAATGGAGTCAGGCCGAGCAATGCTGCACTGCCCAGGGCGCCGGCTCCCGCGGAAGAAAATCCGACTTCAGCTCCCACCGGGAGCATCAACCAGGGAAGCAGTCCGCTGCGGTCTTCGGCGTCCGCATTTTGCTTCATCGGACGAAACGAGAAAAGGATCTGCCAGCTTGCGGTAATGATCAGGATTGCGCCTAGAAGTGCATTCAGGACGTTCTGCGATCCGACGGTCACCAGATGCTTCAGGAAGAGCGAGCCGATAAGGACGCCCGGCGCTCCGCCCAGAAGCATAAGGCCGAGTGTACGCCATGAAACATTGCGGCGCGCGATCTGCGCGGGAACCAGAATCAGCTTGATGGCTGCTGAAAATGTCAGCCCGATGCCGACCGCGATGGGCGCAGGCACCTTGAGAAACAGCACCAGGATCGGAACGGTGATCGTCCCAGCGCCGACGCCGGTGAGCGCGATGAACAGCGCGATGATGAATCCGATGAGGTACTGCATCTGTCTTCCTTAAGGGCGGGCGTAGCTATCGTGCCGGTGCCGCTTCGATGTGAATTCCGCACTCCACCTTGTGGCCCGCCCAACGCCCCGAACGAGGATCACTGGGATCGAGGGGAAGAGAAGTGCAAGGCTCACAGCCAATGGAGGTGTAGCCGCGCTCGTAGAGCGGCAGCTGTGGAATAACGAGCTGCTCGCAGGCATACCATACATCGCGCGTTGTCCATGCGGCCAGCGGAGCCAGCTTGAGCACTTGCTTACCGCCGGGAAGCGTGAACCGGGCCGATTCTTCAAGCGCCGTGCGGCTCCGCGCCTGCTCGCGCCGCAATCCTGTAAGCCAGACCCGGTATCCGCCCACCGCCTTGAACAGTGGCTCAACCTTGCGCAGCTTGCAGCATTGGTCGGGCGCGGATTGATAGAGCAGCCCGTGCTCGGCCTCCTGCTCAGGCACAGTTTTTTCCGGAAGAAGATTGATCAGATTCAGCTGCCACTCGGCCGCGATGCGATCGCGATAGGCGTAGGTCTCAGCGAAGTGATACCCCGTGTCGAGAAAAAGGATGGGAAGGTTTTCATCCAGCTTGATGGCCAGTTTGGTCAGCAGGACATCCTCTGCCTGGAAGCTGCAGGTAAGGCAAACATCGTGTGCCCCGTTGATTGCGCCCTCCAGGATTGCGCGCACCGCGTCAAGCTTTTCATTTACCTGTGTATGGATTTCAGTCGTATTCATTGCGTGCCTCCCTTTCCCGCAGCGGCCAGAATGCCGGCTCGCTCCAGCAGTTTGTTAATGGCGGAAATGGCCAACAAGGGGTCTGTGACCTGAATGGCGATCTGATGAGTGTTGGCGCGCGCGATCAGCTTGTCGCTGTCGGAGGCAACCACGATCAGTGCCAGAACGCCCGCTTCGATCTTAAGGTTAATCAGCGATTCAAGCAGCCCGGGGCGCGATTTAAAGATCTCATGTGCGGTATCGATGCGAGTAGTTACTGCGCCGGCTTGGAGCAGCGAACGCTCGATCTGATTGATGAGTTCAGCGCGACCGCTCAGCTCCAGAAGCCCTCCGCGATGTCCCCACTGTGCGGCCCGTTCCTCGCTGGTGACTGGCCCCGTCACGAGCGGGTTTGCCGCCTCTTGCGCGATCGCAGAGCTATGCGCCGAGTGAATCATCCCGGCCGCGACGGTGGCATTCGACTCCGGATCAATCAGGATGAAGGCGCCTGTCGACCGGGTTTGGCCATAAGGATCGAAAGCGATCGGACGGAGCAGGTTGAGTGTAGCAACGCCAATGCCGTTCATCTCCAGCGTTTCTGCAGGCTCGTGCATCAATGTGCCGATGTCGGTGCGATGATCGATGGCTGCAACGAAAGCTGGAACGGTTTGGCTGGTGTGCTTCAGCAGATACCGCCGGCTGCAATCAAGCGGACGCTGATCCATCCACACCAGCGCAGCCATAATGCGCCGGGCGATGGTTGCAGGCGTTTGTGCTGATACCAGTAGGTCGCCGCGGCTGATATCAAGCTCCCGATTCAAGACCAGGCTTACGGAAAGGGGCGCCCGCGCCTCGCTCAGATCGCCGTCCCAGGTAACGATGCGCTCAACCTCGGCGCTTCTGCCAGAAGGAAGCACGGTAATCATGTCACCTGGCCGAACGGTCCCTGAAGCAATCTGTCCGGCAAAGCCGCGGAACGTGTGATCCGGACGAAGGACGCGCTGTACCGGAAATCGAAACGGAGCGGTGCGCGTATCTTGCGAGGTCGGCAGCGATTCGAGCAGTTCAAGAAGCGAAGGTCCGTCGTACCAGCGCATCGCGGCCGAACTATGAACGATGTTGTCCCCGGCCAACGCGCTGACCGGGACGAAGATAGCCTCGACCGGGTTACCCGTATCGGCTGCGATCTGATCGAGCACGGCGCTGAAATCGCGCTCAATTGCGCGGAAGCGCGCTTGAGCGTAACCGATCAGGTCCATCTTGTTCACGGCGACAAGAACGTGGCGTACCCGCAGCAGAGAAGCAATGTAAGCATGACGGCGCGACTGGATCAACACGCCTTTGCTGGCGTCAATGAGTACCACGGCGGCATCGGCAGTGGATGCGCCGGTGGCCATATTCCGCGTGTATTGCTCATGCCCCGGCGTGTCCGCAATGATGAATTTGCGGCGCGGAGTGGAGAAATATCGATATGCAACATCAATGGTGATGCCCTGTTCGCGTTCCGCCCGCAGGCCGTCTGTCAGCAGGGCAAAATCGATTTGTCCCGGAGCTGTTGTGCCCTTGCCCTGAATGGAGCTCAGTTGGTCGTCATAGACGGACTGCGTGTCGTACAGCAGGCGGCCGATGAGGGTAGATTTTCCATCGTCCACGCTGCCGGCTGTTGAGAAGCGCAGCAGATCCTTCTCTCGTTCCTGCGCGAGGAATTCATCAATTGAAAAGTTAGGGGTCGCCAAAGCCAGCATCTAGAAGTAGCCCTCCCGCTTCTTGATCTCCATCGAGCCTTCCTGGTCGTGGTCGATAGCGCGGTTAGCGCGCTCCGAGGAACGGAAGGAGAGCAGTTCCGCAATGATGGCTGGAATCGTATCCGCATCCGAGCGAATCGCACCAGTGCAAGGGCTGCATCCCAAAGAGCGCAGCCGCGATTTGACCAACTGCGGCTTCTCTCCGAGCTGCGCGACAAAATCCTGCTCAATCGGCAGCAGCGCGTCGCCGCGCACATACATGGGCCGCTCTCTGGCAAAGTAGAGATCGACCACCGGAATATTTTCCTCGTGGATATATTGCCACACATCCATCTCGGTCCAGTTGGAAAGAGGAAATACGCGAATGCTTTCCCCCGGATGAATGCGCGCGTTGTACAGGTTCCAAAGCTCGGGGCGCTGGTTCTTCGGGTCCCACTGGCCGGCGCTGTCGCGGAACGAATAGATACGTTCCTTGGCGCGCGACTTTTCTTCATCGCGCCGCGCCCCGCCAAAGGCTGCGTCAAAGTTATAGTGACGCAGACCATCTAGCAGCGCCTGTGTCTTAAGCAATCCGCAGCAACGCCTGGTGTCCAGCGTGATCGGATTCGTTCCTGCGGCAATCGCCGGTTCGTTGCGCCAGACCAGCAGATCGGCACCAACGCTGCGCGCCATTTCATCGCGGAACGTGAGCATCTCTTTAAACTTGAAGCCAGTGTCGATATGAAGTAGCGGAAAGGGAAGGGGACCGGGAAAAAAGGCCTTCTGTGCCAGTCGCAGCATCACGGAGGAATCTTTGCCGATGGAGTAAAGCATCACCGGCCGCTCGAATTCAGAAGCCACTTCGCGCAGAATGTGAATGCTCTCGGCTTCAAGCAGCCGCAAATGGCTGAGCCGTGGCGGGCTCGCCAAGCTCGGCGAGAATTCGCTCGTGGTCGAAAGCTGGACCGTACTATTGCTTAGGGCTACCGGCATTGCAGACCTCTTTGCCTGAAAGGGATGTGCTGAATGCCTAAGCCAAATAACTGCAAGCCCGGCTACTCAGCGACGGGCTTGTCTTCTAGATCAATTGTGCTGGGATCAGAGACTAATTTGCACACCCGTCGAAAATGTTCGACAGGCGACAACAGGTGCGGCTGTGGAAGGCACTACTCATCTCTGAGCTAATCATAACAAAGGAACCGGGCGGATACAAATGAGCTCTCGACTCGCCGCAGTTCTAAGCCGGTGGAATGAGAACTTGTGCGCGGGTTTTGAACAGATTCAACCCTTTTTGGAAAAGGATATTGAGGGTGACCGACGGCAATTCGCCTCGGAATCGGGCTCATGCGCCGATTGCTTCTCTGGCGGTTCT